>JACQDQ010000192.1 GCA_016201015.1 Pseudomonadota bacterium | reverse complement strand
AGGCCGATATCAACGAACTCGTTGTCAGGGGAGCATCGGGCCGGCCGCTCGCCGCCGGCGCCATGTTCGAGCGCCAGCGCTGGCGCGCCGTCGATCCCGCTTTTGCCGCCGACTTGAAGGCGATCCGTGCGGCCACGGCGGGCGACCTCTACTTCAGTCAGTTCAGCGCCGACGGCCGCAAAGTCATCGTCTACTCCGAGCGCGACACGGCGAGCCCGGAATACGCGCTCTATGATCGCGGCACGCGGCGTCTGCGTCCGCTGCTCAAGGCACGCAAGACTCTCGACGGCGTGGCGCTGCGGCCGCTCGAGGCGGTCAGCTTCCGCGCGCGCGACGGCCTCACCATTCCTTGCTATCTCACGCTGCCGGAGACCGGCGCCAGGAATGCGCCGATGGTGCTGGCGATCCACGGCGGCCCCTACGCACGCGACCAATGGGGCTATTGGCCGACGCATCAATGGCTCGCAAATCGCGGCTACGCGGTGCTGAGCGTCAATTACCGCGGGTCGACCGGGTTCGGCAAAGCCTTCGTCACCGCCGCCGATCGCGAGTGGGGCGGCAAGATGCACGACGACCTGATCGACGCGGTCGATTGGGCGGTCGCCCGCGGCATCGCCGACCCCAAACGCGTCGGCTTCTATGGCGCGAGCTACGGCGGGTATTCGGCGCTGACGGCGGCGACCAAGACGCCGGAAGCATTCGCCTGCATCGTCGACATCTTCGGCATCGCCAATCTGCTCACCTTCATGGCGGCGATCCCACCCTATTGGAGTCCATGGTTCAGCGTGTGGAAGAACCGGCTGGGCGATCCCGACACCGACGAAGGCCAAGCGTTCCTCAAGGCGCGCTCGCCGCTTACCCATATCGACCGCGCGTTCCGGCCGATCCTGATCGCCCAGGGGCGGCTTCTCACGCCCGGAGAATCAGATCGCCTTCCGTGCCGTCACCGAGGCGTTCCTGGCCAAGCATCTGGGCGGCGCGATTGAGCCCATCGACCGCGCCCGCGATTTCAAGGGCTCGACGCTCACCGTCGACGCGGGCGGCGAGCTGGTGCCGGGGTTGGTCGGCTAACGCGGGCCTGTCACGCCGCCCCCCGCGCCAGCGCCTGCTTCATGCGCTCCGGCGTGAAGGGAACATTGCGCAGCCGCGCCCCGGTCGCATCGAAGATGGCGTTGGCCAGCGCCGCCGGAACCGGCGTCGTCGCCGCCTCGCCGGCGCCCAGCGGCGGCTCGCGCGGCCGGTCGATGACCTCGATCAGCACCGCCGGCACGTCGGGGAAGGTGAGGATCGGGTAGCTCGCCCAATCGACGCTGGTGACGCGGGCGCGGTCGAAAGTCACCTCTTCGAACAGCGTGCGGCTCAAGGTCTGCAGGATGTTGCCCTCGATCTGCTGCCGCAGCGCATCGGGGTTGATGACCAGCCCGCAATCATGCGCGCAGGCGATGCGGTGGACGCGGATCGCGCCCGACGCGCGGTCAACCTCGGCCTCCATGCCGATGGCGACATATGTCTCGTTGTTCTTGTAGTGGACATAGGCGATGCCGCGGCCGAGCCCGCCCGGTCCCGGCGACGGCCGGGGCTTCCAGCCGAGCAGCGCCGCCGTCCGCTTCAGCACTTCGATGCCGCGCGGATCGGACAGCCCGTCGAGCCGGAACTCGACCGGGTCGCGCTTCGCCGCGGCGGCCAATTCGTCGACGAAACCCTCTACGGCGAAGCAGTTGGCGATCTTGCCGGGGGCCCGGATATTCGACGGGCGCAACGGCGAGTCCTTCAGCCAGTGCACGACCACTTCGACGTTCGGCACGTTGTAGGACATCGGCCCGGCATTCTGGCTGATGAGGCCCGTGGAGATGCCCTGGACCTGCGCAATGCCGGCCTCGGCCGGCCCGAGCAGCGGGATGTTGGGCAGGCCGGCGGTCGCCTTCGGTATCCACATCTCGGTGCGCCAGGCGGCGATGCGGCCGTCCGCGCCGAGCGCCGCTTCGAGCGCCAGAAGCTGCGGCGGCCCCTTCGGGTCCCAGCCATGCTCGTCCTCGCGCATCCATTGGACGCGCACCGGCCGGCTGAGCGCCTTCGACAACAGCGCCGCGTCGGCCGAGGCGTCGTCGTGGCCGTTCATGCCGTAGCAGCCGGCGCCGTCGAGATAGATGACCCGCACGTTCTCGGGCTGCAGCGTGAGAATTTTTGCCAGCGTCAGGCGCAGGCGGTGCGTCGCCTGCGAGGCGCTCCAGATCGTTGCCTTGCCGTCGCGCACATCGGCGACGGCGCAGGACGGACCCATCGAGCCGTGCGTGTGCAGCGGCCAGTAATAGGTGCCGGAAACCCGTTGCGCGGCACCGGCGAGGCTGGCGCCGGCATCGCCCTTCTTGGTCAGGCCCTCGTCGGCCATGAACGGGCCGGCGCGCATCCAATCGCGCACGCCGTCATGGCCGATCAGCGTCGCGCTCTCCGACCAGCGGGCCTTGAGCGTGCGCGCGGCTTGCACGGCATCCCATTCCTCCTCGGCCACGACGCCGAGGAAGTCGTTGAGCCGCACGACCTGTGCGCCGGGAATATTGCGAATCGAGGCTTCGTCCACCTCGATGATCTTGGCGCCGATGCTGGGCGGACGCAGGATGCGGCCATGCAGCATCCCGGGCACCTTGAGATCGTGCACGTAGGTGTGATGGCCGGTCACCTTCTCCGGCACGTCGGGCCGCGGCAACGGCTTGCCGACGACAACGTAGGTGCCGGGGTCCTTGAGCGGCGCCTTGGCGTCGAGCTTGAGGCCGAAGCGTTTGTTGCCGATGAGCGCGCCGTAGCCGACGCCCTTGCCGCCGGCCTTCGGCCGCACCTCGCCGTTCACCGCTTCAAGCGCCTCGGCGGGCTGGCCTAGACGTTCCGCGGCGAGGCGGATCAGCGCCTCGCGCGCCGTCGCCGCCGCCTGGCGGATTTGCACGCCGCCGCGCATGATGCCGCTGCTGCCGGCGGTGGCGCCCTGATCCGGCGTCAGCGCCGTGTCGCCCTCGACCATGGCGATGCGGTCGACGCCGATCCCCAGCTCCTCCGCCGCCATCTGGCGGATGGCGATGCGCAAGCCCTGGCCGAGATCGACCTTGCCGCAGAACAGCGTGACCGAGTTGTTCTCGTGCACGGCGAAGAAGCCGTCGAGCTCGCCGGCATCCACCGTTTTGCCGAGCGCCGCCTCGGCGGCGGGCAGAACCTGGGCGAGGCCGCGGCCGGACAGCGACAGGCCGACGATCATGGCGCCGCCGGATTTGATCAACGTGCGGCGGGAGAGGAGCGCGGTCATGGCGCAACCCTTCCTGCCACGCGCATGACGGCGCGCAAGATCCTTTGATGCGTGCCGCAGCGACAGAGATTGCCGGCCAGCGCCTCCTTGGCTTCACCTAGTGTCGGCTTGCCATTGCGGGCGAGCAGCGCGGTGCTGGTCATCACCATGCCGTTGGTGCAATAGCCGCATTGCGCCGCCTGCTCGGCGATGAAGGCGGCCTGCACCGGATGCGGCTTGTCGGGCGCGCCCAGCCCCTCGATCGTCGTGATCTTGCGCCCCACCGCCGCCGCGACCGGCATCTGGCACGAGCGCGTCGCCTCGCCGTCGACGATGACGGTGCAGGCGCCGCACTGGCCGAGGCCGCAACCGAATTTGGCGCCGGTGAGCCCCAGCGAATTCCTGAGAACATAGAGCAGCGGCTGATCCGGATCGCGCGAGTCGACGGCGAGCGAATTGCCGTTCACGGAAATTGTATAGGATGCCATATTGGTGACTCCCGGCCCGTCCCTCAAACGATGAGCATGGTACAGCCGCCCCGCCGGCGCAAGTGCGGGGGCCTTACGCGCCGCCCGCCGGCCGTGGCATGATCGTGGCCCATTGATCGCAATTCTTTTTCACAAGAAAGGGTCTTTGCAGTGGAACTGCGTAATCTCGGAAAGTCCGGTCTGCGCGTCTCGGTCGTTGGGCTGGGATGCAACAATTTCGGCGGTCGCATCGATTTGGAGGCGACGCGCAAGGTCGTCCACAAGGCGCTCGATCTCGGCATCACGCTCCTCGACACCGCCGACACCTACGGCAATCGCGGCGGCTCGGAGGAATTACTTGGCCAGGTTCTCGGCGCGCGGCGCAAGGACATCGTGCTCGCCACCAAGTTCTGCATGCCGATGGACGACGCGGGCGTGCTCAAGGGCGCTTCGCGCCGCTACATCATGTCGGCGGTCGAGGCGAGCCTCAGGCGGCTCAAGACCGATTGGATCGATCTCTACCAGCAGCATCAATCCGACCCGCTGACGCCGATCGAGGAGACGCTGCGCGCCCTCGACGACCTCGTCCGCCAGGGCAAGGTCCGCTATATCGGCTGCTCCAATCTGCCGGGCTGGCAGGCGGTCGAGGCGCAATGGACGGCCAAGCATCTCGGCCTCAACAGCTTCATCTCCTGCCAGGACGAATACAGCCTGGTCGTGCGCGGCATCGAGCGCGAGCTGGTTCCGGCGATGGAGACCTATGGCATGGGGCTGTTGCCATTTTTCCCGCTGGCCAGCGGCCTGCTCACCGGCAAGTACAAGCGCAATGCGCCGCTGCCGGAAGGCGCGCGGCTGACCACGACGCCGCGGCTCGCCGAGCGCTACATGACCGACGCCAATTGGCCGGTCGTCGAGCGGCTGCAGGATTTCTGCGCCAAGCGCGGCCATTCCATGCTCGAGCTGGCCTTCTCGTGGCTGGCGGGGCAGCCGCGCGTGACCAGCGTCATCGCCGGCGCCACCAAGCCCGAGCAGCTCGAACAGAATGTCAAGGCGACCGGCTGGAAGCTGGCGGCCGAGGACAAAGCCGAGATCGATCGCATCACCGGCAAGGCCTGAACGCGTCGCGCATGTCAGCGGGCCGCCGTTGAGTGGCCGGTGGATGGTCGTGATGAGGCGCGCGGCGTTACTATTGCTGGCGATCATTGGGGGGACAGCCATGGTCGGCAGCGCTGCGTCGGCCCAACCGAAGACGGCAATCGTGCTCGGGACGGCGACGCCGGGCGGCGGCTTTCCGCTTTACGGCGGGGCGGTCGCCGAGACGATCAATGAGACAGAGCCGTCGCTGGCGATCCAGCCGCGCAATACCAAGGGCAGCACCGAAAACGTGCCGCTGCTTGAAGCGGGTGATCTCGATATCGCGCTGGTGCAGGGCGAGGTCGCGTATGAGGTACTGTCGGGCATCGGCCGGCCGCCGGCCAGCCTCAAGATCATCGCCGCGATGTATTCCACGCCTGGCATGTTCGTGGTGCGCGCCGACAGCCCGTACCGGACGATCGCCGACTTGCGGGGAAAGCCGGTAGCGTTCGGCGCCAGCGGCTCGGGCCTGGTGATTCTCGCGCGCTACGTGCTCGACGGGATCGGTCTCGATCAGGACAAGGACTTTCTCGCGGTGTATCTCGATCGCGCCGGCGACGGCCCGGCGATGGTGATCGACGGGCGCGTCGCCGCTTTGTGGGGCGGCGGCACCGGCTGGCCTGGCTTCGCCGCCGTGGCGCGGGATCCGGCCGGTGCGCGCTTCATCGCACCCGACGCCGACGAAGCGGCGCGCATTCGCACCAAGCACAGCTTCCTCAAGGCGCTGACGGTGCCGGCCGGCAGCTATGCCGGGCAAGAAACGGCGATCGCCTCGGTCGGATCGTGGAGCTTCATTCTCGCGCGGCCGACGCTCGCCGACGACGTCGCCTATCGCCTGGCCCGCGCGCTGCATCGCGGGGAGGCGGCGCTGGCCAAGCGGCTGGCGCAGGCGCGCGAGACGAAAGCGGCGAACACGGTGGCCGCCGCGCCGCGGCTCGAACTCATACACCCCGGGGTGCTGCGCTACCTGCATGAAGTCGGCCTTGTCCGCTGAGCCGGGACTTCCGCTACCCGACGTGGATCGAAGCCGCGACACCGCGGCCGCTCGCTGCGCCGTGGCGCGGCCTGAACAGACAATGAACATCATCGAGCCATGCTCGTCGGGGGTCGAGCGCGCGGCGCGATGGCGTTAATCTATTGTTAAGAGATCGGGCCCGACCATTAACAATGATTGACGTTCGTGGGGAGTGCCAGCATGACACCCACCCTGTCCGCCCGAAATGGCCCGCGGCAATTCGGCGAACTCTGCCGGACGCTCGTCGATGAGCTCACCGACTATGCGATCTATTTCATCGACCTCGACGGCACGATTCGCAGCTGGAACGCCGGCGCGACGGCGATTTTCGGCTATGCGCCCGGCGAAGTGATCGGCCGGCACGTCTCGCTGCTCCACACCAAAGCCGACCGCCTGACGGAGCACCCGCTGAAGGCGCTGAAGGCTGCCGCGGAGCACGGGAGGCATCAAGAGGCGCGCCAGTGCGTACGCCAAGATGGCACCGTTCTCGCGACCCACGCGACAATCCATCCCCAGTGCGACGATGCCGGCGAGATTATCGGCTTCGCCATGATCGTCCGCGACGCCACCACGACGCGGCAGACCGAGCGTGCGCTCCATGAAAGCGAGCGGCGCCTCCGCCTGCTGGTGGAGGGAATTTCCGACTACGCGATCTACATGCTCGATGCGAACGGCATCGTGACGAGCTGGAACCTCGGTGCCGAGCGGATCAAGGGTTACGCCGCGGGCGAGGTCATCGGGCAGCATTTCTCGCGCTTTTACACCGAGGAAGATCAGCGCAGCGGCAAGCCGCACGTGGCGCTCGACGCTGCGGCCGAAACCGGGCGTTACGAGGAGGAGGCGCAACGCGTCCGCCGGGACGGCACGCAGTTCGCGGCGCATGTCGTCATTTACGCCATTCGCGACGAGCAGGGCCGGGTGGCCGGCTATGCCAAGATCACCCGTGACATCACGGAGCGCAAGCAGCGCGAGCATGCCGAGCTCGCCAATGCTGCCAAGTCCCGCTTCCTCGCGCATCTCAGCCATGAGTTCCGCACGCCGCTCAACGCCATCATCGGCTTTGCCGAGATCATCAAGGACGAGCTTTTCGGTGCGATTCCCGACAAGCGCTATGTGTCCTTTGGCAAGGACATTCACTATAGCGGGCTGCATCTCCTCGGCATGGTCAACGACATCCTCGATCTGACCCGCGTCGAGGCCGGCAAGATCGAAGCCGCCATCGGCGGCATCGAACTCCGGTCGCTGACCGAACAGTCGCTCCGTCTCCTTGAGCCGAGGGCGGCGGCGATGGACATCGCGCTCAAGTTCGACGCGACGGTAGACGCCATCGAATTCAAGGCCGACGAGCGCATGGTGCGGCAATGCATCTTCAATCTGGTCGACAATGCGCTCAAGTTCTCAAGCTCCGGCTCGACCATCAGCGTCGTCATCGGCCGCGACGAGTCTTGGGTTCACATTCGCGTGATCGATCAGGGCGTCGGCATGGCCGAGGAAGACATCCCGACCGCGCTCGAGCCCTTCCGGCAGCTCGGCGACATCACCAAACGGCCGGCGGGAGGCGCCGGCCTCGGCTTGTCGCTGGTCAAATCCTACTGCGAGTTGCACGGCGGCACGATTTCGATACGCAGCGCGCGCGGTGTCGGTACCGAGGTTACGCTGCGCTTCCCCTATCCCGGCGGCAAGCAGCGCAAGGTCTCGGCCGCGTATCGGGCGGCGCGCCCCTAGCGGCATGCCGACGGCTCCCCCGCGGCGATTTCAGCGCGGGGGAGCGCGCTGCGCGGCGACCTACTTGATCAGGCCTTCGGCCTTCATCGCCTCCTGTACCTTCGGCCGCGCGGCGACGCGGGCGATGTAGGACTTGAGATTCGGCCATGGCGCGAGGTCGATCTTCTGGAAATTGGACCAGTTGACGACGGTGAAGGCATAGGCGTCGGCAGCCGTGAAACGGTCGCCCATGAGGTATTGCTTGCCGGCGAGGTGGCGGTCGAGATGCCCGAAGCGCTCCGCGAGATTGTCGCGGGCGATCTTCTTGTAGTCGTCCGGCGTGTTCGCCTTGAACAGCGGCGTGAAGCCCTTGTGCAGCTCGGAAGTGATGAAGTTCAGCCACTCCTGCACGCGGTAGCGTTCGATCGTCCCGGCGGCCGGGACGAGCCCCGCCTCGGGCTTGCGGTCGCCGAGATACTGCACGATCGCCGGGCCCTCGGTCAGGATTTCGCCGCTGTCAAGCTGCAGCGTGGGGACCTGGCCCTTGGGATTGACCTGCCGATAATCGGCGCCGGCCTTGGTCTTCTTGCTGGCGAGGTCGACCTGCTCGAGATCGAATTTCAGGCCCGCCTCGCGCAGCACGATGTGCGGTGACAGCGAACAGGCGCCAGGGGAATAATAAAGTCGCATCGAGGTGCTCCCTTTCGGTTTCTGTTTTCTGGAATGCGTCGAGAAACTACGGAACGCGCGCATGAAGGCGCGGGCGGCCGACGGCCGGCGGTAGTCACATAAGGGCGCGCGACGCCGGCTTAAAGACGTTTCCGCTCAGTAACTTCGTATCCCGTGCCGGCGCCACGGGAGCGTGAAACCACGCCGCGCCGCCCCGCAAACGACGGCTATTGCAAACTGCATCTCGACGCCTCTCTGCGGTCTCTGCGGTTAATTCCGACGTCAGGAGACGGTGGTTCAGCGGAACATGTCGGCCATGTTCTTGCCGGCGAGGCGGCTCGCCGCGAGCACGAGCAGCAGCGTCAGCACGATGGCGATCGTGCCGACGGCGCTCGCCTTGTAGAGCTCGTCGCCGAGCACGAGCTCGTAGATCGCGATCGAGATCGTCTTCCACCTGGCCGAATAGAGCAGCACGGTGGCGCTCACTTCGCCGATGAGAGTCGAGAACACCAGCACGCCGCCGGCGAGAATTCCCGGCGCGATCAGCGGCACCGTGATGCGGCGCATGGTTTGCCCCCATGTGGCGCCGCAGATGGTCGAGGCCTCCTCGATCTTCATATCCACCTGCGACACAGCGGCGGAGACCGAGCGGAAGATGAAGGCGACGCGCCGCGTGAAATAGGCGAGCACGATGATGAGTCCGGTGCCGGTCAATATCAGCCAGCCGCTGTTGAAGGCGATGAGATAAGCGACGCCGACGACCAGGCCCGGCAGCACGAAGGGCAGCATGATGGTGAGGTCGAGCGCCCATTTGGCGAACACCTTGCCGCGGATCGTTGCATAGGCGGTGACCGTGCCGAAGACGATGCAAACCGCGGTGGCGGCGCCCGCCAGGATCAGGCTGTTGACGATCGGCTGCGTCAGGTTGGCCATGACGCGCCGGTAATGATCGAGCCCGTAGATGGTGGGCAGCAGCGTGCCGGCCCATCTTTCGGCGAAGGAGGAGAAGACCACCGTGGCCTGCGGCAGGATGGCGACGAGCAGCACCAGCCAGCAATAGAGATTGGCGAACAGCCTGGCGCCGAGCCCGGTGGCGCGCCGCGCGGCGCGCGCCGTGCCGGTGATCGTCGCGTAGCTGCGGGTGCGGTCGATCCACGCCAGTACGGCAAGGGCCAGTACGGTGAGCGCGACATTGACCATGGCCACCGCCGCCGCGCCGTTCAAATTGAAGAAGCCGTGGATCTGGTAGTAGATCAGCGTCGGCAATACCTGGAACTCGCCGCCCAGGATCGACGGCACGCCGAAATCGCCCACCGCCTTGATGAAGACGATCAGCATGCCGGCGGCGATCGACGGCAGAATCGACGGCAGCGTGATCGTGCGCAGGATGCGCGCGCGCGACGCGCCCATGACGCGCGCCGCCTCCTCGATGTAGGGGTCGGCGGCGGCGAGCGCGCCCTGGACGATGAGGAAGACGTAGGGGAAGTAGCTGAGCGCCAGCGCGAAGACGACGCCGAATGGGCCGTAGATCGATGGCAGGTCGATACCGAGATAGGTGCGCAGCAATTGGCTGATGACGCCGTTATTGCCGAGCAGGATGATCCAGGCATAGGCGCCGATGAAGGGCGGCGAGATCAGCGGCACGACCGACAAGGCGAGGATGAGCGCGCGGAACGGCATGGCAATGCGCGCCACGGCGTAGGCCATCGGCAGCGCCAGCGCGGCGGCAAGCAGGGTCGACAGCCCGCCGGCAAAGATCGAGTTCCACAAGGCGCGCTTGTAGCTCGCCGAGGTAAAGAAGCGCTCGAAATTGACCAGCGTCAGGTTCTCGATCGCCGCCTCCTCGCCGTTCCTGATGAAGGCGCCGAACATCGCGTAGGCCAGCGGGTAGACGAGGAAAGCGAGCGCGGCAACCACTGTCAGTGCCCCGACGGCGTAGGGGAACCAGTCGCGGCGGGCGAGTAGGGCGGAGGGATCGGCCTTCATGCGCGACCCGCGGCGAGATAGACGATGGCATCGGCGGCGGCGAGGCGCAGCCAGGCGGCGGCTCCCTCGCCGACGCCATCGACCGGCCGCTGCGCGTCGATCGTCACCTCGCCCAAGGCGGCGTCGGCCGTCGCGGTGTAGCGGATGATGCCGCCGAGGAACTGGACGCGGCCGATGCGGCACGACACGTCGCCGGCCCGCGCGTCGAGCCCGATGGCGGCCGGGCGGACCATCAGCATGGCGTCGCAGCCGGCGGGAATGCGCGGCGCCTCTTCCGCGCCGAGCGGCATCGCGCGCGGCGTCGCGATTTCCGCGCCACCGGCCAGCGCGACGCGGGCGCCGGCCCCGACGCGGCCGGCGAGGCGCGCCGGAAAGAAATTCGCCTTGCCGATGAAATCGGCGACGAACAGCGAGGCCGGAGCGGCATAGACTTCCTGCGGCGTGCCAAGTTGCATCAGGCGGCCGAGATTGAACACGGCGAGGCGGTCCGACACCGACATCGCCTCCTCCTGGTCGTGGGTGACGTAGAGCGACATGATGCCGAGCCGGCGTTGAATGCGGCGGATCTCCTCGCGCATCAGCACGCGCAGCTTGGCGTCGAGATTGGCCAGCGGCTCGTCGAGCAGCAGCATGCCGGGGTCGTAGACGAGCGCGCGGGCGATCGACACGCGCTGCTGCTGGCCGCCGGAGAGGTCGGCGGGATGGCGGCCGGCGAGCGCGCCGAGCTGCAGCAGGTCGAGAATCTTCTCGATGCGCGGCTTGAGTTCCGCTGCCGGGATGCGGCGCAGGCGCAGCCCATAGGCCACGTTCTCGAAGATGGTGAGATGCGGAAACAGGGCGTAGGACTGGAACACCATGCCGATATTGCGCTGCTGCGCCGGCACCGACGTGAAGTCGCGGCCGGCGAAGACGATGCTGCCGGCCGACGCCGATTCGAGGCCGGCGATCATGCGCAGCGTCGTCGTCTTGCCGCAGCCCGACGGACCCAGCATGGTGAAGAACTCGGTCGCCCGCACTTGGAACGAGACGCTGTCGACGGCGACGACGTCGCCGCCTGCAGCCGCAAATCGCTTGGTCAGGTTGCGGATGACTAGATCGCGTTCGGGCACGCAGGTCGATCCTTCGTCACTGGCCGATGCTATACGGCGTTGGCGGCTTACGATGGCGGGTCGCGGCTCAAGATCACGATGGTACGATCATCGGTGCGCACCCGGCCGAGGCTGCCTTTCTCGGCCGGATAGGCCTCGGTCTTCGTCGGATCGAGCCGCTCGACCGCGGCAAAGGACTCTTCCCAATCGGCGAGCCGGCACCCGGCGGGCGGGTGGAAATAGCCGTCGGTGAACATCTCGACCGTCGCGGTCTCGGCCTTGGGGCGCTCCAAGGTCACGACCAGCTCCGGCGGCACCGGGTATCCGTCGAGGCAGGCGTAGCCGAGCGCGTGCCCGGCGCGGTTGCGGTAGTCGCCTTGGGCGCCGACGACGCCGCGCGCCAGCAGATGGTCGAGATCAGCCGCGGCGACGGCGGGAAGCTGGGCCGCGATCTGCGCGCGGGTCGCGGCGCGGAGCTCGGCAAGCGCGGCGGCATCGAGCCACGGCGCCATCTCCGGCCGCACGGCGTCGGTGCCGAAGCAGACGCCGGCGCGGGCGACCGCGGCGCAGGCAGTCTCGTCGGCCCCGGCCGCACGCAGCCGGCGATAGATACGCTGCCGCAGCGCGGCGAAGATGCGGTCGATCGCCATTTCATTGCGGACGGTGGTGCGGCCGTTGAGGCGCAAACCGCTGTCGCCGATGACGAAGAAACGCAGAATGGGGCCGGCATCGGCGACGAGAACGAGGGTCGCGCCGATGCGGGTGCCGGCCGCCGCGGCGATGCCGTGCCGGCGATAGGTGTCGTGAAGGGCCGCGTTGAGCCGCGCCAGCAGCGACGCGGTGGTCAAGTCGCGATGCCGGCCCTCGCCGGCAAGCTCGCGCAGCGCCTGCTCCACGGCACGCCCGGCGAGTTGGCCGCCGCTGGCGCCGTCATAGCGACGCCCGGTGGCGTCGGTCACGCCGTCGACGACCGCGTAAAGCCGGCCGGGGACGACGACATAGGTGTCCTCGTTCGCCTCCGGTGCCTCGGGGTCCTTGCCGACGCTGAATGCCTGAACGAACACCGCGCCAGTGGCCTCACCAGCTCGAGAAGATGCAGTTGCCGGCGAGGCAGAGGCCGAGGGCGACAAGGACGACCGGCGTGCGTTTCATGACATAACTCCCCCAGGAGGCGATGCACCGTGGCTGGTGTCGATCATAGGCTAGGTCGGGCGACGAGTGCACGCGCCGGTCCGCGGCGGGCGGACCTGCACGCCGCGGGGGCGAAGCGGGGTGGCGCGCTATTTGCTCGCGAAGATCTTGTCGAAGCGCTCCAGACTCGCCTTGCGTTGCGTTGCCGCGCCGAGCGAGTCGTAGGCGAAGGACTTGATGTCCTTGGCCGCGGTCAGGCCGGGCGGCGGCGCCGTGTCGAGGCGGGCGGAGCGGCGCTTGTCGACCTCGACGAGGATGCTATGCGCCTGCTTCGAGCTGATGAAGTCGAGGAATTTCTTGGCATTGTCCGGGTTCGGGCCGCCCTTGATGATGCCGTTGGCGTCGATGATCAGCGCCGTGCCGTCGCTCGGATAGATGGCCTCCACCGGGAAGCCCTCCAGCTTCGACACCAGGATGTTGAACTCGCTGGTGAGCCCGACCGGGAACTCGCCCTTGGCGACGTTCTGGTAGGCGAGCTTCGAGCTGGTGACGAAGGTGGTGTTGTTGATGATCTTCGTCATCAAATCCCAGCCGTAGAGCATCAGGATCTGGTGCATCTGCGAATACGCCGAACCGGACTGCGCCGGGTTGGCCATCAGGATCTTGCCCTTGTATTCGGGCTTGGCGAGATCGGTCCAGCTCTTCGGCGCCTTGTCGAGCGGCATGAGCTTGGTGTTGACCATGAAAGCCTGGAAGTTGGTCGAGAAGCCGTAGTATTTGTGGTCCTTGTGCACGGCGGCGCGGTCGAACGCGCCGTCCTCCTTCGAGGTGTAGCTCTCGAACAGGTCGATCGCGGCGTCGAAGACGTCGGCGTCGGGCCCGACGAAGACGTCGCCGCGCGGCCGCGCTTTTTCTGCCTGGATGCGGGTGAGCAGCTCGCCGCTGCCGCCGTTGATCACCTCGACCTTGACGCCGGGGGTGAGCTTTTGGAACTCCTCGACGAAGCGGTCCATCAGCTTGGTGCTGACCGCGTTGTACACGACGACCGATTGGGCGCCGGCCGGAACGGCGGCGCCGAGCAGAGCCAAGGCCGCCGCTGCGGCAGCGAGGCCGAACAAGGTGCGTTTCATCGTGGTCCTCTCCTCTCAGACGACAAGGTTACGACGGGCTGCGGTTCCTTCGGCTGCGGCCGTCGTTCGCGCCGCCGCCGAAACCTGGAGTGAAGGCAATGCGAGTCTGCAAACGCGCGCCCGGGTCGAGCACGAGCATCCCGGTGTCATTGCGCCCCGCGTTGGCAAGATTGAAGGCGTCCGTGCAGTGGCTCACCGGTTCGACGCAGAAATGGTCCTGGCCCGGCGGCGTGTAGACGACGAGAAAGGACAGCGGCTCGTCGGCGGTCAGCGTCAGGTGCGCGTTCCACTCCGGCCATACGATCTCGGCCCTGCGGCGCCAGCCGGTGAAGCAGTTGTCGAGCGCGCTGCCGTCGAGCGCCAAGCCTTCCGACTGGCGCAAGCCGGAAGGCGGCTCGACGAGGTCGATCGGCATTATCTCGTCGTCGGTGCGCCACATCCGTTCGATCGCGGCCGTCAGGCGGGACAGCGGCGTGCGTATGAAATAGGGATGGAGGCCGAGGCCGACCGGCATGCGGACCGCGCCGCGATTGACCACTTCCATATCGACGAAAAGCGCGTCCGGAGCGAGCTTGAAGCGCTGAGTCGCGCGGTAGGGAAAGGGCCAGGCGTCGGCCGCATGATCGTATTCGATGGTCAGGTGGTCGGCGCCGGCATCGGCCACCGACCATGGGTTTTGCCAGCCATGGCCGTGCGTGACATGCGGCTCCGGCAACTGATTGAGCGGCAGCTCGACGCGCCGGCCGGCGAAGTCGAAGCGCCCCTGGCGGATGCGGTTGGAAAACGGGACAAGCGGGTAGCACGCCATCTCACCCGCTTCGCGCGCGGCGATGGCCTGCCGGCTCGCCGGCCGCAGCCATTCAAAGGTGCGGCGATCGCCCTCGATCCAGTAGCGAGCGATCGATCCGCCGACGGCCGGCGCCACGTGCAGCCCCGCGCGCCCGTTGCGCAGCGTAACGATGTCGGTTGTGGCTGCAGTCATCCGGGCGACAATCTCCCTGCCTCGATTGCGGTCGCCCCGGGATCTGGCGTCGCTCACCCCCTTGACGCCGTTTCAGCGGCGACCGACAAGAATGTTATCGTATGAGGAATAATGTGGCAACGACGCTCGAAAGCGACCTCCGTCAACTGCTGCGCACCGCCGGCGACGTCAATGGCCGCCGCCCTGGCTCCGCGGAGGACGGCAAGGAGCGGACCCTGTCCCGCCGCAGTCTGCATGGCCGTGTCGCGCATCTGGTCGGCGAGCAGATCGTGCGCGGCGCGCTCGAGCCCGGCGTGCTGCTGCCGAACGAGGAGGCGTGGAGCGCCCGCCTAAAGGTCAGCCGCACGGCGATGCGCGAAGCCATCAAGATCATTGCCGGCAAAGGCCTGATCGAATCGCGGCCAAAAACCGGGACGCGCGTGCGACCGCGCGAATTCTGGAACTTCCTCGACCCCGACGTTCTTGCCTGGCAGCTCGCGGTTGGGCCGGTTGGGCCGTTCGTCGGGAATCTGTTCGAGCTGCGTCGCGTCATCGAGCCGGCCGGCGCGGCTCTCGCGGCGCGGCGCGCGCGTGCCGCCGATCTCCGGCGCATGGACGAGGCCATTCGCGGCATGGGGGCGGCCGGCGACGACAGCGAGCACTTCGTCGCGCCGGATATGCGCTTCCATCAGGCGATCCTGCAGGCCTCGGGCAACGATCTCATCCGCTCGCTCGGCGCGATGATCGAAACGGCGCTGATCATCAGCTTCCAGCTGTCGAATGCCAATCCGGCCGGACAGGGTCATTCACTTCCGCTACATTTCGCGGTGTTCCAGGCGATTCGCCAGCGCAAGCCGGATGCCGCGCGCGCGGCGATGGTGCGACTCATCGACGGCTCGGAGAAGGACGTGCGCCGCGCCATCGCCCTGCAGGAACGCCGCACACCGCGATAGATTGTTTAGGGAGCCGAAGCGATGTTGGATCAGTACGCCACCTATCCGAGCCTCAAGGATCGTGCCGTGTTCATCAGCGGCGGCGCCTCGGGCATCGGCGAGAGCATCGTCGAGCATTTCTGCGCGCAACGATCGCGCGTCGCCTTCGTCGACATCGCCGCCGGCGCCGCGAGCGCGCTCATCGAGCGCATCGTCAAGGCCGGCTGGCCGCGGCCGCTGTTCATCCCTTGCGACCTGCGCGACATCGAGGCGTTGCGCGCGGCGATCGCAAACGCCAGCCGCGAGCTCGGGCCGTTCCGCGTGCTGGTCAACAACGCGGCGAACGACGACCGCCACAAGGTGGCGGACGTGACGGTCGCCTATTGGGACGAGCGCATGGCGGTCAACCTCAGGCATCAGTTCTTTGCCGCGCAGGCCATCATCCCGCAGATGAAGGCGGCCGGTGGCGGCTCGATCATCAATTTCGGCTCGATCAGCTGGATGAACGCGGAGGGCGGCCTGCCCGCCTACACCGCGGCCAAGGCCGCCGTGCATGGCCTCACGCGCGGCCTCGCCCGCGATTTCGGCCCCGACCATATTCGCGCCAACACCGTCGTTCCCGGTTGGGTGATGACCAAGCGCCAGGTGGATTTGTGGCTCGGTGCCGATGGCGAGCGGCAGATCGCCGAGAACCAGTGCCTCAAGGAGAAGCTCTATCCGGCCGACCTCGCCCGCATGGTGCTGTTCCTCGCCGCCGACGACAGCCGCATGTGCACGGCCCAGAACTTCGTCGTCGATGCCGGCTGGACGTGAACGTCCGCTCTCCGCGTTGCACGCTCCCTGACAGGTCGGGCCGCCCGTCGGCTCAAGTTATCGCGATCTTCACCGCGAAGGCGGCGGCGATGATCCACACCGCCGGGTTCACGTCGCCGGCGCGCCCGCCGAGGATCTTGCCGACGGCGTAGACGATGAAACCGAGGCCGATGCCGTGCGCGATCGAGAAGGTGAGCGGCATGGTGATCGCCGTCACCATCGCCGGCGCGAACTCGGTCACGTCGCCCCAGTCGACCTCCTTGAGGCTCTGCGCCATCAGGCAGGCGACGAAGAACAAGGCAGGCGCCGTGGCGTAGCTGGGGATGCTCCCGGCGAGCGGGGCGAGGAAGATCGCGGCGACGAACAGCAGGCCGACGACCACGGCGGTGAGGCCGGTCCGTCCGCCGGCGTCGACGCCCGCCGCGCTCTCGATATAGCTCGTCGTGGTCGAGGTGCCGAGCGCGGCGCCGACCATCGCGGCCGAGGAATCGACGGCGAGCGCCTTGCCGAGTCGCGGCAGCTTGCCGTCCTTGTCGAGCATGCCGCCGCGGTGGGCGACGCCGATCAATGTGCCGGTATTGTCGAACAGATCGACGAACAGGAAGGCGAAGACGATGCTGACCAGGCCGACATGCAGCGCGCCGGCGATGTCCATCTGCAGCAGGGTCGGCGCGATCGACGGCGGGACCGAGGCGATGCCCTTGAACTGGGTGAGGCCGAACGGCAGGCCGAGCGCCGAGACGACCAGGATGGCGATGATGATCGCGCCGGTTATCTTGCGATAGCTCAGGCCGACGATCAGCACGAAGCCGAGCGCGGCGAGCATGGTCGCCGGCGCCTTGAGGTCGCCGAGCGTGACCAGCGTCGCCGGGCTGGCGACGACCACGCCGGCGTTCTTGAGCCCGATGATGGCGAGGAACAGGCCGATGCCGGCGGCAATTCCCAGCTTGAGCGACAGCGGAATGGCGTTGACGATGATCTCGCGCAGCTTGAACACGCTGATCAGGAAAAACAGGATGCCGGACAGGAAGACGCAGCCGAGCGCCACCTGCCACGAATATTTCATGCCGAGCACGACGCCGAAGGTGAAATAGGCATTGAGGCCCATGCCCGGCGCCAGCGCGATCGGGTAATTCGCGTAGAGGCCCATGAACAGGCTGCCGAAGGCGGCGGCGAGGCAGGTGGCGACGAACACCGCGCCGAAATCCATGCCGGTCTTCGACAGGATGTCGGGGTTGACGAAGATGATGTAAGCCATGGTGAGGAACGTCGTGAGGCCGGCGATCACCTCGGTGCGTACGGTCGTTCCGTTGTCGCGCAGCTTGAACAGTTGTTCCAGCATGGCTCCCCCCCTTGCTGCCCCGGACAGTCATAGCAGAGTCGCGAACGGCTTGCAGCTACCGCGAGCACTGGTCAATCGGCCGGCAAATGCGCGATGCTGGTGCCGTCGTGCGCATTCTCCCCATTTCCGCCAGCCCCGACGCCGTCCTGATCCTGGCCGCGCGAGGATCGCGCGCGGTCGCCGATGGCTGCGTCAGCGTGGTGTTGCCGGCCTATCTGCTGCTGCTCGGCTTCGATGCGGTGTCGGTCGGCCTGCTGACCACGGCCACGCTGCTCGGCTCGGCGGTCCTCACGCTTCTGGTCGGCTTCGCCGGCGGATCGTTTGCGCTCCGCACGCTGCTGGTCGCCGCCAGCCTCTTGATGGCCGCCACCGGCCTCGGCTTCGCAACGGTGGAGGCGTTCTGGCCGCTGCTCGTCATCGCCTTCGTCGGCACGCTCAATCCGTCGGCCGGCGATGTGAGCGTGTTCCTGCCGCTCGAGCATGCCGTCTTGAGCAAGACCGTCGCCGATCGCGATCGAACGGCGCTGTTTGCCCGCTACAGCATAGTCGGCACGCTGTGCGGCGCGCTGGGCACTCTTCTCGCCGCGGTGCCGGACATGGTGTTCGGCACGGCCGCGCCGCAGCGCCTGGCGGTGTTCCAGACGATCTTTCTGCTCTACGGCGTCATCGGCGCCGTCGCCGGCCTGATCTATCGCCGGCTGGCGGTCGGGGCGCCGGCGGCCGGGGCCGCGCCGCCGGTCCCGCTCGGGCCGTCACGCGGCATCGTGCTGCGGCTCGCGGCACTATTCAGCATCGACGCATTCGCCGGCGGGCTGGTCGTCCAGTCGCTGCTCGCGCTCTGGCTGTTCGACAGCTACGCCTTCTCCGTCGCCGGCACGGCGCAGCTCTTCTTCTGGACGCAGGTCTTCGCCTCGATCTCCTTCCTGCTGGCGGTGCGCATCGCGGCGCGGATCGGATTGGTCGCGACCATGGTCTTCAGCCATATCCCGGCCAATCTGTGTCTGATCGCGCTGCCGTTCGCACAGGACCTGTGGCTCGTCGTCGCCTTGCTGCTGGCGCGCGGGTTGCTGTCGCAGATGGACGTGCCGACCCGCACGTCCTACGTCATGGCCGTCGTCACGCCGCCGGAGCGTCCGGCGGCGGCGAGCCTCACCGCCGTGCCGCGCAGCCTGGCCTCCGCCTTGGGGCCGTCGCTCGGCGGCTATCTGCTCGCCATCAGCGGCTTCGGCTGGCCCTTCGTCGCCGCCGGCGTGCTCAAGACCGTCTACGATCTGGCGCTGCTCGTGATGTTCCGCAACGTGCGGCCGCCGGAGGAGGGAGCGGCCGTGCCGCCGGCCGATCGAGTGCCCAAGACCTGACCCATTCGCCGCGGCGTGGCGTCGTTACGCCGCCAGCCATTGCAGATTGGCCGGCGGCGGGATGTCGGGGCTTTGCGCCAACAGGCGCGTCCACACGCGTTCGGCGACGGCTTGGCTCTCTTGCAGCACCGCTTCCTCGTCGATAGTCAGCACCTTGCCGCCGCGCATGACGAACTCGCCGGCGACCATGACCGAGTCGACGACGCCGGGATGGCCGTAATGCACGAGATTCGAGACGAGGCTGACGATCGGCCGCAGGCTGGCGCGATTGAGATCGACGATCGTGAGATCGGCCTGCTTGCCGACGGCGATCGTGCCGAGATCATGGAGCCGGCCGAGCGCGGCGGCGCCGTTGCGCGTGACGCCGTCGAGCAGCGCCTGCGGCGCCGGATCGACGCTGCCGCCGCGCGCGCCGCGATAGAGGATAAGGGCGATCTTCATCGCGTGGAACATGTCCTCGGTCATGTTGTCGGTGCCCAGCGCGATGTTGACGCCGCGCTCGCGGATGCGGGCGAGCGGCGCGCGGTGCGGTCCGCGGCGCGAGGAATTGGCCGGGCAATGCGCCATGTGCACGCCGTGCGCCTGGAGCAGGTCGACATCCGCCTCGGTACAGAATGTCCAGTGCGCGGCGACGACATCGGGCGCGAGCCAGCCGTGCTGCTGCAGATACTCGGCCGGCGTGCCGCCATGCGCCGCCTTCACCTGGCGCATCTCCTCAGGGCTCTGCGCCAAATGGATCGTGCGCGTGAGTTTGTGCCGGGCGGCGAGCGCGTTGAGCTCGCCCAGCATCCACGGCGAGCAATTGTCCGGCGCATGCGCGGCCACTTGGCACTGCACGCGGCCGCCCGCGGTGTCGTGCAGCGACTCGATGAGGGCGGTCGCGCGGTCGAGGAACTGCTTGCCCCAGTCGCGGTCGAAGCTGTATTCGCCGTGGCGGATCTTGAGCAGCAGCGCGTCGGCGCAGTTTTCGCTGAAGAACAGCCGCAGCCCTGTCCGCACCATCGCCGGCGCGAAGGATTGCGTGAAGCGGAAATTCTCAACCAGCGTCGTCGTGCCCGAGCGGATCGCCTCGAGGCAGCCGAGCGTCGCCATCACGGCGCGCTCCGCCGGCTCCATGACGAAGCTGATCGGCGACATGTAGCCGTAGACGACATTGCCCGACATGTCCTCGACCGTACCGCGCAGCACGGTGAGCACGGTGTGCGTGTGGCTGTTGATGAAGCCGGGCAGCACCGCCTTGCCGCGCCCGTCGAAGCGCGGCACGCCGGGATGGGCCCTGGCGAGAGTCGCGCTGTCGCCGATCTCGGCGATGCGGCCGCCGCGGATGAGGAGGCCGGCGCGGTCGAGGATGCAGCGCCGGTCGTCGCAGGTGACGATGACGGTGTCGCTGATGAGCAGGTCCATCGGTGTCCTTGCGTATGAATGGGCGAGCAGTTGCTATGACAAACGACCGGAACTTCGTGCGGGAGCGTTATCACGATATTATGCGGCGAAGCGTCCTGGCTACGGGGAATGTCATGCGCAAGATCGGCATCGTCGGACTGCTCCTGGCGGCGCTCGGCGCCGCCCCGGCGCCGGCCAAGGACATCGTCATCGGTCTGGCTGCCGCCGTCACTTCGATCGATCCGCACTACCAGAATCTGACACCCAACATCGCGATCGGCACGCATATCTTCGACCGGCTGGTGCATCAGGACGAGAACCAGCGTCTCGTCCCGGGCCTCGCCGTGTCGTGGCGGCCGGTCGACGACCTGACCTGGGAAGTGAAGCTGCGCCAGGGCGTCACCTGGCACGACGGTTCGCCGTTCACCGCCGACGACGTTGCCTTTACCTTCGAGCGCGTGCCGACGGTGGTGAACAGCCCATCGAGCTACACGATCTACACCAAGCATGTGAGCGCGCTCGTTGTCGTCGATGCCCATACGCTGCTGATGAAGACGAAGGAGCCCTACCCGCTGATGGCCAACCAAATGGCGGGCCTGCCGATCATCAGCCGCAAGCATGCGAGCGGCAAATCGACCGGCGATTTCAACGCCGGCGGCGCCGCGGTGGGCACCGGCCCGTACAAGTTTATCGAATTCGTGCCGGCCGACCGCATCGTGCTGGTGCGCAACGATGCCTGGTGGGGACCGCGGCAGCCGTGGACGCGTGTCACCTTCCGCATCATTCCCAACGACAGCGCGCGTGTCGCCGCGCTGCTGGCTGGCGACGTCGATGCAATCGATGCCGTGCCGACGACCGATATCGGCAAGATCGCCGCCGACGCGAAATTCGCCGTGGCCAGCAAGCCGGGTGTGCGAAACATCTATCTCCATCTCGATCACGCGCGCGACGATGCGCCGTTTATCTTCGCCAATGATGGCAACCGGCTGCCGAAGAACCCGTTGCGCGACCTGCGCGTGCGCCGCGCGCTGTCGATGGCGGTCAACCGCGACGCCATCGTCCGCCAGTTGATGAACGGGCAGGCGGCGCCGTCGGGTCAGTTCCTGCCGGCCGGCTCGATGGGCCACGACCCGGGCGTCAAGCCGCCGCCCTACGATCTTGACGGCGCGCGCAAGCTGTTGGCCGAGGCCGGCTATGCCGACGGCTTCCGCGTGACCATCCACGGGCCCAATGACCGCTACATCAACGACGACAAGATCGTGCAGGCGATCGCGCAGATGTGGTCGCGTATCGGCGTCAAGGCGGCGGTCGAGGTAATGCCGTCGGCAGTGTATTTCTCGCGCGGCGCCAGGAACGAGTTCTCCATCGGCCTCATGGGTTGGGGCACCGGCACCGGCGAGCCCGATTCGCCGATGGTCGCGCTGATCGCCACCGAAGACCGCGCCCGCGGCCGTGGCGCCACCAACCGCTCGCTCTACTCGAACGCCGCATTCGATGCGTTGCTGGATAAGGCGCTTGCCGCCATCGATCCGGAGAAGCGCGAGGCGCTCTACCGCGAGGCGACGAAATTGGCGATGGACGACGTGGCGATCATCCCGCTCCATCACCAAGTGAATATCTGGGCGACGAAGAAAGGCCTGGTCTACAACGCCCGCAACGACGAGCGCACGACGGCGATGGAACTGTCGCCGGCCAAGTAGGGGCTCGTCGCCTTCGGCCTTTCGCGGCAGCGTTATGGTGTCGACCGTATTTTTGCTACCGTTTCGCGCATGCCGACCCGCTTCGCTCGCGCCCGAAGACTCCGTCGTCTGCACCGCTCCCTGCTCGCAATTTTTGTGGCGCCATCGGCGCTGGCGCTCGCCTGGCTCGGCGCCGCGCTGGCGCTCGGCGCGCTGCCGGCCGGCGGGACGCGCGCCGTGGCGGCGGGCGGCGTCGAAATCTTCGTCGTCTCCAAGGGCTATCACGCCAGCTTCGTCGTGCCGGTTGCCGCCCAGGGCATCGACTGGCGTGCCGAGTTTCCGGCCGATCACTTCAAGGCCGATATCGGCGGCCTTTCCCACGTCATGTTCGGCTGGGGCGACCGCGATTTCTACATGAACACGCGGACGCTTGCCGATTTCCGCCTCGGCACCGGCGTGCGGGCGATGCTGTCGTTGGGCGATGCCGTCGCGCATGTCACCTACATCATGCGTCCCGAAACAGGCGAACAGGTGCGGCGTCTCGCGCTGGCGCGCGAGCAGTATCACGCCCTGGCCATCTTCCTGCGCGCGTCGTTCGCCGACGGCGCGGAGGCGCGGCCGCTGCTGCACCCGGGCATGGGCTATGGCCCGTTCGATGCGTTTTACGTCGGCACCGGCCGTTACTCGCTGATCATGACCTGCAACGAATGGGTGGGGCGCGGCCTGCGCACCGCCGGGCTGCCGACCGGCTGGTGGACGCCGCTGTCGGGCAGCCTGCTCTGGCACCTGCCGCGGGGATGAGGGCAGTTCGGGAATTTGACCGCAAATCGCCGATGTATTACTCTTACATGTCAGAGTAAGAGGTTGCCGCCATGCGCATCACGTCGAAGGGCCAGGTCACCATTCCCGCCAGAATTCGCGAGCAGGCAGGACTGCTGCCGGAGACGGAAGTCGAATTCAAATTCGACGGGAAGTCGGTCCGCATCATCCGAGCCAAGATAGGAAAGGGGACGAGCCGCGGCGAGCGTGCTGTCGCCCGCTTGCGTGGCCGCGCGACGGTTCGAATGTCGACCGATGAGATCATGGCGTTGACGCGCGACGCATGATTGCCATCCTCGTCGACAGCAACATCATCCTCGATGTCGCAACCGATGATCGGCAGTGGGGTCGCTGGTCAAGCGGGGCCCTCGCCAGGGCCACCGACGACGCGACGCTCGTCATCAATCCCTTGATCTATGCCGAGGTCTCGGTCGGGTTCGACAAAGTCGAGGACCTCGAAGAGGCGATGCCGGCCAATATCTTCCGGCGCGAGATGCTGCCTTACGAAGCCGCGTTCCTGGCGGGCAAGGTATTCCGTTCCTACCGCAGGCGAGGCGGCATTCGTCGGTCGCCCTTGCCCGACTTCTACATCGGCGCGCATGCCGCCGTTGCCGGGTATCGTCTGCTTACGCGCGACAGGACGCGCTACCGCACGTATTTCCCGACCGTGGAGCTGATCGCTCCGTAGCCGTCCGCATAGGTGCCGGCGCCACGGGCAGGCTTGCACGGGAAAATATTCGATGTTTAGATGCGCTTGGCGAGCGCCGGCGCCAGAACCGGCCGAATAAAATTCAGCCATTTCAACCAGGGAGGGTTTCGCTCATGCGTTTGCCACTGGCATTGGGTGTTTTAGCGGCTTTGGCGGTTGCGGCCCCCGCAATCGCCCAGGACACGCTCAAGATCGGCGCGCCACAACCGATGACCGGCCCGGACGCGCCGTTCGGCGACAAGTTCAAGAAGGCCTACGGTCTGGCCGCCGAGGAGATCAACGCCGCCGGCGGCATCAACGGCCGCAAGCTCGAGGTGATCATCGACGACCATCAGGCCAAGAACCCGCTCGCGGCCACCGTCGCCGAAAAGCTCATCACGCAGCAGAAGGTGCTGGTGCTGACCGGCGGCCGCGCCTCGGGCCAGGCGGTCGAGATCGCCTCGGTCGCGCAGCGACTCAAGACCCCGTACATGGTCGACCATCCCTCGGCCGACATCATCACCGCCAAGGGCTTCGAGTGGGTGTTCCGCAACAATCCGACGGGCTCGATCTACCCGATGGCGTTCAACAACTTCATCAGCGAAGTGCCCGGGGCGATGCCGAAATCGACCGCCGTCGTCTACGACAACACGGTGTTCGGCAAGACCATCGCCAATTCGGCGATGACCTTCCTCAAGTCGCGCAACGTGCCGATCGTCGCCGACGAGGCCTATCCGGTGAACAGCCTCGATTTCAAGCCGGTGATGACCAAGGTCAAGGCGACGAATCCCGACTATCTGCTGCTGATCGCGGTGGCCACCACCGATGCCATCTTGTTGACGCGCCACGCCAAGGAGATCGGCGTGACGCCGCGCGCCATCGTCGGCTTCGGCGGCGGCTTCGGCGTCGAGGACTTCGCCAAGGAGCTGAGTCAGCTCGCCGACAACGTCTATTCCTCGGCGGCATGGTCGGGCAACCCGAACGACGCCGCGACGCAGGCCTTCTACAACAAGTTCCACGCAAAATACGGCATCTATCCCAAGGAGCACGAGGTCGAGGGTTACGCCGCGATCTACATCATCGCCGACGCGCTCAAGCGGGCGACGCTCACCGGCAAGATCGAGGAGGACCGCGAGGCCGTACGCCAGGCGCTGCTGAAGACCGAGCTGACCACGGTGTTCGGCAAACTGAAGTTCGGCAACTGGGCCGGCCCGCTCGGCGACCAATACACCAACCAGAACATCTACTCGCCCGAACACTCGGTGCTGGCGCAATGGCGCGGCGGCAAGCTGCTCAATGTCTGGCCGAAGGCCAACGCCGAGGTCGCCTACGTGTTCCCCGATCCGACGCTCAAGCGCTAGTTCCGTTCCTTAACGCTCCGCCTCCCTCGCCGCTCAACCGGCGGCAGGGGGCGGGGCGGCCCCTTCCGTGGAAACCCTGATCCAAAGCTTGGTCAGCGGCGTGCTGACGGGATCGCTCTACGCCATGATCGGCGTCGGGCTGACGGTCGTCTTCGGCGTCATGCGCATCATCAACATGGCGCATGGCGATCTGGTGATGCTCGGCATGTACGGCGCGTTCTGGGCCCATGTCGGGGCGCGGGTCGATCCGTTCCTGTCGATCGTCGTCTGGATGCCTTTGATGTTCCTCTTCGGCATGGCGATCCATCGCTTTCTGCTGCGCAAGGTGGTGCTCGGCGGCGAGCTCAACACCCTGCTCTACACCGCCGGGCTGTCGCTGTTCATCGCCAACCTCGCGCTGTTCGTGTGGACCGGCGACTATCGCACGATCAAGCTCAGCTATGCGGTCATGCCGCTGCGCCCGTTCGACATCGCGGTGCCGATCCCGCTGGCCATCTCGTTCGGGCTCGCCATCGTCATCACCGTCGCTCTCTACTGGCTGCTCGCGCGCACCGACATGGGCCGCGCCATCCGCGCCACCAGCCAGGACGCGGAAGCGGCGGCGCTGATGGGCGTGAATGTCGAGCGGACCGCGACGATCACCTTCGGCCTCGGCACGGCGCTCGCCGGCGGGGCCGGCGTGCTGCTCGCACCTTCGCTCTACCTCTATCCCACCGTCGGCGAGATTCTCGTCGCCAAGTGCTTCGTGATCGTGGTCCTCGGCGGCCTCGGCTCGGTTCCCGGCGCCATCGCCGGCGGCATCCTGCTCGGGATCATCGAATCTCTGGGCGCCGTATACGTGTCCGTCGCCTACAAGGACCTGATCGGCTTCGTCATCTTTCTGCTCGTGCTGCTGCTGCGTCCGGCGGGTCTGTTCGGGGTCGGCAAGTCATGACCCGCGGCTTGGTCGCGCTCGCCATCGTCGCGCTGTTCGCCGTGCCATGGCTGGTGACGAATACGTTCTTCATGCATCTCGCCATCATGGTGCTGATGTGGACGGCGCTCGGCGCCGCGTGGAATCTGCTCGGCGGCTTCGCCGGCCAGGTTTCGTTCGGCCATGCCGCGTTCCTCGGCGTCGGCGCCTACGCGACCATGATCTTCCATCTCAAGCTCGGCCTCGCGCCGTGGTACGGCCTGGTGCTGGGCGGCGTGATCGGGGCGCTCGTCTCGCTGCCGATCGGCTTCATCTGCTTCCGGCTGCGCGGCCCGTATTTTTCGCTGGCGACGCTCGCCGTCGCCGAAATCATCCGCATCATCGCCATTAATTGGGAAACGCTCACCGACGGGCCGGTCGGGATGCTGATCACGACGCTGCCGGAGCTGCGTGTGCTCGGGCAGCCGGTGGATTGGGAGAGCAAGACGCCGTTCTATGTCATGATCGCCACCATCGTCGTCGCCGTGATCGGCGCCACCTGGGCGATCACCCGCCTGCGCTTCGGCGCCTACCTGCTTGCCATCCGCGAGGACCCCGACAGCGCCGAGGCGGTCGGCATCGACACCGTGCGGACCAACGTCACCGCGCTCGCGTTGTCGGCGTTTTTCACGGCGCTCACCGGCGGCTTCTATGCCATCTATTTCCGCTACATCGATCCCGACGCGGTGTTCTCGATCGCGTTGTCGGTGGAGATGGTGTTTATCGCCGTCGTCGGCGGCCTGGCGACGGCGGCCGGGCCACTGATCGGCGCCGTGTTTCTGGTCACCCTGGCGGAGGTGTTCCGCGAGCGCTTCCAGGTCTGGCACCTCATCTTCTATGGCCTGTTCATGATGCTGACCATTCGCTACCTGCCCGAGGGGATCTGGGGGCGCATCGGCCTCTTGCTCGGGCGCCGCGGCTGAGGCGGCCATGGCCCTGCTCGAAGTCTCCGGCTTGACGCGCCATTTCGGCGGCGTGCGCGCCGTGACCGATCTCTCCTTCACCGTCGCCGAGGGCGAGATCCTCGGCCTGATCGGCCCCAACGGCGCCGGCAAGACGACCGCCTTCAACTTGATCGCCGGATATTTGCGCCCGATGGCCGGCCGGATCGTGTTCGCCGGGCGCGACCTGGTGGGTCTGAAGCCGCACGCGGTGACCAAGCGCGGCATCGCGCGGACGTTCCAGATCGTCAAGCCCTTTCGCAAGCTCGACGTGCTCGAAAACGTCGTCCTCGGGGCGTTTCTGCGGCGCCGTGGCCGCCGCGAGGCGGAGGCGGAGGCGCGGCTCGTGCTCGACAAGGTCGGGCTCGGCGCCAAGATCGGCGTGCCGGCGGCCGACCTCACGCTCGCGGAGCAGAAGCGGCTCGAGATCGCCCGCGCGCTCGCCACCCGGCCGCGGCTGCTGCTGCTCGACGAGCCGATGGGCGGCCTCAATCCGACCGAGATCGATCAGGCGTCGCTGCTGGTCCAGCGGCTGCGCGAAGATGGCATCACGATCGTCTGGGTCGAGCATGTCCTCAAGGCGATCATGAAGGTGTCGCACCGCGTCGTCGTCATCCATCACGGCGAGAAGATCGCCGATGCGACGCCCGAAGCCGTGGTGCAGGATCCGGCGGTGATCGCGGCGTATCTCGGCGGCGCGCGGGATGGCCATGCTGCGGCTTGAGGAGGTGCGGGTCGCGTACGGCAAGGTCCAGGCGCTGTGGGGCGTGAGCCTGGAGGTCGGCGAGAGCGAGATCGTTGCGCTGGTCGGCGCCAACGGCGCCGGCAAGACGACGACGCTGAAGACGGTGTCCGGCCTGTTGCGCGCACAATCCGGCTCGATCGTCTTCGAGGGCGAGCGGCTCGATGCGCTGTCGCCGGGCGAGATCGTGCGGCGCGGCATCGTGCATGTGCCGGAGGGGCGCAAGCTGTTCCCGGAGATGACGGTGTTCGACAACCTGCTGATGGGCGGCTACCTCGCCGCGCCGTTGGCACGGCGCCAGCGTCTCGACCGGGTGTTCGCGGTGTTCCCGCGGCTCCAGGAACGAATGCGCCAGCTTGCCGGTACGCTGTCGGGCGGCGAGCAGCAGATGCTGGCGATCGGTCGCGGCCTGATGGCCGGGCCGCGCCTGCTCATGCTCGACGAGCCGTCGCTCGGTCTCGCGCCGATTTTGGTCGAGGAGATGTTCCGCGTGGTCGGCGAGATCAATCGGGACCGCGTGACGGTGCTGCTCGTCGAGCAGAACACCCAGCATGCGCTGGCACTGGCGCATCGCGGGGTCGTGATGGAATCGGGCCGGGTGGCGATCGCCGGGCGGAGCCGCGACCTGCTCGCCGACGAAACCGTGCGCAAGGCCTATTTGGGGCTATAGATCGGCGGTCGCCGGGACCGGACCTGCGCCAAGCTTGCGTCACCGCACCGGCGGCGCGTACATCAGCCCGCCTTTGGTCCACAGCTCGTTGAGTCCGCGCTTGAGCTTGAACGCCGACGCTTGGCCCAGGTTGCGGTCGAAGACCTCGCCGTAATTGCCGATCTGCTTGATGATGGCGTAGGCCCAGCGCTCGTCGACGCCGAGCGCCTTGCCGTTGCCCTGTATCACCCCGAGCAGGCGCTTGATGCCGGGATCCTCGCTTCTGAGGTGGGCGTCGACATTGGCCGAGGTGATGCCGCGCTCCTCGGCCTCGATCATCGCGTAGAGCGACCATTTGAGGATCGCCTCGAATTCGTCGTCGCCGCGCCGCAGCGCCGTCGACAGCGGCTCCTTCGAGATGATCTCGGGCAGGATCACGTAGTCGTCCGGGCTGGCGCCGCGCTTGACGCGCACCGAGGCGAGTTGCACGGCGTCGCTCGTGTAGACGTCGCAGCGGCCCGAGAAGAACGCCGCCTCGATCTGGTCCTGCTCGCCGATCACCACGCTCTCGTACTTCATGTTCTTGGCGCGGAAATAGTCCGCGAGGTTGACCTCGATGGTCGATCCGGGCGACACGCAGATCGAAGCGCCGTTGAGCTCGGTGGCGCTCTTCACGCCGAGCCGGCGGCGCACCATGAAGCCCTGGCCGTCGTAGTAGGTGACGCCGGCGAAGTTGAGGCCGAGCGTCGTATCGCGCGTCAAGGTGTAGGTGGTGCTGCGCGAGAGGACGTCGACTTCGCCCGACTGCAGCGCGGTGAAGCGTTGCTGCGTCGACAGCGGCACATATTTGACCTTGTTCGGATCGTTGAAGATGGCGATCGCAAACGCCTTGCACAGATCGACATGAAAGCCGCTCCAGTGGCCCTGGCTGTCCGGGATCGACAGGCCGGCCACGCCGGCGCTGGCACCGCAAATGAGCTGGCCGCGCGCCCGGATCGCGTCAAGTTGCGATCCGGCCGTCGCCGGACCGGCAACGATATGCGCCAGACCCGCTGCGACCAGCATCAAGCTCGCCTTTTGCATGCTAATTGTCTTCCCGGTTCGTGGTTTGCCGCCCTGCGCCGCGCCGCGACTATGACGCCGGAGCCAGGGAATTTCAATTTTGGTTCAGGCTCCTGACCGTTTTTCGGGAATGATGGTTGCGGCGCTTGCCGGCGGTGCGACGCCTGTTTGGCTGTCTGTCGGCCACACACGGCGGATCGTTTCGAGGTTTGCGCCGGCCGGGATGTCCTTAAAAATATTAGGATTAATATGGGTGGGGGACCATCGACCATCCCTTGACAGCAAGCCGTCCGAAGGTGCCCAATTGGATGGTCTGGCGATTCCGGGCAGACCACGACGACGGTCACAAGACCGCGCGACGGGGCAGCTCGCGCCGGTTGACGCATCGGTCCGGCCGATTTATAGCCCCGCTCGCCGAGTGCCCGAGGAGATGCCGCGTTGAAGCCTACCGATATTGGCGTTGCCGACTACTTCCACAAAGTTGTCGATTGTCAGTGGGCGTGCCCCGCCCATACGCCCGTGCCAGAGTATATCCGGCTGATCGCCGCGGGCCGTTACAGCGACGCCTACATGATCAACTGGCGATCCAACGTCTTCCCCGGAATCCTCGGGCGCACCTGCGACCGCCCCTGCGAGCCGGCCTGCCGCCGCGGTCGCGTGGAGAAGGAGCCGGTCGCGATCTGCCGCTTGAAGCGCGTCGCGGCCGACTACAAGGACGACATCCGCTCCCTCCTGCCAAAGGCGCCGAGCACCAGGAACGGCAAGCGCGTCGCCCTCATCGGCGCCGGGCCGGCCTCGCTGACGGTGGCGCGCGATCTTCTGCCGCTCGGCTACCAGGTCGTCATCTACGATGGCGATGCGCGGGCCGGCGGCATGATGCGCACGCAGATTCCCAAGTTTCGCCTGCCCGAGACCGTGCTCGACGAGGAAGTGAACTACATCGTCGACATGGGGCCGGAACTGCGGCTGGGGCGCCGCATCGACAGCTTCAAGGCGCTGCTCGCCGAGCGCTACGACGCGATCTTCGTCGGCACGGGCGCGCCGCGCGGCCGCGACCTCGACATGCCGGGGCGCAAGGAGGCGGCGGCCAACATCCATGTCGGCATCGACTGGCTGGCCAGCGTCTCGTTCGGCCATATCAACAAGATCGGCAAGCGGGTCATCGTGCTCGGCGGCGGCAACACGGCGATGGATTGCTGCCGCTCGTCCAAGCGCCTCGGCGGCGAGGATGTGCGCGTCGTCGTGCGCAGCGGCTTCGAGGAGATGAAGGCGTCGCCGTGGGAGAAGGAGGATGCCATGCACGAAGGCATCCCGATCCATAACTTCCTCGTTCCCAAATCATTCACCCATGCCGGCGGGCGCTTGACCGGCATGATGTTCGAAAAGGTCGCGGCGAAGTATGACGACAAGGGCCGCCGCAACCTGGTGTCGACCGGCGAGCCCGAAATTCATATGGAATGCGACGATGTGCTCGTCGCGGTCGGCCAGGAGAACGCCTTCCCCTGGATCGAGCGCGATGTCGGCATCGAGTTCGACCGCTGGGGCATGCCGAAGGTCGATCCGGCGACGATGCAATCGAGCCTGCCCAACGTCTTGTTCGGCGGCGATGCCGCGTTCGGGCCCAAGAACATCATCTGGGCGGTGGCGCACGGCCACGACGCGGCGATCTCGATCAACAAGCTATGCCTGGGCGAGGACGTGCACGTGCGGCCGCCGCCGATGGTCGACGTGATGAGCCAGAAGATGGGAATCCACGAGTGGAGCTACGACAACGACGTCTCGCTCGACCTGCGCTACAAGGTGCCGCTCAAGGACCAGACGATCACCTTGCGCAATATCAAGGAGGAGGTCGAGCTCGGCTTCGATCCGAAGCTCGCCTTTGCCGAGGCGCAGCGTTGTCTCAACTGCGATGTGCAAACCGTGTTCGCCCACACGCTGTGCATCGAGTGCGACGCCTGCGTCGACATCTGCCCGATGGACTGCATCACCTTCACGCCGAACGGCGAGGAAGCGGATATACGCCAGCGCCTGAGCGCGCCAGCGAAGAACGCCGGCCAGGACCTCTACGTGTCGCAGGACCTGAAAACCGGCCGCGTCATGGTCAAGGACGAGGACGTCTGCCTGCACTGCGGCCTGTGCGCCGAGCGCTGTCCGACCGGAGCCTGGGACATGCAGAAATACTATCTCGACATGACACATGCGGGGGCCGCATGCCACAGCCGCTAGAACGCATCAACGACTTCGTCGTCAAGTTCGCCAACGTCAACGGCTCCGGCTCGGCGAGCGCCAACCAGCTTTTCGCCAAGGCGATCCTGCGCATGGGCGTGCCGTGCACGCCGCGCAACATCTTCCCCTCCAATATCCAGGTGCTGCCCACCTGGTACGAGATGCGCATCTCCGAGGCGGGCTATCTCGGCACGCGGGGCGGCGTCGACCTCATGGTCGCCATGAACCCGCAGACCTGGGACCAGGACGTCGCCGGCATCGAGCCCGGCGGCTATCTGTTCTACGATTCGTCGAAGCCGCTGCCGCGCTCGAAGTTTCGCGATGACATCAACATCATCGGCGTGCCGCTGACCGAGATCAGCAACCGCACCTACAGCGATCCGCGCCAGCGCCAGCTGTTCAAGAACATCATGTATGTCGGCGCGCTGTCGGCCGTGCTCGATCTCGACGTCAATGAGGTCGAGAGGCTCATCGGCGAGCAGTTCAAGGGCAAGGACAAGCTGATCGCGCCCAACGTGCAGGCGCTCCATCTCGGCCGCGACTGGGCGCTGCAGAACCTGGAATGTCCGATCGGCCTGCGCGTGCGGCGCGCCGACAAGGTCGGCGACCGCGTCTTCCTCGAAGGCAACAGCGCCGCGGCGCTAGGCTGCGTCTATGGCGGCGCCACGGTCGCCGCCTGGTACCCGATCACGCCGTCCTCGTCGCTGGCCGAGGCCTTTGCCAGCCATTGCCGCCGTTACCGCGTCGACCGCGATACGGGCAAGAACCGCGCCGCCATCATCCAGGCGGAGGACGAGCTGGCCTCGATCGGCATCGTCATCGGCGCGGCATGGAACGGTGCCCGCGCCTTCACCGCCACGTCCGGCCCCGGCATCTCGCTGATGCAGGAGTTCCTGGGGCTCGCCTATTTCGCCGAGATCCCGGCGGTGGTCTTCGACGTGCAGCGCTCGGGCCCGTCGACCGGCATGCCGACGCGCACGCAGCAGGGCGATATCCTGTGCTGCGCCTATGCCTCGCACGGCGACACCAAGCACGTGCTGCTGCTGCCCGAAGATCCGCACGAATGCTTCGAGTTCGGCGCGCTCGCCTTCGACCTCGCCGACCGGCTGCAGACGCCGATCTTCGTGATGCTCGATCTCGATATCGGCATGAACGAGCGGCTCTGCGCGCCGCTCGCCTGGGATGACGCGCGCCGCTACGACCGCGGCAAGGTGATGACCTACGACGATCTCGAGGCCGGCAAGGATTTCGGCCGCTATCTCGACGTCGACGGCGACGGCATTCCCTACCGCACCTATCCCGGCACGCACCCGAAGCGCGGCTCGTTCTTCACCCGCGGCACCTCGCGCGACCGCTATGCGCGCTACACCGAGGAAGGCCACGCCTACGCCGACAACATGCAGCGGCTGCTCAAGAAATTCACGACGGCAAAGAGCCTGGTGCCGCGGCCGGTGCGCCGCGCCGCCAAGCAGCCGAGCCGCTTCGGCGTCCTCTATTACGGCTCGACCAGCCCGGCGATGGCGGAGGCCCTCGACGGCCTCGAGGCGCGCGGCCTGCCGCTCGATGCGCTGCGCCTGCGCGGCTTTCCGTTCCACGACGAGGTGATCGACTTCGTCGCCGCGCATGACCGAGTCTTCGTCGTCGAGCAGAATCGCGACGCGCAGCTGCGCACGCTGCTGCTCGCCGAGGGCGGCCTCGATCCCGCCAAGCTCGTCGCCGTCCTCCACTACGACGGCACGCCGATCACCGCCCGGTTCATCCTCGGGCGGATCGCCGACCAGCTCGATCCGGCCAACGTCAGGCCGCTGCGCAAGGTGATGTCATGACCTATATCGCCAAGCCCAAGCTTCATCATCCCGCGCTGCCGACCAACAAGCTCGGCTATACGCGGCGGGACTACGAGGGCTCGGTCTCGACGCTGTGCGCCGGCTGCGGCCACGATTCGATCAGCGCGGCGATCATCCAGGCCTGCTTCGATCTCGACCTGCCGCCGCACCGCATCGCCAAGCTGTCGGGCATCGGCTGCTCGTCGAAGACGCCGACCTACTTCCTCGGCAACTCGCACGGCTTCAACAGCGTGCACGGGCGCATGCCGTCGGTGCTCACCGGCGCCAATCTTGCCAATCGCGATCTCATCTATCTCGGCGTGTCGGGCGACGGGGATTCCGCCTCGATCGGCCTCGGCCAGTTCGCGCACGTCATGCGCCGCGGCGTCAACATGGTCTATATCGTCGAGAATAACGGCGTCTACGGCCTGACCAAGGGACAGTTCTCCGCCACCGCCGACCGCGGCTCCAAGAGCAAGCGCGGCGCGGTGAATTCCGACGCTCCGCTCGACCTCATCGGCATGGCGCTGCAGCTCGGCGCGACCTTCGTCGCCCGCAGCTTCTCCGGCGACAAGGTGCAGCTGGTGCCGCTGATCGAGGCGGCGATCCTGCATCAAGGCGCGGCGTTCATCGACGTCATCAGCCCGTGCGTCGCCTTCAACAACCATCCCGGCTCGACCAAGAGCTTCGACTATGTGCGCGAGCATAACGAGGCGGTAAACCGCCTGGACATCATGTCGCCGCGCGCCGAGATCACCGCCGATTATGCGCCGGGCACGATGGAGACCGTCGTGCAGCACGACGGCTCGATCCTCCATCTGCGCAAGCTCGCCACGAACTATGATCCGCACGACCGCATTGCGGCGATGACCTATCTGCAGCAGCGCCAGGCCGCCGGCGAGGTCGTCACCGGACTGCTCTTCGTCGATCCCGAACCGGTCGATCTGCATGCCGGTCTCAACACCGTCGCCGCGCCGTTGAACGAGCTCGGCGAGCGCGAGCTGTGCCCCGGCGCCGGGGTGCTGGCCAAGGTCAACGCCGCGCTCAGGTAGCGCCGCGGCACGCGGCCTATCCGCCTGCGCCACGATAAGGTAGTTTGTTCGGTGTCGATCACGGCGCCGGGGGACGCGACATGACGCTGAATCTTTACCTTGCATTCGTTCTTGCCAGCACCATCCTCATTCTCATTCCCGGCCCCAATGTCGCGGTCATCGTCGGCACCAGCATCCGCCACGGCACGCGCAGCGGCTTGATCACCGTCGCCGGCACCAGCGCGGCGCAGGCGATTCAGGTTGCCGTCACCGTGCTGGGAATGACGGCGCTGTTGATCCTGCTGTCGCAGTGGTTCGAATGGCTGCGCTGGGCGGGGGTCGCCTATCTCGTCTATCTCGGCGTGCGCCAGTGGCGCGCCGCCCCGGACAACATGGAACAGCCGGCCGCGCCGGCGGCGCCGCCGCTGATGTGGCGCGGCTTCGTCGTCTCGCTGTCAAATCCGAAGACGATGCTGTTTCACGCGGCGTTCCTGCCGCAGTTCATCGATGCGGCCGGCGATCCCGCCGCGCAGCTCGCGTTGCTGGCGGTGACGTTCGTCGTCATTGCAGCGTTGCTCGACAGCGCCTGGGCCTGCCTCGCCGGCCGCGCGCGCGGCGTCTTCAACGTCAGTGGACGGCTGCTCAATCGCCTGAGCGGCGGCCTGTTCATCGGCGCCGGAATCGGTCTCGCCCTGGTGCGCCGGAGTTAGCGGCGCGGCCGCGGTTCAGCCGCCCAGCGCGTTGCCGATCAGATAGGCGGCGATATCGGCCGGCTTGGGTTTCGCCGGCGTCGCGTCGGCGCCGCCGAGGGCCTGCCTGACCAGCATCTGGCTCGCGACATTGGCGATCTTCACCTTGACCAAGCCGGTGGCGCCGCGGATTTTCGGATAATAGCCGGGGTCGACCATCTTCTGCCGTTGGGCCAGACGATCCAACGGCGCCGCCGCGTCCGCCGGGTCGATGTCCTGCTTCTTGAGCAGCTTCCAGTCGTTCACCCCGGCATGCGCGGCGTCGTTGAGCGCCTTCACCGCATCCTCCGCCTTGCCGTCGGCGAGGCCGACTTTGTAGACGTGCTTGGTGAGGCCGACCTCGGCCGCCCATCTCTGCAGCGTCAGGCTGCGCGCGACGAAGAGCGTGGCCATGGGTCTCAGCCGGCGCCGATGCCGACGAAGATGTCGTCGCCCTCGCGCTTCACCGGGAAGGTGCGCACGTCCTCGGTCGCCGGCGCGCACCGCACTTTGCCGGTTGGAATGTGGAAGCGGGCCTGGTGCAGCGGGCACTCCACTTCCTCGCCGTCGATGAACCCGTCGGTGAAACAGGCAAATTCATGCGTGCAAACGTCGGAGATGGCGTAATAGGTGCCGCCGATATTGCATACGGCGATCAGTTGCCCCTTGATCTCCACCTGCTTGGCCTCGCCTTCGGCCACCGCGCCGGCCTTGACGGCCAGGTGCCACTCCACGCTCGTCGTCTCGCTCACATATGACCCCTAGTCAATGATGCCTCGGCGGCCGCCGCCGCCGCGCCGGGGATCATGGCGTCAGCGGGGCCGCCAGCGCAAGGGATGTCGACAGGCGGCGCATCAGGCCGGGAAGCGCTTGCCGACCTCGCGCTTGATGTAGGCCGCGCGGTCCTCGCCGACATATTTGTCGGCGGCGAAATAGACCTTCGCCACCTCGCGCTGCAGCTCTGCCATCAGCTTGCGGTCGTCGACGTTGCTTTTCGGCACGCGCAGGATGGTGTCGCCGCCATAGGTCGGCACCGGCTTCTGCGGCGTGCCCTGCGGCCGCGCGATCGGCTTGCCCTGGCCGACCAGCTTGATGTCGCGCTTGAGCTTGCCGCGCAGCATGGCGACGCCCTCGTCCGTCGTCGCCAGGTACTCGCGCTGGTGGACGTTGATCGGGCCCTGGCCGGTCCAGGCTTCCCAGTCGCCGGGGTTGCGCTGCCGCTCCTCGTAAGCGCGATCGGCGGTCTGGCCGTAGAAGTCGACCGACTCCCAGCCGACCTCGTCGCGCTTGCCCTGGCGCAGCGTCTCGTCGCGGTCGTTGAAGTGGCGCCAGCCGAATTTGCGGCTGTTGGTGCTGTCGACCGGCACCACCCATTTGGTCAGGCTGGTGCGGCCGAACACCTTCGGCTGCATGAAGTTTTGGAACATGCCGCCGTTCTGCGCCATGTTCGGCGTGAAGTGGTCGTGGAAGCGGATGGTGACGAGATCGTTGATGCGGCGCGCGTGGCTGTAAATGAACCCGGTCGGAATCTTGTGATAGACGACCACCGGCAGCTCGACGAAATGCTCGAGGCCGGGAAACTGCGCGCCGTTGACCCGGCCGTG
>JACQDQ010000022.1 GCA_016201015.1 Pseudomonadota bacterium | reverse complement strand
CGCGACGCGTGCGCGCTCGACGGGTACGCCGCCGATCCCGACGATGCGCCCGCGCAGCGATGGGACGCGCTTGACCTCGCCGACGCCCGGCAGGCTGGCGAGCAGCGCGTCGAACGCGACCACCTGGTCGGGCTGCAGATCGATGAAGAAGAACGAGGGGGCGACGTCGGGGATCTGCTCGCGCAGCTGGTACACGAGATTGCCCTGGACCAGCGCGACCATCACCAGCGTGCCGAGGCCCAGGCCGAGCGAAAGTACGACGCCGGGCATCGGGCTGCCGGGCCGGTGCATGTTGGCCAGCGCCAGGCGCAGACCCGGCCACCGCACGCCGCCGACGCGCCGGGCGAGCTGCGCCAGCCCCCACGCGAGAAATGTGAAGGCGCCAAGCGCAGCCACGGCGCCCGCGACGAAGGTCAGGCCGAATTTGCGATCGGACGAAGTGAGGATAGCGAGGCCCGCCAGGCAGGCAGCCGCGAGCACGGTCGCGAAGATAGCGAGCGGTCGCGGCCAGCGACGGCTCGGCGCGACGAGCGCGCGGAACAAAGCAGCCGGCGGAACCTCGCGCGCCCGCGCCAGCGGCCACAGCGCGAAGGCCAGCGTCGTGAGAAGGCCGAAGCCGGCGGCGATCGCCAGAGGTAGCGGATAGAGCCCGACGCGCGCGGCGACCGGCAGCTTGTCGGCGATGAGCGGCCCGACGGCCAGCGGCGTCAGCGCGCCGAGCACGAGCCCGGCGCCGATGCCGAGCGCAGCGAGCGTCAGCACTTGCAGCAGGTAGACCTGGAACACGAGTACGCTCGCGGCGCCGAGGCATTTCAACGTGGCGATCGTCGTCGTCTTGCTGTCGAGATAGCTCTTGACCGCAGTGGCGACGCCGACGCCGCCGACCAGGAGCGCGGTGAGGCCGACGAGCGTCAGCAGCTGCGCGATGCGGTCGATCCACCGTTGAACTCCAGGCGCCGCCTCCGACAGCCCGCGGATGCGCCAGCCGGCGGCGGGGAAGCGCTGCTTCACCTCGGCGATCCAGCCGTCGACATCGCGGCCGGTGGGCAGACGCAGGCGATATTGGTAGCGGGCAAGCGTCCCCGGGCGTGCGAGGCCGGTCGCCTCGAGGGCGGGCAGCGCGATCATCAGGCGCGGGCCGAGCGTGAACACGTTGGCGCTGCGATCGGGCTCGGCGTCGATGACCGCGCGAACGACGAAGGATTGGTCGCCGACCGTGACGCTGTCGCCGAGACTTGCGTTGAGCCGCTCGAGCGTCGCGCGCTCGACCGCCGCGCCCCAGGCGCCGTCGCGTCGCGCCAGCGCGTCGGCCAAGGTCGCGGCACCGGCCAGCTTGACCGCACCGAGCAGCGGATAGGCGCTGTCCACCGCCTTGAGCTCGACCAGCGTCTGCCCGGCCGGCGTGCGCGCCATGCCGCGCATCTCGACCACCGCCGACACGGTTCCGCTGTCGGTCAGGAAGCGTAGCTGCTCCGGCGTCGCCGAACGTTGGGCGAATGACAGCTCGACGTCGCCGCCGAGCAGGCTGCCGGCGTCGGCCCTGAGCGCGGCGTCGATTCCGGCGGCAAGCGAGCCGACGGCGGCGATTGCGCCGACGCCCAGCATCAGGCAGGCGAGAAAGACGCGGAAGCCGGCAAGGCCGCCCCGCAACTCGCGCCGGGACAGGCGCGCGGCGAGCAGCAGCGTCGTCATTGCGCGGCGCGCGACGCGGGCGCCGGCACCGCGGCAGCAAGAATTCGACCGTCATGCATGCGCACGATGCGGCCGCAGCGGCCGGCAAGCTCGGGATCATGGGTGATCAGCAGCAGCGTCGTCCTGCGCCGCGCGCGCAGGTCGAACAGGAGGTCGATGATAGCGTGGCCGGTGGCGCCGTCGAGATTGCCGGTCGGCTCGTCGGCGAGCAGCAATTCGGGCTCGGTGACGAAGGCGCGCGCCAGGGCAACACGCTGTTGCTCGCCGCCGGAAAGCTGTCCGGGATAGTGGCTCAGGCGATGGCCGAGTCCGACCGCCTCGAGCCCCGTCCGGGCCCGCGCGAAGGCGTCCCCGATGCCGGCAAACTCGAGCGGGACCGCGACGTTTTCGAGCGCCGTCATGGTGCCGATCAGATGGAAGGCCTGGAAGACGATGCCGATCTTGGCGCGCCGAAACAGCGCCAGCCCATCCTCGTCGAGCGTGGCAAGATCGACGCCAGCCGAGCGGACGCTGCCGGCGGTCGGGCGCTCGAGGCCGGCAACGATCATCATCATCGTCGATTTGCCCGAGCCTGAGGGTCCGACCACCGCCACGCTCTCGCCGCGGGCAACCTGGAGATCGACGCCGCGCAGGATATTGACCTCGCCCGCCGCGCTCTCCAGCTTCAGGTGCACGTCGGCGATATCGATGATCCAATCGGATGACGGATGCGGCATTATGGACAGACTCGCCTATGGGCCGTCGGGTCGGCCCTGGCGGCGGCATACGTTTGGGGGATATGGCGTGCGGGCCGTGCTTGTCAACCTGTTGACCTGGCTTTTCTTCTTCGCCGTGTCGGCGGCGAATCCGGCCGAAGCGCGACGTCTGATCGCGTTCGGCGACAGCCTGACCGCAGGCTATGGCCTGCCGCGCGAGGCGGCGTTTCCGGCGCGGTTGGAGGCGGCATTGCGGCGGACTGGCCTAACGATCGAGGTGGTGAATGCCGGCGTGTCGGGCGAGACCACGGCGGGAGGTCTGGCGCGGCTTGACTGGGCACTTGGCGGAGAGCCGCCCGAGTTCGCGGTCGTCGAGCTCGGCGCCAACGACGCCCTGCGCGGCCTCGACCCCGCGGCAGCCTTCGCCAATCTCGACAAGATCATTGCCCGGTTGAAGGGCCGCGGCGTGAAGGTGCTGATCGCCGGCATGTATGCGCCCGGCAATTTCGGCCGTGCCTATGCCGATGCGTTCAATGCCGTCTTTCCGCGCCTGGCGGAGAAACACGGCATTCCGCTTTACCCGTTTTTCCTCGACGGCGTGGCAGGCGAACCCGCGCTGAACCAGGCGGACGGCATCCACCCCAATGCGCGCGGTGTCGAGTTGATCGTCGAGCGGATACTGCCTTACGTCGAACGCCTGCTCGACGGACATTAGACCGGCCTGTCGCCTTAGCGCGAACGCAGGCTGGTCGATCAATGACGTCAGACCTGCGCTCGAGTGCCGCGAATCAAGTTCGCATCCGCGCGAGCGCCGGACAAAATCACCCCGCGAACGCCGCATTTGCGGCGCGCGGGGATCGCGGCGTGAGCGATCGATTACTGGCGCGGGCCGCGGCCGTAGCCACCACCGCCGCCGCCGCCCGGTCCGCCGGGACCGCGGAAGCCGCGGTTGAAGCCGCCGCCGCCGCCCGGTCCCCGTCCGCCGCCAGGCCCCGCCGGCCGATCCCGTGCCTCATTGACCGTCAAAGTCCGGCCGCCGATCGGCTTGCCGTTGAGCTCGGTGACCGCTTTTGCGGCAGCATCCGCCGACTCGAATTCGACGAAGCCGAAGCCGCGCGACTGGTTGGTGGCGCGGTCGATGATCACTTGCGCCGATGTCACTGTGCCATGCGCGGCGAATAGCTCTTCGAGCTCGGCCGAAGTGAGCGAGAAGGGAAGGTTGCCGACATAGAGCCTCTTGGTCATCACGATATCCTTTCAAACGCGATCGTCCTTGGACAGCGGACGGTCATCCAAACTGTGTCTGCCAGGCGCTCCGGACCGCCATGCGCGACAACGAAACGGTGTTCCCCTTCTCGCCGCGGAAGGCAAGCGTCGGGCACAACGATCTACCGAATTGTCGTGGGATCAACGGCCTTCAAACCCGAACGCACAAGGCGCGAAACGAAGACGTCCTTGCGCCAGACCACCAACCCATCGCACGGTAGGGTTGGCACATACCGACCGGATAAGGAACGGAGGCGCATGCGCGTCTGGCCCGGAAGCCGGATCAGAAACGCAGTGTGCAGTGGAACCGCAAACGCCAGTTCCGCGGACATGATGGCCCGCCCGACCATATCGGCGGATCAGTATATACTCTCGGTACCCGTGAAATCCAAGAGGCATCGCGATCAAACCAGTTGCTCGCGACGACCTCGCGCGAACTTTATCCGGCGCGCGCCACTGTCGGCACCGCGCGTGGCGAGCGCGTCGGCAAATCGAGCGACCACATCGCGAATCTCCACGTCGTTCAGCTCCATGGTCGCGCCGCGGACCGTGATCTCGAACATCGACATACCCTGAATGGGGCAGACGACCGGTTCGTCGAATAACCAGATGCCGGTCGTTTCCGCCACGTCAAGCGCGGCTTCCATCGCTTGACCTGGATCGCCCTCGAGCATCACCAGCGTGGCGTTGGCGTGCGGCGGGTTCGGCGTAACGCGGATGCCGGGAAGCGCCGCCAGTGCCGCCGCGATCGACTTGGCCTTCCGGTGGAACTCTTCCATCCGATCGAGCCGTTCGTCGAGCGCCTTGGACGCCGACAGCAGATAGGGGAACATGCGGAGCGTGCGTCCGCCGGTGCGCTTCTGCCAAATCCGTGCTTCGGCGATGAATTCGGCCGGCCCGGCGACAGCGCCGCCGCCGAGCGCACCAAGGCCTTTGTCGAAGGACACGTAAACGGTATCGAAGAGCGACGCGATCTCCGCGTATGGCCGGCGGTAGTATGGCCCGCTCTCCCAGATGCGAGATCCGTCGAGATGCAGCGCAACGCCGCGCGAGCGGGCACGCGCGGCGATGGCGACCAAATCCTCCCACGGGCTGAGCAAGCAGCCGAGGCGGCGCAGCGGCATCTCCACGGTGACGGCGCCGAGCGGCTCGGTGATCGCGTCGAAATCGGCCGGCCGCGGCAGTCCGTCATAGGGTCCGAACGCCGCCGCGGTCAGGCCGTGCAATTCCTGATAGGCGCGCGCTTCATACTCCTCGAAATGCGATCGCGGGTGCATCGCCACCCGCCGACATCCCGCACGGCCGGTGAGAATTCGCAACGCGATCATCTGCGCGAGCTTGCCGCTGGGAAGAAACAGCGCGGCGGGCTTGCCGAGCAGAGCAGCGGTGCGAGACTCCAGCCGATCGGCGATGTCTCCCGCGCCGTACTTGTCGGTCGCGGCGTTGCCGGCGTAGGCCGCGAGTTCCGCCAGTGCCGCCTGCGGCGATGGCGGATGATCGAGAGATAGCCTTCGATCGCATCGCTGCTTGATGATCTCTTTGTTTCGGGACGCCATCGCGCCTCCCTGCGGCATGACTGTCGACGATGCTTCATGTTAGCCCGGCGCGGCCCATTGCGCTACGATGGCGCCGTCGCCAGGTCTTCGCTGGTGAAGGTGAGGGCGCCTGCCGTGACGTCCGAATTCAATGTTGCACATGCCGCGGCACCGTCCGGCCGCGAGAGCGACTGGGGTCGCGTGACGGTCGATTGCGTCGCGCAGCTTGGCATGGCCGCGGAGCGGGCAAGCCTCGGCTTCGTCTACGTCACCGACAAGTTCGCGTCGGATCTGCCCGGCATCGTCACGGTCCTGCGCCAGACGACCGGGATCAAGGAATGGGTCGGCAGCGTCGGCATCGGCATCGCCGGGGGACGGCGCGAATATTTCGACGAGCCGGCCGTGGCGGTGATGACCATGGCGCTCGATCCCGACTCGCACTGCCTCATTCCCAATTTCAGCCAAACCATCGACGAGCTTGGTCCGGCGCAGGATTGGGCGCGGCGCGTCCAGCCGACGCTGAGCGTGGTGCATGCCGATCCGCGCAACGCGCGGCTGCCGGAGCTGATTTGCGACCTGGCCGGAGCGACGTCGAGCTATCTCGTCGGCGGGCTTGCTTCCTCGCGCGGGGTGCTGGATCAGGTCGCCGGTCAGGTCGTGCGCGGCGGCATCTCGGGCGTCATGTTCGCGCCCGGCGTCGCCGTCGCGGCCGGGCTGTCCCAGGGCTGCTCGCCGATCGGGCCGGTGCGGCAGATCACCGCCGCACAACAGAACGTGATCTTCGAAATCGACCGCGAGCGTGCGCTGGATGTATTCAAGCACGACATCGGCGAGGTGCTGGCGCGCAAGCTGGAGCGGGTGGCCGGCTATATTCATGTCGCGTTGCCGGTCGCCGGCTCCGATACCGGCGACTATCTCGTGCGCAATCTCGTCGGCATCGATCCCGAGCGCGGCTGGCTCGCCGTGGGCGAGCGCGTGGCGGCGGGCGACCGCGTCATGTTCGTGCGCCGCGACCGCGCTGCCGCCGAGGAAGACCTCGTGCGCATGCTCGGCAGGCTGAAGCGCCGCAGCAATGCGCCGCCCAGGGCCGGCCTGTATTTCTCATGCCTGGCGCGCGGCCCCAATCTGTTCGGACCGAATTCGGAGGAGCTTGGCGTCGTGCGCCAGGAGCTCGGCGAATTTCCGCTGGTCGGCATGTTCTGCAACGGCGAGATTTCCCATAATCGCCTTTACGGATATACCGGAGTTCTCGCACTTTTCCTGTAAGCGTCCGCATACAGAGGTTCCGCACAATGGAGTTTCGTCGCCTCGGGGTCACCGACCTCGATGTCAGCGTCGTTTGCCTCGGCACCATGACCTGGGGCGAGCAGAATACGGAAGCCGAGGCCCACGCCCAGCTCGACCGGGCGCGCGATCTCGGCATCAATTTCATCGATGCAGCCGAGGTGTATCCGATACCGCCCAAGTCCGAGACCTTCGGCCGGACAGAGGCCTATATCGGCAACTGGCTCAAAGGACGGCCGGGCGTGCGCTCGCAGATCGTGGTGGCCACCAAGGTCGTCGGCAGCAGCAACAGGGCGCCGCATGTGCGCGACGGTCGCGGCCGGCTGGACGCCAAGACCATGCGCATTGCGCTTGAAGGGTCGCTCAAACGGTTGCGGACCGACTACATCGACCTCTACCAGACCCATTCGCCCGATCGCCGCACCAACAATTTCGGGCGGCTCGGCTATGTCCACGAGCCGGACGGCGATGGCGCCGCGCACGAGGAGACCCTGCTTGCTCTCCACGATTTCGTGCGCGAGGGCAAAGTACGCCATGTCGGCGCGTCGAACGAGACCGCATGGGGCGCCATGCGGCTGCTGCAGCTTGCCGCGCTCGGCCGTGGCCCGCGCATCCAGTCGATCCAGAATCCCTACAGCCTGCTCAATCGCAGCTTCGAGGTGGGCTTGGCCGAGCCGGCGCTGCGCGAGACCTGTGGGCTGCTGGCCTACTCGCCACTCGCCATGGGCGTGCTCAGCGGCAAATATCTCAACGGCGCGCGGCCGCCGGGCTGTCGTCTGACGCTTTACGACCGCTTCAAGCGCTATTCGACTCCGCGCGCCGAACCGGCCGCCGCGGCCTATGTCGAGCTGGCCCGGGCGCACGGCCTCGATCCGGCGCAGATGGCGCTCGCCTTCGTCTGCTCGCGGCCGTTCGTCACGTCGGCGATCATCGGCAGTACCTCGCTCGCCCAGCTCGAACGCAATGTTGCCAGTTTCACCGTCAAGCTTGCACCGGAGGTGCTTAGCGCCATCGACCGGATCCACGATGGCAATCCCAACCCTTGTCCTTGACCGCCAAATCGGCTAACCCGGATCGCCATACAGGGAGCTGACATGATTCGCCTGTTCGTCGGCGTCGGCCTGCCCGAGGACGTCCGAGAGCGCCTGTCCTGGCTGTGCGCCGGTGTTCCGGGCGCCCGCTGGGTGCCGCCGGAGAGTCTCCATCTGACGCTGCGTTTCATCGGCGAGGTGCCGGAGACCGAAGCGGAGGATCTGAGCGACGCCCTCTCCGGCGTGCGCATCAAGGCATTCGACATGACGCTGTCCGGTGTCGGCCATTTCGAGAGCGCCGGGCAGGTGCATACGCTGTGGGCCGGGGTCGAGAAATGCGGCGACCTGGTCAAATTGCGCGACCGGATCGAGTCGATCCTGGTGCGCTGCGGCCTGACGCCGAACGGGCGGCGCTTTACGCCGCATGTCACGCTGGCGCGGTTTCGCGATGGCGGTCCGCATGAGCGTGTCGTGGATTTTCTTGCGCATAATGGCCTTTTCCGCGCCGGTCCGATCCGTGTCGGCTGTTTCACTCTGTTCTCGAGCTTTCTGCGCGACACCGGCCCGCTCTATCGCGCCGAGGCCGAGTACCCGCTCGCCTGACCCATTGCCGTCGCGATCGAGAACGCGCTGTGTCGCGTAGCCCGGTGGCAAAGCCGATCGTCATCCTGACCGGCGCGGGAATTTCGAAGGAGTCGGGGCTGCACACCTTCCGCGATCCCGACGGCATCTGGGCGACCGTCCGCGTCGAAGATGTGGCGACGCCGGAGGCATTCCGCCGCGATCCCAGACGCGTGCACGCGTTCTACAATGAACGGCGCCGTGGCCTGCTGCGGCCGGAGGTCCAGCCCAATGCCGCGCACAGCGCCCTCGCCCGCCTCGAGAGCGAATGGCCGGCACCGGTGCTGCTCGTCACCCAGAACATCGACGACCTGCACGAACGCGCCGGCTCGCGTAACCTGCGCCATATGCATGGCGAGCTGCTGAAATCGCGTTGCGAGGCTTGCGGCAATGTGACGTCGGGCCGCGACGACCTGACGATCGAGCTCGCCTGCGCCGCCTGTACTGCGATCGGCGCCATGCGGCCGCACGTCGTGTGGTTCGGCGAGATGCCGTTCGACCTCGACGAGGTCTACGGCGCGCTGGGGCGTTGCGGCCTGTTTCTGTCGATCGGCACCTCGGGCAACGTCTACCCGGCGGCCGGCTTTGTCGCCGAGGCGCGGGCAGCGGGCGCGCATACGGTCGAGCTCAACCTCGAGCCATCTGAAGGGCACACCCAGTTCGCCCAGGGCTTCTACGGCAAGGCGGGTGAAATCGTGCCGGCTTACGTCGACCGGTTGCTGGCGGCCCGCCGATGAGCGCGATTCTTGCCGAGGCGGTCGCCGCGGCGCACGCCTGCCGCAAATGCGAGCGGCTACTGCCGCTGGGTCCGCGACCGGTGCTGCTGGTCCGTGCCGAGGCGCGGCTGCTGATCGTCGGCCAGGCACCGGGCACGCGCGTGCACGAGACAGGCGTGCCGTACAACGACCGCAGCGGCGATCGCCTGCGCGACTGGCTCGGCATCGACCGCGCTACCTTCTACGACGATCCGCGCATCGCGATCATGCCGGTCGGGCTGTGCTATCCCGGCCGCGACGCGCATGGCGGCGACAAGCCACCAATTCCGGACTGCGCGAAGCTGTGGCATCCGCGCATCCGGCCGCTCCTGCCGCATATCGAGCTGACGCTGCTCGTCGGCATGTATGCGCAGCGCTACTATCTCGGCGCGCGGCGCCGGGCTACGCTCACGGAAACGGTGCGCGGCTTTCGCGAGTATCTGCCGGAATTCCTGCCGCTGCCGCATCCGTCTTGGCGAAACACCGGCTGGCTCAAGCGCCACCCATGGTTCGCGCGCGAGGTGCTGCCGCTACTGCGCCGGCGGGTGCGCGAGCTGACCGGGCCATATGATCAATCGACGATTGGGTGACGGAAATGGATGACGCGACGCGAATAAGAGAGGCCGCGCAATTTCTATGGACCGCCCGACAGCGGCGCGAACGCTACGTCAATGTGCCCGACCATCTGCGGCCGCGCAGCCTGGCTGAGGCCTATGCCGCCCAGGCCGCCTATCACGCGTTGGCCGAGCCGGTATACGGGCCGATCGCCGGCGCCAAGATCGCCACCACGACCAAAGTGATGCAGCAGCTCATGGGCATCGACCACCCCTGCGGCGGTGCGGTCTTCGCCAAGACGATTCATCCCTCGCCGGCGACGCTGCGCCAGGCAGATTTCGTCAATCTGCGCATCGAGTGCGAGATAGCGTTGCGGCTCGGAGAGGATCTGCCGGCGGCTGCGGCGCCGTGGCGGCGCGACAGCGTGCTGCCGGCGGTCGATGCGGCGATGCCGGCCTTCGAGCTGATCGAGGACCGTCATGCCGATTATCGCCAGACCGATGCCCGCTCGCTGATCGCCGACAATTGCTGGAACGGCGGCATCGTCGTCGGTGCGCCGGTGGCGCGCGGGCGCCTGCCCGAACTTGTCGGTATCGCCGGGCGCATGACGATGAACGGCAAACAGGCGGCAGAGGGCCGGGCCGAGGACCCTTACGCGACGCTCGCCTGGCTGGCCAACTTGGAAGCCGAGCGCGGGCGCGGCCTCAAGCGCGGCATGGCGGTGATCACCGGCAGCGTCATTGCCACGCTGTCGATTGCGCCGGGCGACATCGCGGATTTCGCCGTCGATGGCCTCGGCGAGGCCGTGCTGAAGGTCATTTAGGCCGCTACTCCTTCGCCTCGATCGCCTCCATGTCCTCGTCGGAGAAGCCGAAATGGTGGCCGATCTCGTGGATCATGACGTGGCGCACGAGATGGGCGAGGTCTTCGACGGTCTCGCACCAATAGTCGAGCAGCGGGCGGCGGTAGAGGAAGATCATGTCGGGTCCATGCGGCACGGCATCGACGCTTTTGTGCGGCAAGGCGACGCCGCGATAGAGGCCCATGAGGTCAAACGGGCTGTCGAGCTCCATCTCGCGCTCGGTCTCCTCGTCGCAGAAATCCTCGATGCGGATGGCGACGCCACCCACGTGCTGGCGCAATTCGTGCGGGATCGTCTTCAGCGCCGCAAGGGCGAGCGCCTCGATGTCGGCGAGGGTGGGGGCGCGTCCTTCGCGTTTGCTCATGGCGGCACCCTAGCCCGGCTTGCGCCGGCGCGAAAGGCGGTCCACCCTGGCCGCCACGCCAAGAAAGTAGGAGGACGGCGCCATGGTCGAGAAGCTTGCCGGCTCGGCGCGGGACAAGGCGCTGGCCGATCTCAAGGGATGGGCCGAGATTGCCGGGCGCGACGCCATCCGCAAAGAGTTCAAGTTCAAGGATTTCAACGCCGCCTTCGGCTTCATGAGCCGCGTCGCTCTGATGGCCGAGCGGATGGACCACCACCCCGAATGGTTCAACGTCTATAACCGCGTCGAGATCACGCTTGCCACGCATGACGCGGGCGGCGTGTCGGTGCGCGACGTCAAGCTGGCCAAGTTCATCGACGCGGTCGCGTGAAGCTGCCGCTCAGCGGCGGAGAATGAAGTCGGCGGCTGGCCGGCGCCGCTCCCAGTCGGCGCGCTCGAGCTCGGGGACGGTGTCCTCGGATTGCGGGTAGCCGAGGCAGAAATAGCCGATAAACAGCCAGCTCCGGGGTACGTCGAGAATATCGACAACGCGCGCTGGGTCGAGAATCGAGACCCAGCCGAGGCCGAGACCGTCGGCACGCGCCGCGAGCCACAGCGTGTGAATTGCCGTGACGACCGAGTATTCCGCCGCCTCGGGCATGGTCTGGCGTCCGAGGCCATGGCCCTGGGCGGTGTCCCGTTCGGCGAAGGCGGCGAATTGCAGTGGTGCCTCGCCGAGGCCGGCAAGCTTCAGCGTGGCGTAGAGCCGCGCTCGCTCGCCGGCATAGACGGCGAGTGCCGCCCGGTTGCAGTCCGTGAAGAGGTCGCGGACGGCGGCGCGGCGCCCGGGCTCGTCCACCGTCACGAAACGCCATGGCTGACTGAGGCCGACCGATGGCGCACCGCAGGCGAGAGAAAGGAGCCGGTCGAGCGTTCCCTCCGGGACCGGGTCGCGGCGAAATCGGCGGACGTCGCGCCGCCAGGCGAATAGATCGCGCAGCCGCCGGCGGAACTCCTCGTCGAATTCCGGCGCATCCACCATCGACACGGCCTATTTGGGCGCCATCCTGAGCGCGCCGTCGAGGCGGATCACCTCGCCGTTGAGCATGATGTTGCCGACGATGTGCATGACCAGCGCGGCGTATTCCTCCGGCGTGCCAAGCCGCGAGGGAAACGGTACGGAGGCACCCAGGCTGTCCTGCACCGGTTTCGGCAACCAGAACAGCATCGGCGTGCCGAAGATGCCCGGCGCGATGGCCATGACGCGGATGCCGCTGCGCGCGAATTCGCGCGCGGCCGGAAGCGTCAGCGATACGACGCCTCCCTTGGACGCGGCGTAGGCGGACTGGCCGATCTGGCCCTCATAGGCGGCGACCGAGGCCGTCGAGACGATGATGCCGCGCTCGCCCTCGGCCAGCGGCTCGAGCTTCGCCATGTCGGCAGCCGCGAGCCGCATCAGATTGAAGCTGCCGATCAGGTTGATGTTGATGACGCGCGCGAACTCGGCCAGCGGCATCGGGCCGTCCTTGCCGACGATGCGAGCGGCCGGGCCGATTCCGGCACAGTTGACCAGCACGCGCGCCGGCCCCTGCGCCTGCCGCGCGGCGGCCACCGCGGACTCGGCCGAGCCGGCATCGGCAACGTCGCAGGTCACGCCGACGCCGCCGATCTCGCGGGCGACCTTGTCGGCCGCGTCCTTGTTGATGTCGAGCACGGCGACTTTGGCGCCGGCGGCGGCGAGGGCGCGCGCCGTCGCCGCGCCCAAGCCCGACCCGCCGCCGGTGACCAGCGCCGCATGTCCTTTGGCCTGCATGACTCCCCCTCCGTTGATCGCGAGCGGCGGTTCTATCAGACGCAGCGGCGTCTGTGTAGCCGACGGCGGATGGCGATGCCGCGCCGCCCGACGTCCGTGCAGCGGCGATGCGGGCCGCGCGGCGTCAGTCGATGGCGGCGTTACGCGTGACGGCGACCGCCGCGCGGTCGCGGACGCCGACCACGCCGGTGCCGGCGGCTTCATTGGTTGCGGCCGGCGCGACTTTCGATGGTGTCGCGGCGCGTTCGAGCCGGGCGATGGTCGCCTCCCGCTTGACGATGTAGGCCGACGACACGCCGATGATTGCGGCGCCCACCCAGGTCCAGATATCGGGTGTCTCGTCGAACGCCAGCCAGCCGACGAGGGCGATGAATGGCAGGCGCGTGAAATCGAACGGCATGATCGCCGAGGCATCGGCCGCGGCGAAGGCGCGGGTGAGGGCAAGGTGGCTCAGCGTCGCAAACATTCCGAGCGCCACGATCCACGGCGCATCGTGCAGGCCCGGCCACGTCCAGACGAACAACGCCGGCACCAGCGACATCGGCGTGAGATAGAGCGTCAGCATGGTTACGATGGTATTCGCCGAATCCCGGCGGGTCAGTTGCTTGATCAGGATGGAGTTGAATCCCGACGCCGCCGCCGAGCACAGGACGAGAAGCTGAGCCCACCCGAACGCGGCGGTGCCGGGATGCAGCACGATCATCGCCCCGATGAAGCCGACGATCGTCGCCGTCCAGCGCCGGGCACGCACGATCTCGCCGAGTACGAGCACGGCGGCGACGGTCGCGAAGAGAGGCGAAGTGAATGACACCGCCGTGGCCTCGGCGAGCGGCATGAGAGTGAGCGCGGTGAACCACGACACCATCGACAGGAGGCCGACGAATGCGCGGCCGGCATAGAGATGATGCGCGTCGGAGCGCAGCGCGGAAACGCCGGCATGCGCCAGCCACGGCAGCATGAAGGCCAGCCCGAAAAAATTGCGGAAAAAGACGATCTCCAACGGCGGCAGATCGGCGGCAAGGACGCGGATGAACACGTTCGTGGCGCCAAATCCGGCGGCAGCAATCACCATCCACAGCGCACCGCGCGCCGGCCCGGGAATAGCCCGGATGGCGCTGCGCAGAGATTGGAGGAGCATCATTAGGGATATTTTTCCGGTCGGCGAGGATATGCGCAAAGGACGACGGGCGCTAGTGCTGCCAAATGGGGTATGGATGG
>JACQDQ010000190.1 GCA_016201015.1 Pseudomonadota bacterium | reverse complement strand
GGCGAAGGTGCGACGCTGTCGCTCAACCGGCTATGGCCCGGCCACGAGCCGCGGCCGCATTCGCATCCGAACGAGCAGATCGTCTATATCATGCAAGGACAGGTGGATTTCCATGTCGGCGGCGAGGTGAAGCGCCTCGCGGCCGGCGGTCTCCTCGTCGTCCCGCCGAATGTCACGCACCACGCCGTCGTTGTCGGCAAGGAGCCGGTGCTTAACCTCGACGTCTTCACGCCGAAGCGGGCCGAATATGTGTGAGTGCTCGGCTCCGCGCGTGAACCGTTTTCCAAAATGGCGTGATTGCGCGCGACGGCCGGCCAAACACGCTTTGCGCGGGCCTGCGTTCGGCGTTAGGTTTGGCGCAGCCAATGGTCAATAACCCGCCCGTCGCTTTTCGACGGGACAGGGAATGGGGAGGGAACAGATGACATCTCGATGGATCGTTGCGGCCGGCTTCGCCTGCGCCGTGCTGCCCGGCTTGGCCGCGGCGGCGACGCTCGACGACGTCAAGGCCCGCGGCGCCCTGCACTGCGGCACCGCGCCGAATATTCCCGGCTACGCCTTCACCGACGACAAAGGCGATCGCCGGGGCTTCGACATCGACCTCTGCAAGGCGATGGCGGCGGCGATTTTCGGCGACGCCAACAAGTTCAAGCTGACGCCGGTCGGGCCGCGCGATGCCTTCGCCGCGCTGCAGACGGCGGCGGTCGACATTCTTACCCATCGCTTTACGTGGACCTATAACCGCGATGCCGGCAGCGGCCTCAACTTCACGCGGGTGATGTTCTACGACGGCCAGGGCTTCATGGTGCGCAAGAGCCTCAACGTCAAAAGCGTCAACGAGCTCAACGGCGCCTCGATCTGCGTCGGCCAGGGCACGACGACCGAGCTCAATATCGCCGACTATTTCCGCTCGCACAGCATGAAGTACACGATCGTCACCTTCGCCGATCTCGACGAGGCGCGGCGCGCCTATGACGAGGGGCGCTGCGATTCCTGGTCGAACGACCGCGGCTCGCTCGCCGCGCGCGGCCTCGGCCTCAAGAACCGCGACGACCACGTGATCCTGCCTGAGACCATCTCCAAGGAGCCGATCGCGCCGATGGTGCGCCAGGGCGACAGCCAATGGGAAGACATCGCGCGTTGGACTTTCGACGCGCTGATCGCGGCCGAGGAGCTCGGCATCACCTCGGCCAATGTCGACGAGTTGAAGGCAAAGTCCGAGAATCCAGAGATCAAGCGCCTGCTGGGCGTCACCGACGATCTTGGGCAGAAAAACGGCCTGCCGGCGAGCTGGGCCTATGACGCGATCAAGCAAGTCGGCAATTACGGCGAGATCTTCGAGCGCCACCTCGGGCCGAAGACGCGGCTCGGCATGAGCCGCGGCCAAAACGCCCTGTGGACCAACGGCGGCATGATGATGGCCCCGCCGTTCCGTTGAGCCTCAACCCGCGGCCGGACTAGCCGGGGTCGGCAAGCGCCGATTCCTTCGCAAGATGCGAGCAGCGCACATCGTGGGGCGTGGCTGCCCGCCCGCCGCGCCGCCGTTGTCGTTGTCGTGGCGAGATGCGCGGGTGCGCGCCGTCTTCGTCCAGGCGTCGGTGGCGGCGGCAGTCGCCGCTATCGCGTACTTCTTCGTCCACAATTCGCTCGAAAATCTCGAGCGCCTCAACGTCAAGACCGGATTCCAGTTCCTCGCCCGGCCGGCCGGCTTCGGCATCACGCAGCACCTTATTCCCTATGACGAGGACTCAAGCTATGGCAGGGCGTTTCTCGTCGCGCTGCTCAATACGCTTCTCGTCTCGGCCATCAGCGTCGTCTTGGCGACGATCATCGGCTTCACGGTCGGCCTTGCCCGGTTGTCCCGCAATTGGCTCGTCGCCAAGCTGGCGACCGCGTATGTGGAGACGATCCGCAATGTGCCGCTGCTGCTGCACCTGTTCTTCTGGTACTTCGCGGTGCTGCGTCCGCTGCCGGGCCCGCGCCAAAGCGTCGTCTTCGGCGGCGTCGCCTTCCTCAACAACCGCGGCCTTTATCTGCCGGCGCCGATCCTCGAGCCGGGCTTCGCCGCAATTCCGATAGCGCTGCTCGTCGCCGGCCTCGCGACGGGCGCGCTCGTCTGGTGGTCGCGGCGAACGCGGCTGCGCACCGGCCGGCACCATTCGGTGATTTGGTATGCGATAGTGCTGCTCATCGGCCTGCCGTTCGTCGCGGACGTCCTCGCCGGTTTCCCCATCGGCTGGGACATCCCGCGCCTCGCCGGCTTCAATTTTCAGGGCGGCGTCGTCGTGATCCACGAATTCGTCGCCCTGACGGTCGGCTTGTCCATCTACTCCGCCGCCTATGTGGCGGAGATCGTCCGCGCCGGCGTGCTCGCGGTGCCGAAAGGCCAGGTGGAAGCCGCCAGATCGCTCGGCCTGCGGCCGGGCCAAGTCAATCGCCTGGTCGTCGTGCCGCAGGCGCTGCGCGTGATCGTGCCGCCGCTGACCAGCCAGTATCTCAACCTCACCAAGAATTCCTCGCTCGCCGCGGCCATCGCCTACCCGGAGATCATGCTCGTCTTCGCCGGCACGGTGCTCAACCAGACCGGCCAACCCTTCGAGGTGATGACGATCACGATGGCCGTCTATCTCGGATTGAGCCTGATCATCTCGCTGGTCATGAACTGGTACAATCGGCGTATCACGCTCAAGGAGCGCACGTCGTGAGCGCCCCGGCCGCCGCGGCCACGATCGCCCGCCCGCCGGAGGCAGCGCGCGGCGTGCTGGCCTGGCTGCAACAGAATCTCTTCGCCTCGCCGCTCAACACGCTGCTGACGCTCGCCTCGCTCTATCTCCTTTACATCATGGCGCCGCCGCTCCTCGATTGGGGGATCTTCGGCGCGAGCTGGCTCGGCAGCAGCAGCAGCGACTGCCCAAATCGCGAGACGGCATGCTGGGTGTTCGTGCGGGCGCGCTTTAGCAATATCGTCTACGGCTCGTACCCGATCGCCGAGCGCTGGCGTGCCGACATCGTCTTCGCAGTTGCGGCAGCGATCTTCGGTCTGCTCGTTTTGCCGCGGCTGCCGGGCAAGCTGTGGATCGGTCTTGCCGCGCTCGTCGTCGTTCCGGCGGTCTCCAGCATCTTCCTCGCCGGCGGCGTGTTCGGCCTGCGATCCGTCGAGACGACCCTGTGGGGCGGTCTCATGCTCACGCTCGTCGTCGCGGTTTGGACGATCGTGACATCGATTCCGATCGGCTTGCTGCTGGCGCTCGGCCGGCGTTCGAGCTATCCGCTGGTGCGCGCGCTGTGCGTCGCCTTCATCGAGCTGTGGCGCGGTGTGCCGCTCATCTCCGTGCTGTTCATGGCGGCGATCATGTTCCCGCTGTTCCTGCCGCGCGGCGTCGAGTTCGACAAGCTGCTGCGGGCGCTGGTCGCCTTCTCGCTATTCAACGCCGCCTATATGGCCGAGGTGTTCCGCGGCGGCCTGCAGGCCATCCCCAAGGGGCAATACGAGGCAGCCCAGGCGCTCGGCCTCGGCTATTGGCGGATGACGGGCCTCGTCGTGCTGCCGCAGGCGATCCGCATCGTCATTCCCGGCATCGTCAACACCTGCATCGGCATCTTCAAGGAGACGACGCTGGTCCTGGTGATCGGCTTGTTCGATTTTCTGGCGACCGTGCAGACCGGCGTCTCCGATCCGGCCTGGCTGATCGGCGACCACATCCGCGTCACCGGCTATTTTTTCGTCGGTCTCGGCTTCTGGGTGTTCTGCTTCGGCATGTCGCGCTACAGCCAGCGCCTCGACCGCCAGCTCGCGGCGGGCAAGGCGTATGAGTAGCTGGTAGTGTTTCAGTTTGACCGTCACCTCGACGAAAGTCGGGGCCCAGGGGCCAAACAACGCACACTTGCCCCTGGGTGCCGGCCTTCACCGGCATGACAAGAGCGGACCTAAACCCGCTCCACCGCCAGCGCCACGCCCTGCCCGACGCCGACGCACATCGTGCACAACGCCCGCTTGCCGCCGTTGCGCTCGAGCTGGTTGATCGCGGTGGCGACGAGCCGCGCGCCGCTCATGCCGAGCGGATGGCCGATGGCGATGGCGCCGCCATTGGCGTTGACCTGTGCGGCGTCGTCCGCCAGGCCGAGCTGCCGCGTCACCGCGAGCACCTGCGCGGCAAAGGCTTCATTGAGCTCGATCACCGCGAAATCCGCCATCTCGAGCCCCAGCCGCTCGAGCAGCTTGCGCGTCGCCGGCACCGGGCCGATGCCCATGACGCGCGGCGGCACGCCGGCCGTCGCCATGCCGAGCACGCGCGCGCGCAGCGCGAGGCCGTGCTTCTTCACCGCCGCCTCCGACGCGACGATCATGGCGCAGGCCCCATCGTTGACGCCGGAGGCGTTTCCGGCCGTGATCGTGCCGCCTTCGCGGAACGGCGCCTTGAGCCTGGCCAGACTCTCCAGCGTGGTGTCGGCGCGCGGATGCTCGTCGGCCACCATGTTCTTCGGCTCGCCTTTGGCCTGGCGCACCTGAACCGGCACGATCTCGCCCTCGTAGAAGCCTGATTTGAGCGCCTTCTGGTAGCGCATCTGGCTGCGATAGGCATAGGCGTCCTGGTCCACGCGCGAGATCTGGAACTCGGTGGCGACGTTTTCCGCCGTCTCCGGCATCGAATCGACGCCGTATTGCTTCTTCATCAGCGGATTGACGAAGCGCCAGCCGATCGTGGTGTCGTGGACCTCCATGGCGCGGCCGAACGGCGTCTCGGATTTCGGCATGACGAAGGGCGCGCGGCTCATGCTCTCGACCCCGCCGGCGATGGCAAAATTCGTCTCGCCGCACTTGATCGCCCGTGCCGCCGTGCCGATGGCATCGAGGCTCGAGGCGCATAGCCGGTTGACGGTCGCACCCGGCACGTCGGGCGACAAGCCGGCCAGCAGCGCCGCCATGCGCGCCACGTTTCGATTATCCTCGCCCGCCTGGTTGGCGCAGCCGTAGTAGACGTCGTCCAGCGCCTGCCAATCGATGCGCGGGTAACGCGCCATCAGCGCGCGGATCGGCACGGCGGCCAGATCGTCGGTGCGGACGCTCGCCAGCGCGCCGGCGTAGCGGCCGATCGGCGTGCGCACGGCGTCGCAGATATAGGCTTCGGTCATCGCAACCCCGCAGTTTCGTTGGTACCGTTGACATAGCCGACCGCCGCAGCACTGTCGAGCCTAGGGCAACGGCCTATGGCGGAGAGCGGCCTCATGGTTCGCTCCTCACCATGAGGCCTATCCTTCTTCCCTCACCCCGAGGAGCATGCGAAGCATGCGTCTCGAAGGGTGAGGGAAAGGACCATAGGCGGCCTTGCTATCGGACATTCCCATCTTGAAGCTTAGCCGTCGCGCCACCATTGATAACGGGAGCAGAAGGAGAACCCATGATCACACTGCGACGAGCCGGCGAGCGCGGCCGCGCCAAGTTCGACTGGCTCGACAGCCGGCACAGCTTTTCGTTCGGCCACTACCACGATCCGCGGCACATGGGATTCCGCGCGCTGCGCGTGATCAACGAGGACCGCGTGTCGCCCGGCGGCGGCTTCCCGCCACATGGCCATCGCGACATGGAAATCGTCAGCTATGTGCTGGAGGGCGGGCTGGATCACAAGGATAGCATCGGCACCGGTTCGGTCATCCGCCCCGGCGACGTGCAGCGCATGAGCGCCGGCACCGGCATCACGCATAGCGAGTACAACGCCTCCAAGGCCGAGCCGGTGCATTTTCTGCAGATTTGGATTTTGCCGGCGAAGCAAGGCATCAAGCCCGGCT
>JACQDQ010000191.1 GCA_016201015.1 Pseudomonadota bacterium | reverse complement strand
GCGGTCACCACCAACCTCAATATGAGCTTCCTGCGACGACCCGGGCCGCATGATGTGCTGGTCGAGGCGCGGGTGCTCAAGCTCGGCAAGCGTCTCGCATTCCTCGAAGCGGCGCTCAAATCCGAGGGTGACCTGGTTGCCCACGCCACCGGCAGCTACTCGTTGCCCCAATCTGCGGCCGTGCGGGACGAAAAGAAGCCAAAGCCGAAAAGAGTTTAGGCAGGCGGTATTATTGCACCGCACCTCTAAGCGCCTTGAAATAGCGTAGATTATTGCGATTGACTTAGCGCGGCGTGGCGACGATACTCCGCCGCTTCGTAGGGGACGGCATGTCCCGCCGTACAGTGGAAGTGATGCCATGCATGTCATGAAGACGACGAAGTCGCTGTCGGCGGAAGCCGCACATAAGCAGAAGAAGTGGATCCTGGTCGACGCCGAGAGCGTCGTGCTTGGCCGGCTGGCGGTGTTCGTTGCCGACCGGCTGCGCGGCAAGCACAAGCCGGTCTACACGCCGCATGTCGATTGCGGCGACAACGTCGTGATCATCAATGCCGAGAAGGTGCGGCTGACCGGCAACAAGCTGAACGATGGCGTCTACTACTGGCACACCGGCTATGTCGGCGGCATCAAGGAGCGCAGCCCGCGGGAAGTGCTGCAGGGCAAGCATCCCGAGCGGCTGATCGTCAAGGCGGTCGAGCGGATGATGAAAAAGGAAAGTCCGCTGGCGCGCGAGCAGATGCGTAACCTCAAGGTTTATGTCGGCGCGGCGCATCCGCATGATGCGCAGCAGCCGGAGGTTATCGACTTTGCCAAGCGCAACGCGAAGAACAAGAGGAGCGCCTGAGCATGACCGACAAGCCGACGACGCGGACGCTCGCCGATCTGGCGATGGCGACGGCTGCCACCGCGACGGCGGAGCAGGTGGCGACGACGCTGCCCGAACCGACGAAAGACGCGCAGGGGCGCTCTTACGCCACCGGCAAGCGCAAGAACGCCATCGCGCGCGTATGGGTCAAGGCCGGCACCGGCAAGTTCACGATCAATGGCCGCGACGCGCCGGTCTATTTCGCGCGGCCGGTGCTGCGCATGTTGATCCAGCAGCCTTTCCTCGTCACCAACCGCGCCAACCAGTTCGACGTGTGGTGCACGGTGACCGGCGGCGGTCTTTCGGGCCAGGCCGGCGCCGTACGGCACGGCATCAGCAAGGCGCTCACCTATTTCGAGCCGGCGTTGCGGCCGCCGCTCAAGACCACCGGGTTCCTGACGCGCGATAGCCGCGTCGTCGAGCGCAAGAAGTACGGCCGCGCCAAGGCGCGACGCAGCTTCCAGTTCTCCAAACGCTGATCCGGACAGGATCGCCCCCTGGTGGGGCGGCACCCACGAAAAGGGCGATCCTCGGCGGATCGCCCTTTTTGCTTGAGCGAGCGCACATGTCGAATGCTGAATTCAAGATCGAGCCGGTGGCCCCGGCCCATTACGCAGGTGTGGCAAGACTCGTGCTGGGCATTCAGCGTGACGAGTTCGGCATTCCGGCCACCTATGAAGAGCAGCCCGACCTGCACGATATTGCCGGTTTCTTCCGGCGGGGCGGCGGCGAATTCTGGGTGGCGCTGGCAGCGGACGCACCGGTCGGCACGGTCGGCCTGCTTGATATCGGCGGCGGCCAAGGTGCCTTGCGCAAGATGTTCGTTGCCCGCGAGTTGCGGGGCGAGAACAAGGGCTTAGCGCAACAATTGCTCAATCGGCTGCTCGGCCATGCGACGTCGCATGGGATCCATGACGTCTTTCTCGGCACCATCGACAAGTTTGTCGCTGCGCACCGGTTCTACGCCAAGAACGGCTTTGCCATGATCGACCAGCGAGATCTACCCGCGGCATTTCCGCGCATGCATGTGGACGAAATGTTCTTCCGACGACGATCGGCGCGATCCTGAGGCTCGACACGCCATCGTTTGGCCCGCATTATCCCGGAAGAAAGGATCTTGCCATGAGCAGCACGACATCGAACCGGATCAGAGTCGCCATTCTCGGTGCCAGCGGCTACACCGGCGCCGAGCTGCTGCGCCTGCTCGCCCATCACCCGCAGATCGAAATCACGCTGCTCACCGCCGACCGCCATGCCGGTCAGGAGCTCGGCGCGGTGTTCCCGCATCTCGCGCATTTGAAGGTGCCGCGCCTGATCAAGATCGCCGAGGCGGATTGGTCAAAGGCGGATGTCGTCTTCTGCTGTCTGCCGCACGGCACGACGCAGGAAGTGATCGCCGCACTGCCGCGCGCGCTCAAGGTAGTCGACCTCTCGGCCGATTTCCGGCTCGCCGATGTCGATGTCTATGCCAAGTGGTACGGCCACGCGCATCGGGCGCCGGATCTGCAGAGGGAGGCCGTCTACGGCCTGACCGAGCTCGCGCGCGAAGCGGTGCGCCGGGCGCGGCTGGTGGCCGTTCCCGGCTGCTATCCGACCGCAGCGCAACTTCCATTGGTTCCGCTGATCGAGGCGAAGCAGATCGATGCCGACGACATCATCATCGACGCGAAATCGGGCATGACCGGCGCCGGCCGCGCACTGAAGGAGGACATGCTCTTTAGTGAGGTGGCGGAAGGCATCCACGCCTACAGCGTCGCCAAGCACCGCCACGCGCCGGAGATCGAACAGGGATTGTCGCAGGCCGCCGGACGGCCGATCGTCGTGAACTTCACCGCGCATCTGATGCCGATGAATCGAGGCATCCTGTCGAGCATCTATGTGCGGCTCGCCAACGGCACGACTCCGGCGGACCTGCGGGCGACGCTCGTCAAGCGCTACGCCGGCGAGCCGTTCGTGCGCGTGGTGCCGGAGGGCGTATCGCCGGCGACGCGGCACGTGCGCGGCTCCAACCACGTGTTGATCGGCGTGTTCGCCGACCGGCTGCCGCGCCGCGCCATCGTGCTGAGCGCCGAGGACAATCTGGTCAAGGGCGCCTCGGGCCAGGCGATCCAGAACATGAACCTCATGTGCGGCATCGCCGAGACCACCGGGCTCGCCCAGGAAGCGCTGTTCCCGTGATCGTCGCCGGTGGCTGAGGCGAGGTGAGCTCCACTCTCGCCGCGGCGGCGACCGGCTTCGCGCTCGGCTGGTCGGTTGCCTGGCCGCCGGGGCCGATCAATGCCGAGATCGTCCGCCGCGGCCTGGCGCGCGGCTTCCTGCCCGCCTTCGTCGTGGGGTTGGGCGCCGGCATCGGCGACGCGACTTGGGCGCTGGTGGTGGGCCTCGGCGCCGGCGCGCTCGCCACCTCGGCCCAACTCGCGGCGTTGCTGTCGCTGGCCAGCGTCGTGCTGCTGCTCGGGCTTGGCGCACATTACCTACGCGGGGCGTATCGGCGATGGCGGGAATGGCGTGCCGGCGTGGTGCCTCCCGCCGCCACGTTCGACTCAACTCGCGCCGGTTTCGCCTTCGGCCTCAGCCTGGCGCTGACCAGCCCGTTCAACGTCGCCTTCTGGCTCGCCGTGGTGGGGCGGCCGGAGGTCGCAGGCCGCGGCGCCGACATGGTGCTGATCACTGCCGCCGCGGTCATCGCCGGCACCTTTGCGTGGGTTTTGATGTTGGCCAGTTCCGTTGTGCTCTTCCGCGCCCGCGTCGACGCGCCACTGTGGGACATCGCCACGCGCGCACTCACCGGCGCGTTGCTGGCGTATTTCGCGCTGCAAGGAATGGTCGGAATCTGAACGGCCCTTCGGTTGCACTGTGCAGATACCGATGGGATGATCGCCTGCGGTCACCGATCAGCACTAATCTGGAGCACTCATGTCCTTCCAAGTCTGGCTCGCCTTCGCCGCCGCGACCTCGGTCATCCTGGTCATTCCGGGGCCGACGATCCTGCTGGTCATCTCTTATGCTCTTGGCCACGGTCGGCGTTCGGCCTATGCGACGGTGGCGGGCGTGGCGCTCGGCGATTTCACGGCGATGACGACGGCAATGTTTGGCCTGGGCGCGTTGCTCGCCACCTCCGCCGCCTTGTTCACCGTGCTCAAATGGATCGGCGCCGCCTATCTTATCTACCTTGGCATCAACCTGTGGCGCGCGCCGGCCAACGTCGCCGCCACCGGCGCGGCCGACGGCGAAACCAAGCCGTCGCGTATCTTCCTGCATGCCTACGTCGTGACGGCGCTCAATCCCAAAAGCATCGTCTTCTTCGTCGCCTTCCTGCCGCAATTCCTGGACATGGCCGGGGTCACCCTCGCCAACATGGCGATCTTCGAGGCGACCTTCGTCGTGCTGGCGACGCTCAACGCGCTAAGCTACGCGCTGGTCGCGTCCGCAGCGCGGCGCACGATCCGCAAGCCGAAGGTGCAGCGCGCGGTCAACCGCGTCGGCGGGTCGCTGCTGATCGGCGCCGGGCTGCTGGCGGTCGGTTGGAAGCGCGCTGCGACGTAAAGCCGCGCAGCGTCGTCGTTGTCGGACAGCCGATGGGTGTCGGCGAGCCCGGCGTGCCGCCGATCGCGCCGGCGGTGGCCAATGCGCTGTTCGCGGCCACGGGAAAACGCTATCGCAGCCTGCCGCTGCCCGAAAGCGTGAAGGCCTGACTGCGGCGCTGGCGGCCGGGATAGTTACGCGATCAACTGACCGGCCGCTTGCAGTGATGCCAGACCAGCACAGGTCCGTCGCCGGTGGCGACTCCGTTCGCCGCCAAGCGCGACTGCACGGTTTCCTCGTTCACCAGGATCATGTTGACCGTTTGCCCGGCGCCCGGCTCCTGTGGCGGCACGACGTAGGCGAATGAATGGCGGGTATAGTCCCCCTCCATGCGCTTTCAGCCCGGCGTAATGATGCTTGGTCCCTTGATCTCGATGTGCTGCCGCCCGTCAACCGTGCACCACTCGCCGTCGATGACGTCGGCGCTCGCGCTGCGTCCGGTCAGGACGACGACAAGTGTCGCAAACCCCAGAATTGCCGCACGTTTCTTGATCGCCATCGCGAGTATCTCCCCGAATGAGGCCGCCGAGTATAGCGCAATGAAGCGTCCGCATCACGGGCGTGCCGTCGCCTATTTGGCCTTGGCCATTCTGACATCGGCGACATAGGCGATGCTGTGCGTATGCGTTTCGTCGGAATCGCAGAACAGGGCGATATCGACGAGACGGGCGGCGGCATTGTCCGGCCAGATATGGCGGTAGACCGGCCGGAGATCGACTTCCTCGGTCCGCCAGCGCCCGACATTCTCGACGCCGCCGTCCGCGACATAGTGCGGAAACGTTCCGATATATTTGTACTCGCCGGCCTTCAGCCGATTGCCCCAAATGATCTCCATGCGGCGCTCTTCGCCCGCAGCAGTCTTGAAGGTGAGGAAGAGGCGCGCCGGATGGTCGTCGCCTTCGCGCGTCTGCTCATCGAGCGGACTCTCGATCGGCTGCTCGATGTACCAGCGCCAGATCAGGATCGGATATGTTGCGACGTCGATCTCGACGTGGCGGAACAGCATGGATGCGCTCGAGCGCGTCTCCAGCCTGATCGCCGGCACGCCGTCCTTGAGCGCGAAGGACATCTGCATCGGCGCGCGGGTCCAGAACCGGCGGTGATACCAACCGGGCGGCGGCGGACTCAGGGTGATCGGATTGGAAAAATCCATCACCACGACCTCCGGCCCGCCGCCGGCGGTCAGTACGTTCGACCGCCTGTGCGCGCGGTCATAGGCGAACCAGAGGACCAGGCTGAGCGCCAGGGTCAATACCAGCAAGATCCAGAGGAGCTTACCGCCGACGCGTAGTGGCATGGCTGCGGACACATTCGTGCCGTGATTTTATCCGCGGATCGATCGAACCATGATTGTAGCGAAGAGTGCGGAGAAAGGGACGAATCTCTCAATTGGCCGCGGCAATGCGGCCTTTTCGTGGGAGCCGCCGCCAGCCTGGTGCGTTGAGATCGAGCCAGCGTCCGATGGCGGCCCGTCCCAGGATATGTGGCCAAGTTCGCTGCAGCGACTTGACGATCTCGATCGGCAATTCAGAAAGTCTCCCGTCGGCGTATGCGCCGCGCAGGATGGCGACGTCCTTGAGCCGATAGCTGCCGTCATAGATGAGGCGAAGCCCGACGCGCTCCTCGCGACGTTGCCGGCGTGACGGGGAAACCAGATGCCAGAGGTAAACGACGCCGTAGGTCAGACCTCGGCAGACGAACTCCTGGATTGCGTACAAGACGAGATCGAGCAGGAACCGAACAACGAAATTGGACATGGCGCCGATCAGTTCATGCTTCGATGCGACTGAGCCGGCAGTGCATTCAGGCCGAACTCAATCCGGTGACTTCCACACTGTTGGCGCAGTCGACAGGCGTGCCGCCAGCATCATTCGATGCAGCTCGAGCTCGGCGGGCAGGCGGTCGCCGAACAGCGCGAAATGCGTCTTCTGGTCTTCGGCTTCGCGCATCGCCTCGTCGCGGTTGATGTCCATGATGGCATGGAATGTGGCGTGGTCGAGCTTGAACCCATCCCAGTTGAGGTCCTGGTAGCGCGGCATATGGCCGAACGGACTTTCTACCGCGCCGGCACGGCCATGGACGCGATCGACGATCCATTTCAGCACGCGCATGTTCTGACCGAAACCGGGCCAGATGAATTTTCCGCTGTCGCCTTTACGAAACCAGTTGACGCGGAAAATGAGCGGCGCATTGGCAATGCCGCGGCCGATCTTCAGCCAGTGCCCCCAGTAATCGGCCATGTTGTAGCCGCAGAAGGGCAGCATGGCCATCGGATCGCGGCGAATGGCGGCCTGGCCGACCGCGGCGGCCGTAGCCTCCGAGCCCAAGGTCGCACCCAGATAGACCCCGTGCGACCAATCGAGTGCCTGGAAGACCAACGGGAAGGTCTTGCTGAGCCGCCCGCCGAAGATGAAGGCGGAGATCGGCACGCCCTCGGGATCCTCCCAGGCCGGGTCGAGGCTGGGGCATTGCGCGGAGGGGGCCGTGAAACGCGAGTTTGGGTGCGCCGCCTTGGTGCCGCTTTGCGGCGTCCAGTCGTTGCCCTGCCAATCGATCGCGTGAGCCGGCGGCGCGCCGTCCATGCCTTCCCACCATACGTCGCCGTCGTCGGTCAGCGCGACGTTGGTGAAGATGGTGTTCTGGTGCAGCATCTGCATGGCGTTGGGATTCGATTGCCGGGACGTGCCGGGGGCCACGCCGAAGCAGCCGGCCTCGGGATTGATGGCACGCAGCCGCCCGTCCTTACCCCGCTTGATCCAAGCGATGTCCTCGCCGATGGTCGTGACTTTCCAGCCATCGAAGCCGGCCGGCGGAATCAACATGGCGAAGTTGGTCTTGCCGCAGGCCGACGGAAAGGCGGCGGCGACATAAGTCTTCTCGCCCTGCGGGCTTTCGACGCCGAGGATCAGCATATGCTCGGCCAGCCAGCCTTCGTCGCGGGCCATCGCCGAGGCGATGCGCAACGCGAAGCACTTTTTGCCCAGGAGCGCGTTGCCGCCATAGCCCGAGCCATAGGACCAAACGGCGCGCTCTTCCGGAAATTGGACGATGTACTTGGTCTCGTTGCTTGGCCAGGGGACGTCCGTCTGCCCGCGGCCGAGCGGCGCGCCGACCGAGTGCAGGCACGGCACGAAATCGCTGCCGTCGAGCACTTCGAGCACGTTCTGACCGACGCGGGTCATGATGCGCATGTTGACCGCGGCGTAGGGTGAATCGGTGAGTTGCACGCCGATCTGCGCGATCGGCGAGCCGAGCGGGCCCATGCTGAACGGCACCACGTACATGGTGCGGCCTCGCATGGCGCCGTCGAACAGCGACCGCAGCGTCCGCTTCATTTCGACGGGATCCACCCAGTTATTGGTGGGGCCGGCATCTTCGCGGCGTCGGCTGCAGACGAAGGTGCGATCCTCGACGCGTGCCACATCGGAGGCGGCAGAGCGCGCCAGAAAGCAATTGGGCCGCTTCGCCGAATTGAGCGGGATAAGCGTGCCGCTGCGGACCATCTCAGCGCAGAGGCGGTCGTATTCCGTCTGCGAGCCGTTGCACCAGTAGATCTCGTCGGGCTTGCACAAGGTCGCCATCTCGTCGACCCAGTTGAGCAGCTTGGCGTTGTTGGTCCGACGGGCGTTGTAGAGATTCATGGCGTCTCCTGCGGGCACCTGTGGTCGTATTCTTGACGGTGGAGGTTAAGAAACCGGCTGGAGTCGAGCTCGTGTGATGCGTGCCCGATAATTGACTCGGCTTCAGGATGGGGAACGGTACCCCAAGGCGTGTTCTCCGGGTCGATTCCCGTCCAGAAAGCTAGCAGATTGCCGCTATGAATCCAGAGGAGGTCGTGCCGACATTTCGCTGCGTTGCACAATTCCGCG
>JACQDQ010000021.1 GCA_016201015.1 Pseudomonadota bacterium | reverse complement strand
GCGCCGAACAAGACGCTGGCCGCCCAGCTCTACGGCGAGATGAAGCTGTTCTTCCCCGACAACGCGGTCGAGTATTTCGTCTCTTACTACGACTACTACCAGCCGGAGGCCTACGTCCCGCGCAGCGACACCTATATCGAGAAGGAATCCTCGATCAACGAGCAGATCGACCGTATGCGCCATTCGGCGACGCGCGCGCTGCTGGAGCGGCCCGACACCATCGTCGTCGCCTCGGTCTCGTGCATCTACGGCATCGGCTCGGTCGAGAGCTACTCGAACATGACGCTGGCGCTGTCGGCCGGCGACCGCCTCAACCGCAATGACTTCCTGCGCGAGCTGGTCGTGCTGTCCTACCGCCGCAACGACGCCAATTTCGTCCGCGGCGCGTTCCGCGTGCGCGGCGACTCGATCGAGGTGTTTCCCGCCCACTGCGAGGACCGCGCCTGGCGCATCTCGCTGTTCGGCGACGAAGTGGAGGCGATCCACGAATTCGATCCGCTGACCGGCGAGAAGCAGGCCGAGCTGGAACACATCAAGCTCTACGCCAACAGCCACTACGTGACGCCGCAGCCGACGCTCGACCAAGCGATCAAGCAGATCAAGATCGATCTCAAGGCGCGGCTCGCCGAATTCACCGCCCAAGGCAAGCTGCTCGAGGCGCAGCGGCTCGAGCAGCGCACCAATTTCGACGTCGAGATGATGGCGGCGACCGGCTCTTGCGCCGGCATCGAAAACTATTCGCGCTATCTGACCGGCCGCAAGCCGGGCGAGCCGCCGCCCACCTTGTTCGAATACCTGCCGAAGAATTCGCTGCTCATCGTCGACGAATGCCATGTCACCGTGCCGCAGCTCGGCGGCATGTATCGCGGCGACTATCACCGCAAGTCGACGCTTTCCGAGTACGGTTTCCGCCTGCCCTCCTGCATCGATAACCGACCCCTCAAGTTCGAGGAGTGGGAGACGATGCGGCCGCAGACGATCTTCGTCTCGGCAACGCCCGGGCCCTGGGAGATGGAGCGTACCGGCGGCGCCTTCGTCGAGCAGGTGATCCGGCCGACCGGCCTGATCGATCCGGTGTGCATCATCCGACCCTGCGAGAAGCAAGTCGACGACCTCATCGCCGAGGTGAAGTCCTGCGCCGCCAAGGGCCAGCGCGCATTGGTCACCACGCTGACCAAGCGCATGGCCGAGGATCTGACCGAGTACCTGCACGAGGCCGGCGTGCGCGTGCGCTACATCCATTCCGATGTCGAGACCTTGGAGCGCATCGAGATCATCCGCGACCTCAGGCTCGGCGCCTTCGACGTGCTGGTCGGCATCAATCTCTTGCGCGAGGGGCTGGACATTCCCGAGTGCACGCTGGTCGCCATTCTCGACGCCGACAAGGAAGGCTTCCTGCGCTCGCGCATCTCGCTCATCCAGACGATCGGCCGCGCCGCGCGCAACATCGACGGCCGCGTCATCCTCTATGCCGACAAGATCACCGATTCGATCCGCGCAGCGATGGCCGAGACCGATCGCCGCCGCGAGAAGCAGCAGGCCTACAACGCCGCCAACGGCATCACGCCGGAGTCGATCCGCAAGCAGATCGGCGACGTGCTCGGCAGCGTCTATGAGCGCGACTACGTGACGGTCGACACCGGCGAGGCGTCGGCAACGCACCTGATCGGCAGCAATCTCAAGACCGTCATCGCCGATCTCGAGGCGCGCATGCGCGCCGCCGCCGCCGATCTCGAATTCGAGGAAGCGGCGCGGCTGCGCGACGAAATCCGCCGGCTGGAGGCGCTCGAACTCGAGATGCCGACGGGTCTCGCCGAACCTCGCGCCGGCTATGCCGCCGGCCAGCCCGGACGCGGGCCGCGCCCACGCTCGACCGCCGGCGCGGTCAATTCTCCCCGCGGCCGCGCCCGTCGCACGCCGCCGCGGCGGTAGGGTTGGCGCGCCTGTTGATCCCCGCCGTGCCGGCCCACACGCTTGATCGATCAAGCCTCCGTCGCAATTTCGTCCGCCGCGCACCGCGTCCATGAAGCAAGTCGTCGTCGCCCTCGCCGCCACGCTCGCGGTGCAGGCCCTGCTCTCCTTCGCCGCGCTCGCCATCCCGGTCATTGCGCCGCGCGTCGCCGCCGATCTCGGCGTCGAGCCGCATCTGGTGGGCGGCTTCGTCTCGATCGTCTACGGCATGGCAGCGGTCAGCGGCCTGGTCAGCGGCGGCCTCATCGGCCGCTTCGGGCCTCTGCGCGTGAGCCAGGTCGCCCTGGTGATCTCGGCGACCGGCATGATTCTGGCCGCGCTCGGAGCGCTGCCGGCCATTGTCGCCTGCGCCGTTCTCGCCGGGATGGCCCTTGGACCGGCGACTCCGGCCTCGTCGCAGATCCTCGCGCGCGACTCGCCGCCCGGGCAGATGAACCTCATCTTCTCGATCAAGCAGACCGGCGTGCCGGTCGGCAATCTGCTGGCCGGCGCCATCGTGCCGAGCCTGTCGCTGGCGCTCGGCTGGCACGCCGCTCTGCTGTGCATTGCCGCGGCCTGCCTCGGGCTGGCCATAGCCCTTCAACCGCTGCGCTCGAAATTCGACTTGGACCGGCATCCGAACCGGCCATTCTTCTCGGGCGCGCAGATAATCGGGCCGCTGCGGCTCGTCCTCGCCGACGCCGCCCTTCGCCGCCTCGCGCTATGCGCCTTCGTTTTCTCCGGCATGCAGATCTCGGCCACCGCCTTTCTCGTCGCCTATCTCGCCCACGATCTGGATATGACTCTGGTGCTCGCCGGGTTCATCCTGGCCGTGGCGCAGGCGTCGGGTGTCGTCGGCCGCATCGCCTGGGGCGTCGTCGCCGACCGCCATGCCGAGCCGCAGCTCGTGCTCGGCGCGCTCGGCCTTGGCATGACCCTGCTCGCGGCGCTCGCCGCCGCCTTCACGCCGGCTTGGCCGATCCCCGTCGTCGTGCTCGTCTGCGTCGCCTGGGGCGCCACGGCGATCGGCTGGAACGGCGTCTATCTCGCGCAGGTCGCGCGCCTGTCGCCGCCGGGCCGCACCGCCGAGGTGACCGGCGGCACGTTTTTCATCATGTTCGGCGGCGTGATGATCGTCCCCACGGCCTTCGCCACGATTGTCGGCGCAACCGACAGCTATGGCGTGGCCTACCTGACGATGGCCACGATGGCACTGATCGCCAGCGTCGCGTTCCTCCGCCATCGCGCTTGAATCGGCGCGGCGCGTTCCGCATGCTGTCGCAGTGAGCGGATCGATTCCCCGTACCGCGCTCGTCACCGGCGCCGCCAAGCGCATCGGACGCGCCATCGTCACCGATCTTGCCGCGCACGGCTTCGCCGTGGCGATCCACTATCATCGCTCGCGCGCCGATGCCGACGACGCCGTCGCCGAGATCGCCAAAGCCGGCGGGCGCGCCATCGCCCTTGCCGCCGATCTCGCCGACGAAGCGCAGCTGTCGACGCTGGTCGCGCGCGCCGCCACGGCGCTGGGGCCGATCGGCTTGCTCGTCAACAACGCCGCGCTGTTCGGGCGCGACGAGGCGCTCGATGCGACGCGGCAAAGCTGGGACGCGCATCTCACCCCCAATCTGCGCGCACCCTTCGTGCTGTCGCAGGAATTCGCCCGGCGCTTGCCGCCGGACGCCCATGGCCTGATCGTCAATCTGCTCGATCAGCGCGTCTGGAGCCTGACGCCGCATTTCGTCTCCTATACCCTGAGCAAGTCGGCGTTGTGGACGCTGACGCGCACGCTGGCGCTGGCGTTGGCGCCGCGCATCCGCGTCAACGGCATCGGGCCGGGACCGACGCTGCCGAGCACGCGGCAAAATGCCGAGCACTTCGCGCGTCAGATCGCGACCCTGCCGCTGCGCCGCGGCCCCG
>JACQDQ010000020.1 GCA_016201015.1 Pseudomonadota bacterium | reverse complement strand
GCCGAGCTTCATCGCCGTGTCGATCGATTCGACCGAGCCGACGCCTTCGTAGAGCGTGTAGACCGCCTCGTTGATCATCGGCAGCAGGATGCGGTTGACGATGAACGCGGGGAAATCCTCGGCCACGGCCGGGGTTTTGCCGAGCTTTACCGCGAGATCGCGCACCGTCTGATACGTGTCCTCGGCGGTGGCGATGCCGCGGATGAGCTCGACGAGCTGCATCACCGGCACCGGGTTCATGAAATGCATGCCGATGAATTTCGCCGGCCGGTCGGTGGCCGCAGCCAGCCGGGTGATGGAGATCGACGAGGTGTTGTTGGCAATGATCGCGTCGGGCTTGAGCAGCGGGCAGAGTTTCTTAAAGACTTCGCGCTTGACCGTCTCGTTCTCGGTCGCCGCCTCGATCACGATGTCGCAGTCCTTGAACATCGCGTAATCGGTGCCGGTCGCAATGCGCTTGAGCGCGCCGTTCTTGTCGGCCTCCGCCACCTTGCCGCGTGCGACCTGTCGGTTGAGATGGGTGGTAATGGCCTCCACCGCCTTGGGCAGGGCGTCGGCACTCGCATCGAGCAACCGCACGTCGTGGCCGGTGACAGCACCGACATGGGCGATGCCGCTGCCCATCTGTCCGGCTCCGATGACGCCGATGGTCTTGATCATGGCAACCTCGCTTGCGATTCCGCGCCGACGCTTGGCGGATCCTCAGCTCTTCTGCGGCAGCGCCGTGGTGAGCTCCGGCACGATCTTGAACAGGTCGCCGACGATGCCGTAGTCGGCCACCTGGAAGATCGGCGCCTCTTCGTCTTTGTTGATGGCGACGATGACCTTCGAATCCTTCATCCCGGCGAGATGCTGGATGGCGCCGGAGATGCCGACGGCGATATAGAGATCGGGGGCGACGATCTTGCCGGTCTGGCCGACTTGGTAGTCATTGGGCACAAAGCCCGCATCGACCGCGGCGCGGGATGCGCCGACCGCGGCGCCGAGCTTGTCGGCCAGGGCCTCGAGCAGCTTGAAATTGTCGCCCGACTGCATGCCGCGGCCGCCGGAGACGACGCGCCGCGCCGAGGTGAGCTCCGGCCGCTCCGACTTTGACAGCTCATGCCGCAGAAAGCGCGATAGCCCGGCTTCCTGCGCGCCGGCGATGGCCTCGATCGCGGCCGAGCCGCCGGTCGCCGCGGCGGCTGGGAAGGCGGTGCCGCGTACGGTGATCGCCTTGGTCTTGTCCTTTGACTGCACGGTCGCCACCGCGTTGCCGGCATAGATCAGACGCACGAAGGTATCGGCGCTCCGCACCTCGACGATATCCGAGATCTGCGCCACGTCGAGCAATGCGGCGACCCGCGGCATCAAATTCTTGCCGAATGACGTGGCGGGAACCAGCAGGTGCGTGTAGCCCGGCGCAAGCTTGACAACCAGCGGCGCGAAATTCTCGGCGAGGCCGCTGGCGCAGGCCGGATCGTCGGCGAGCAGCACCTTGGCGACGCCGGCGACGGCGGCGGCTGCCTCCGCCGCCTTGCGGCAAGCGCTGCCGGCAACCAGCACGGCGACGTCGCCCAGCTTGGCCGCGGCGGTTATCGCGTTGAGCGTGGCCGGTTTGAGCGCCGAGTTGTCGTGATCGGCGATGACGAGGACAGGCATTCAGATGACTTTCGCTTCGTTGCGCAGCTTGTCGATGAGGTCGGCGACGTCCTTGACCTTGACGCCGGACTTGCGCTTCGGCGGCTCCTCCACCCTGAGCGTCACCAGGCGCGGCGCGACGTCGACACCGAGCGCTTCGGGCGTCAGCGTTTCGATCGGCTTCTTCTTCGCCTTCATGATGTTGGGGAGCGAGGCGTAGCGTGGTTCGTTCAGGCGCAGGTCGGTGGTCATGACGACCGGCAGCTTGAGCTCGACGGTCTCGAGGCCGCCGTCGATCTCGCGCGTGAGCTCGATCGTCTCGGCGGCGGCCGTGATCTTCGAGGCGAAGGTGCCTTGCGGCCAGCCGAGCAGACCGGCAAGCATTTGTCCGGTCTGATTGCAGTCGTCGTCGATCGCCTGCTTGCCGAGGATGACGAGGCGCGGGCCTTCCTTGGCGACGATCGCCTTGAGCAGCTTGGCGACGGCGAGCGGCTGCAACTCGGCGTCGGTCTGCACCAGGATGCCGCGATCGGCGCCCATGGCGAGCGCGGTGCGGATCGTCTCCTGGCATTGCGCGACGCCCAGCGAGACGGCGATGACCTCGGTGGCGACGCCTTTTTCCTTGAGCCGAAGCGCCTCTTCGACACCGATCTCGTCGAACGGATTCATCGACATCTTGACATTGGCCGTCTCGACGCCGGTGCCGTCGGCCTTAACCCGAATCTTGACGTTGTAATCGACGACGCGTTTGACCGCGACCAGGACCTTCATCGAATCCCTTTCCGCACAGCAGCAATTTGATGGGAACCGCCGCGCTCAAAGCCCCGCTGGCGCGCGCGGAACCGGCCATTCCGGCTCTTTTCGCGGGTGCAAAATAGGACTGCGGCGAAACGATGTCAACGCGACGTCTGCACCGGGACGGACGTTTCTGTGCAGCGGCCCGGCGCGCAGCTACGGCGACAAGGCGAAATAGAGGCTGCGCCCGCTGAGGCACGCGACCGTGGCGCCCACCACGAAGATCAGCAGCCGGAGCGGCAGGCGCCGCGTGAGCTGCGCTGCGAGCGGCGCCGCGATGACGCCGCCGACCACGAGCGCGACGACGATCTCGAGATGCACGAGGCCGAGCAGCGAGAAGAACATTGCCGACTGCGCGACGGTGACGAAGAACTCTGCGAGATTGACCGAGCCGATCGTCTGGCGCGGGTCGTGGCCCTTGGCGATGAGGGTGGAGGCAACGACCGGCCCCCAGCCGCCGCCGAACGCGTCGATCAGCGCGCCAACGAAGCCGAGCAGGCCGATGTGCCGGTGATCGGCCGCGCGTGGCGCCCGGTCGAATGCCTTGAGCAGAACGATCGCACCCATGATGACCAGATAGGCGGCGACGGCCGGTTTGACGATATTATCTGGCACGACGCTGACGATCGCCGCGCCGATCGCGCCGCCGATCACGCCCGGCAGAGCGAGTCGCCGCAACAATCCGCGGTCGACGTTGCCGAGGCGCCAATGGGACAGGCCCGAGGCGCCGGTGGTGAATACCTCGGAGAGATGCACGGCAGCGGTGGCGCTCGCCGGCGCGACGCCGGCCGCGATCAGCGACGAGGTGGAGATCAGGCCGTACGCCATGCCGATCGAGCCGTCGATTAGCTGGGCCGCGAAGCCGATTAGGGCATAAACCAGAACGGTCGCGTCCATGGCGGACCCTCGTCGGGTTGTTGCGCTGCGGCATTGATGCAGGCGTCCCGTCGCGGTCTGAAACAAGTCTTATTTGGGGTCTCGTCGGGCGAATTGTGAGCGTTCGGACTGGTCCGGGACCTCACTGCTAGTTCCTTGAAATGGAATGATAAGGCATGAAATCGGGCGAGCCGGCGGCGAAATGCAGCCGATACGCCGTTGGTCGCCGGCACTTTCTTGTGGGGGCAAAGTTAGACCGCACCGAAATGATCTCAACGCGGTGCCGGTTGCGCCAAGCGGTTGCCTTGGTCGGGCGGGCTGACGGCCTGAGGTGTTCAACGAATGCCGTCAATCTGTGCAAATCGGCCGCAGTGGGCTGTCGTTGAACCCGCGATCGATTAACCAGCTTTCTCGCTTACATAGATTTCAATTCGCTCTTTGCCTTTGCCGATATTTATGCGCTTCAAGGCGATCTCGCCAATTTCGCCGGTCTTCCGCAAGTGAGTTCCGCCGCAGGGAACCGGCGAAAATTCCCGGATCTGCCAATATCGTCTCTCATTTTCCTCGTCGCTGAACGCGCTGGTTATCGCCTGATCTGTTGCAACGATTGCCAGCGCCTTCTCCTTGATCAATGGGAATTCCTTCGAAATGTTCTCGCCCCACTCAAAATCAATCCGCGCTTTGTCCTGGGCGATATGGGCACCGATCTTCTTGATGGACTCAAGATGCCGGTACGCCAGTTCCAAGACGATTTCCGCGGCAAAATGCAAACGCATCAGCTTGTAACGTCGTTCCCAGTCGATATTCATCCGCACCTGATCCCCAGGCTTCAGGCCATGGCCTTCTTCCAGGGTGTACACGATCTCCCTGTCGTCTTTGCGTGCGTGGAGGACACGATGGTTTCCGATCGTTCCATGATCGCTTTCCTGCCCGCCCGACAGCGCGTAGAAGATCGTCTGCTCAACGGTAATGTCATTCCCGGCGACGCTCGTCACGCGCGTTTCCAGCTCGGTCAGATACGGATCTTGCCAGAATACTTTCTTTGTCATGCGGATACTTGCCTGATGGCGGTTTTCGCAAGGCAGGCGATCTTGGCCGGGGATTTTGACGATGGCGCCGCGTTCGGATCAAGCTCCGCGCGGCCTCAGCGATTTTGGCCGGGCACCCACAGCACGTCCTTGCCGCCGTCGTCGTTGAGGTGGCGGGCAAGCACGAAGAGGTGGTCGGAAACGCGGTTGGCATAGGCGACGGCCAGCGGGTTGACCGGCTCCGACATCGCGAGCTCGGTGATCAGCCGTTCGGCGCGGCGGATGATCGTGCGCGCGAGATGGAGATTCGCCGCCGCGGCGCTGCCGCCCGGCAGCACGAAGGAGTCGAGCGGCTTCATTTTGGCGTTCATCGCGTCGATTTCGCGCTCGAGGCGGTCGATCTGCGTCTGGACGACGCGCAGGGCCTTGGCGCCGGGCGCAGGCAAGCCGGGCCGGCAGAGATCGGCGCCGAGGTCGAACAGGTCGTTCTGGATGCGGGCCAACATGGCGTCGGCTGCGCCTCGCGTGTGGAGCCGCGCGAGGCCGATCGCGGCATTGGCCTCGTCAACGGTGCCATAGGCGGCGACCCGCGCGGCGTGCTTGGGCACGCGGGCGCCATCGCCAAGCGAGGTCTCGCCCCGGTCGCCGCCGCGCGTGTAGATCTTGGTAAGCCGCACCATGGGTTCACAGGCGTGTCATCAAGAGATAGGCGATGAACAGGACGACCGTCACGCCCTGCAGCAGGACGCGCAAGCGCATCAGGCGGTTGCCGTGGCGCTGATTGAATTCGCCGCCGCGCGCCATGGTGATCAGGCCGGTGAACAGCGTCGCGATCACGCACAGGAGCGCGAAACCGATGAGGTAGGGCATGACCGCGGCGATCTGGTGCATGGGGCCGAGGATATCGTCTTTTCACAGGAGACGCAGGCGAAAATCGGGCCGGGCGCGCTCGACGTCGCGCAGTGTTGCGATAAGCTTCCGGCACGACGGCCCGAGCCTGACGCACGACATGTCGGCGCCATGCCAGACGATTTCAACCGGCCCGGCGATGTCGGTGGTGAGCACGTCCCACAGCGCATCGAGGTTGTTGCCGAAATAGGCGGGAAAGCCGAGATCGCGGGCGAGACGCGCGTAGATGCCAGGAAGGTCGAGCGTCGGGTCGACGAGCGCGCGCTTCATTTCGGCGCACCGTCCGGCACGCGATGAAAACTCTGATAGTGATCGACGGTGACGAAGATAAGGTCGTCGCTCGACCACAGCAGCCGCTTGGCGCCGCGCGTGCCGCAGGCGTAGTCGAGATCGGCTTCGCGCCAGCGCCGCCCCGCGGCCTCGGGCAGACGGCGCTCGCGATTGGCGAAGATGTCGCCGCCGATCGCCTTGCCGGGAGCCGTCCGACAGAGATCGCCGCCGCGCCAGCCCAGCGTCGTCGCCTTGGCTTTGTCCAGGTAGCGCGCGGGCAAGTGCTTCTCGCTGCGCAGGGTCGTCACCGTTTCGACGAAGCCGTCGACATCGCGGAGCTGCATTTGCACGGCGAATGCGTGCAGCGCCTCCGGCTCTCGCGCGTCGGCGGTCGCGCTGCCGGCGACGGCGAGGATCAGCAGCGCGGCGCGCAGCAGTCGCATGCGGGCTCAGCGCGGCGTGTGGGCGAAGAGCGGCTGCGCGCCGAGGGCGCGTTCGAGGCCGAAGTTCCGCCAGATATCTCCCTGGCGCAATTGCCGCGTGAAATCGCGCCAGAATGCGGCCTTGCCGGCGACTGTCTTGGGCCACACCTCGTCGAACAGCCGCGCGGCGAGCGGCGCGTGGCCGGAGTAGATGAGGTCGAGCAGCTTGTCCCACAATACCGGCGGCGGCGCGGGCTTGCGCACCCCGCCGCGGGGCCGCCCGGCGTCGATGGAGTCCTTGTCGTCGACCGGGACGTAAGGGCCGCGCCATTCGGCGAGGGCGGTCGCGACTTCCTTGCGCGTCGATGCGAACTCTTCCGCGCTCGGCGCCGGCTTGCGCATGGCGGCGGCATCGGCGACGTAGCGCCCACCGCTCCACTTGAGGAGGACATATGGCATCGGCGAGAAGGCGAACGCCGTATTCCAGTAGGCGAAATTGGCGTCGGCGAATTTGAGACCTGCCGCGGGACCGGCCGTGCCGGGGACGATCTCGCCTTCGCCGTCGCGCGTGTCGATCGTCTGCACGGCGAAGCGGGTGTCCCGCAACAGGAACGCATGGAAGGTGGAGCAGCAATGCGCCCCGCCGCTCCACGCCATGAGGACGAGGTCGGGTCCCGGCCCCCTGTCGCCGGCCGCGCGGCGATACGCGACCTCGAATGCGTCGGCCGCGGCGAAGAACCTGACGCCGTCCGCGCCTTCGATCAGCGCGAAGGCCGACATCGCATCGTCGTCCTGCGTCTTTGCCGGGGCGGCGGCGGCGGCGTCGGGTTCGCGCTTCGGCACGAGCGTCACCAGGTAGGCGCCGATCTCGAAGCGCTGCGGCGGCGGGGGAAGCTTCAGCCGCGACTGGAAGCTCCGCATCAGGGCGGTCACCGCCTCCGCCGGATCCGGCGCGGACTTGTCCTGTCCCGACGCCGGCGCGACGGACAGCACAGCGACTGCGGCCGCCGCCAGCGCGCCGCGGCGCAACCAACGTGCGAACGGCGTGGAAGCTACAAGCGTCGATAGTTTTCTCGTCGTCATGGCCGGCCAGCGAAATCGGGAACTAGACGTGCGTGCTCAGCGCGGAGTGTAGGCGAAGACCGGCCGCGCGCCGAGCAGGCGTTCGAGGCCGAATTCCCGCCAGGTCGGGCTCCGGCGCAGCCGCCGCGTGAAGTCGCGCCAGAACGCGGCCTTGCCCTCGACTCCCTGTGGCCAGCTCTCGTCGAACAGCCGGACGGCGAGCCGCGCATGGCCGGTGTAGATGAGCTTGAGCAGGTGGTCCCACAGGATCGGCGGCGGCGCCGGCACCTCGACGCCGCCGCGCGGCTGGCCGTGCTCCTCGACGTCCCAGTCATCGTCGAGCGGCACGTAGGGGCCCTTCCAGCCCGAGAGCGCGGCGGCGACTTCCTTCCGCATGGCGGCGAATTCGGCCTCAGTCGGCGGCGGCTTCAGCATTGCCGCGCGATCGGCAACGTAGCGGTCGCCGCTCCATTTGAGGACAACGTTGGGCATTGGCGAGGACGCGAACGGGGTGTTCCAATAGGCGAAGTTGGAATCGTCAAACGTGAAACCGGTCGCGCCGCGCCCCGGCTTGACGATGATCTCGCCCTCGCTGTCCCAGGCGTCGATCTGCTGCTTGGTGATATAGTTTTCTCTGAGTTGAAAGACGTGGAACGTCAAGCAGCAATGCGCGCCGCCGCTCCAGCTCATGAGGATGAGGTCAGGGCCTGGTCCTTTGTTGATCGCTGTCCGTTGGTATCGAATCGCGATGCGCGGCCCCTCGTCGAAAAATTGGATGCCATCGAGGTTCTCGATGAGTGCGTAGTCCCAGAGATTGGCGCCGTCCTGATCGACATCCTTGTCGCCGCGCTCGTAGAACCAGAGTGAACAGCAATCGAACAGATATCGCTGCGGCGGCGGCTCTCGTTTTGTCCGTTCGAGGAAGCGGGCGAGGTCTTCGACCGACTGCGGCTTCTCCGCGGCAATTGCACCAACGAAGGCGACTAACATAAGAGCCAATGCGGCACACAAGCCGGTCAGGTGACGAAAAATTTCATCGTCCGTACGAAACCTAAACGCGCTCAGCATTGCAGTTTTCCGAGTCTCCAATAGCATTCTTCGGGATTTCATGACGGCACGGTAAAGTTGTATATATCGTACACCTGAGATCTAGATATGTGGAGTCGGAGTTCATGGTGTCAGGGGCGAAGTGGAACGGCCTCGAATTCTCGTAAGCGAGTTTCAATTTCCTGAAATGCTCTGAGCCGTCCCCGTTCCCGGGGGAGGAGTGTACTGAAATCGGAGGCCCAGTTATTTCTGATGAGGTAATTCAGATAGCGGCGAACGTTCGTCTGACCATAGCGATGCGCCGCCGCGATGAGGCCGGCCATCGTGATCGTAACCGTTGTTCCGAGGCTGCCACGGAATTGCTGATTTATGTGAAGCGTAGACCCATTCCTTTGCAGCCGGTCCTCCACGAGATCGAGGTAGTCGTCGATCGCCCTTTCTTGCGTAGCGGGATTTGCGAGAAAAGCAGCCTCGTTTCTCGCACCATAGCGATTGTGGGGATTCCAACTGCCGTCGGCATTCCGCAGACCGACGTCGATCTGCGCATCGGGCAACATCTGGTAGCGCCCAAGCCCGCCATCTGCATTTTGGGCCGCATAGCCATGATTGGCATAGCCCAGGGATTCGTGCTGGTGGAGAGTGTTTCTGAAATCGGCAGTTAGAGACGACTGCGGCCAGGGATCGACCCAGGGTCCGGCTTGCGCGACCTGAGCACCCTGGGCCGATGGGCCGTTGCCCGCGTCGCCGCCGGGCTCGAGACGGCCGGCCCCAGGAGGACCGTCTTCATCGGTCCATTGTCCCAAATCGTCGCGCGGCTGCAGCCACCAGGTGTTCTTATCCGCCCGGCGCTCCTTCTCGATCATGGCGTTGAGCAGCG
>JACQDQ010000206.1 GCA_016201015.1 Pseudomonadota bacterium | reverse complement strand
GGGGCTGATCGCCGGCCCACGCGTCCTCGAGCACATGGTCGACACCGTCCTCTACTTCGAAGGCGAGCGTGGCCACCAGTTCCGCATCCTGCGCGCGGTCAAGAACCGCTTCGGCCCGACCGACGAAATCGGCGTATTCGAGATGACGGATGGCGGCTTAACCGAGGTCGGCAATCCCTCCGCGCTGTTCCTCTCCGAGCGGCACGGCGAGGTGAGCGGCGCCGCCGTATTCGCTGGGGTCGAGGGCACGCGGCCGCTGCTGGTCGAGATTCAGGCGCTCGTGTCGCCCTCCGGGCTCGGCACGCCGCGCCGTGCCGTCGTCGGCTGGGATTCGGGGCGACTGGCCATGGTGCTCGCCGTGCTCGAGACGCGCTGCGGCCTTGCTTTCGGCGCTAGCGATGTCTATCTCAACGTCGCCGGCGGTTTGCGCATCGCCGAGCCGGCCGCCGATCTCGCCGTGGCGACCGCCCTCGTCTCGTCGCTGACCGATCGCCCCGCCCCGCCCGCCTGCGTGGTGTTCGGCGAGATCGGCCTGTCGGGCGAGGTGCGGGCGGTCGGGCAGATGGCGGCGCGGCTCAAAGAGGCGGCCAAGCTCGGCTTCAAACGCGCGCTGTCGCCTCCGCGTCGGCGCGGCGGGGCGGTTGCAGCGGCAGGCGAGCGCAACGGCGCGATCGAGGTGAGCGAGATCGAGCGCCTCGGCGAGCTGCTGGAGCTGTTCGGCCCGGTGCCGGCGCGACGCCGGGCCTGGCGTGAGCGCGAGAATCAGGATTCGATCTGAACCGAGATGAGCAGCCTGCCGGTCAACATCACCGATCTCGTCGTCGTCGGCGTCGTGCTGATCTCCGGCCTGATCGCGCTCGCCCGCGGCTTCGTGCGCGAGGTGCTGTCGCTGGTCGGTTGGGTCGGCGCCGCGCTGTTCACGCTGTGGAGCTTTAGCCACGCACGACCCTATGCGCGTGCCTGGATCGAAAGCCCCCTGCTCGCCGACATTGCCACCGGCGTCGCCCTGTTCCTCGCCAGCCTGATCGTCTTCTCCCTGGTCGGACACGGGCTCTCGTCGCTCGTGCGCAAAAGTGCCTTGTCGGCTCTCGACCGCACGCTCGGCTTCGTCTTCGGCCTGGCTCGCGGCGTCGTGCTGCTCGCCCTTGCCTATATCGCTCTCGCCTCCTGGGTGCTGACGCCAGGCGAGGAGCGGCCCTGGCTGCAGCAGGCGCGCAGCCTGCCGTTGATCGAGAAGACGGCCGATCTCTTGCGCCGCCTGGCGCCGCCGGAGTTCCGGGCTCAGACCCGCGCGGCGGGCGAGAGCGTCGGGCGTGGGGTCAAGCAGATCAAGGAGGCCGACAAGGCCTTGCGGGCCCTGGGCGCCGGGCCGTCAAAACCGCCTGCATCCGGAACCGAATCAGGCTATAAGACGGACGAGCGACGCGACATGGAGCGGCAAGTCGAGCGCCTGTTGCAGAGCGCCGAGCCCCCGCCACAAGGTCGATCCCAGCAATGATCACGACCCACCCGTTCGACGACGACAAGCTGCGCGAGGAATGCGGCCTGTTCGGCATATACGGCCATCCCGACGCCGCCGCGCATACCGCGCTCGGTCTGCACGCCCTGCAGCATCGCGGTCAGGAGGCCGCTGGGATCGTCACCACCGACGGCGTGCATTTCCACAGCCACCACAGCATGGGCCAGGTTGGCGACAATTTCGCCTCGGAGGCGGTGATCAACCGGCTGCGTGGGCGGCTTGCCATTGGCCATGTCCGCTATTCGACCACCGGTGAGACGATCTTGCGCAACGTGCAGCCGCTCTATGCCGATTTCGAGTTCGGCGGCTTCGCCATCGGCCATAACGGCAACCTGACCAATGCACTTACGCTGCGCAAGGAACTTGTCGCCAAGGGCTGCCTGTTCCAATCGACGACCGACACCGAGATCATCAATCACCTGATGGCGATGGCGCATGGCGACGTGGTCGACCGCCTGACCGAAGCGTTGCACGAGGTCGAGGGCGCCTATTCGCTGGTCGGCGTCGCCCGCGACAAGATCATCGGCGTGCGCGATCCCTTGGGCGTGCGGCCCTTGGTGCTCGGCCGGCTCGAGGGTGCGCATATCGTCACGTCCGAGACCTGCGCGCTCGATATCATCGGCGCCCAGTTCCTGCGCGAGGTGGAGCCGGGAGAGCTGGTCGTGCTCGACGCCGCCGGCATTCACAGCTTCCACCCGTTCCCCAAGATGCGGCAACGCTTCTGCATCTTCGAGCTCATCTACTTCGCGCGGCCGGACTCGATCGTCGAGGGCACCGCCGTCTACCAAGCGCGCAAGCGCATCGGCGCCGAGTTGGCGCGCGAGAGCCACTGCCCGGCGGACGTCGTCGTGCCGGTGCCGGATTCCGGCGTGCCGGCGGCAATCGGCTACGCCGCCGAAGCCAAGGTCCCGTTCGAGCTGGGCATCATCCGCAATCACTATGTCGGTCGCACCTTCATCGAGCCGACCGACCATATCCGCCATCTCGGCGTCCGCCTGAAGCACAATGCCAACATCTCCAGCCTTAAGGGCAAGCGCGTCGTCATGGTCGACGATTCGATCGTGCGTGGCACCACCTCGAAGAAGATCGTGGAGATGGTGCGGCGTGCCGGCGCGACCGAGGTGCATATGCGCATCTCCAGCCCGCCGACGACGCATTCCTGCTTCTACGGCATCGACACGCCGGAACGGCAGAAGCTGCTCGCCTACCAGTACGATGTCGCCGGCATGGCCAAGTTCATCGGCGTCGACAGCCTCGCCTTCGTCTCGATCGACGGGCTCTATCGCGCCATGGGCCTGCCGGGGCGCGACCCGCGCGCGCCGCGCTTCTGCGACGCCTGCTTCACCGGCGACTATCCGACCCCGCTTACCGACTCGGCCGAGGGCGGCGCGCCGACCCAACTCTCGCTGCTCGAGACCGCTTGAACCCGCCCCGAGGCGGGCGTTGCTCTCGCGCCGCATGCCGCCATGTTGAAAAGCGCCTTCGATGGCCTGTGCGCGGCCGCTGGCGCCGCCGCCTTCTCCGTGCTGCCGAGCTTCATTCAGCAATACCTGGCCGGCCTCAGCGCCGTGCACGGATATTTGTCGCGGCGCAATCCCACGGCTGACAGAGGTGCATCGTCCAATCCTCTCGTCGACGACGCCTACCGCGAATCGCTTGCCGCCGGCATACAATCCATTGACGAAAGCGCCGGATTTCACCGCCTGCTCGCCTTCGCGAGCCATTTCGACGTCGATGTCGCCCGTGATACGCTGCGGGTCTTCAAGCCGGCCGTGCAGTTCACGCTCGACGGCCTCTATCTCTTCCTCGCCGGCATCATCGTCGGGTTGATCCTGTCAAACGCATTCGCCTTTGGCTGCCGCCGGGTCGTCCGCCGCCGCAGGACCTACGCATGACGGCAAAACGGCTGGCCGGTCGCATCGCCCTCGTCACCGGCGCCTCGCGCGGGATCGGCGCTGCGGTGGCCATGCGCTTTGCCGCCGAAGGGGCCCACGTCATTCTCGTCGCCCGCACGGTCGGCGGGCTCGAAGAGGTGGACGACGCGGTGCGTGCTGCGGGTGGCAACGCAACGCTGGTGCCGCTCGACCTCGCCGACCATGACCGCATCGACCCGCTGGGGCCGCAGCTTCTGCAGCGCTTCGGCCGACTGGACATATTCGTCGGCAATGCCGGCATGCTCGGCGACCTGACGCCGCTGACGCATCTCGATGCCCGCCGGTGGAACGAAGTGATGGCGATCAACGTCACCGCCAATTGGCGGCTCATCCGCACGCTCGAGCCGCTGCTGCGCCTGTCGGATGCCGGGCGGGCGATCCTCGTCACCTCCGGCGCTGCCAACATGGCACTGGCCTATTGGGGGCCGTATGCGGTGAGCAAAGCGGCGCTCGAGGCGTTAACCCGCACCTGGGCGGCCGAGCTCGCCAAGACCAAGGTCCGCGTCAATCTCTTGAATCCCGGCCCGATCCGCACCGCGATGCGGGCGCAGGCCTTTCCCGGCGAGGATCCGGCCAGCTTGCGGCCGCCCGAGGCGATCACCGACGCCTTCGTCGAACTCGCCGCGCCCGAATGCACGCGCCACGGCGAAATCGTGCGGACTCAGGCGCCCTCGACATAAGGGTTTTCGGTCTGGCGCAGCACGATGCGGAGGACGATGCCGGGCAGGTCGAAGGTCTCGCGCAGACTGTTCGTCAGATAACGCAGATAGTCCTCGGGCAGCGTCTTGAGCTTGCCGCCGAAGATGGCGAACGTCGGCGGCCGCGTCCCGACCTGGCGCATGAAGCGCAGCCGCGCCCGACGCCCCTGCACGAGCGGCGGCGGGTGGCGTTCGGTCACGCCGGCCAGCCAGCGGTTGAGCTGCGGCGTCGGCAGTTCCGTGTTCCACGCTTCGTGTGTCTTGAGGATCGCGCCCATCACGGCATCGAGCTTCTTGCCGTGCAAAGCCGACAGCGTGATGCAGGCAACGCCCTTCACCTGCGGCAGGGAGATTTCGAGCCGATCGCGCAGCTTGCGCAGCGCCGCGGCGGAATCTTCGATCAGATCCCACTTGTTGACTGCGATGACCAGCCCGCGCCCTTCGTCGATGACCAGGCTGGCGATCGTCAAGTCCTGCTTCTCCAGCATCATGGTGGCATCGAGCACCAGCACGACGACCTGCGCCGCGCGTATGGCGCGCAACGCATCGCCGGTCGACAGCCGCTCCATCGCATCGCTGACTCGCGCCTTCTTGCGCAGCCCGGCGGTATCGACCAGCAGAAACGGTCGGCCGCGCCAGGCCCAGGTGATGGCGATCGCGTCGCGCGTGATGCCCGGCTCGGGGCCGGTCAGCAGCCGCTCCTCGCCGAGCAGTCGGTTGACCAGCGTCGACTTGCCGACATTGGGTCGGCCGACGATGGCAAGCTTGATCGGCCGGGGCGCCTCCGTCTCGGCGGCCTCGATCGTCTCCATCGTCTCGGTCGGTACCAACGGCGCCAGCGCCGCGTGCAGCTCGCCCAAACCCAGCGCGTGCTCGGCCGACAGCGCGATCGGCTCGCCGAAGCCCAGGCCGTGCGCCTCGGCGAGGCCGGGAATGGCGGCATCGCTCTCGCATTTATTGGCGACGAGGATGACTGGCCGGCCAAGCTTGCGCAGCCAGTTGGCGAAGTCGCGGTCGAGCGGCGTCACCCCGGCACGCACATCGATCACGAGAAGCGTCGCATCGGCCGCCGCGACCGCGCGCTCGGTCTGCGCCCGCATGCGCGCGGCAAGCGTCCGCGGCGCCGCATCCTCGAGGCCCGCCGTATCGATCACGGTGAAGCGAAGGTCGCCGAGCTGCCCTTCGCCTTCGCGGCGGTCGCGCGTCAACCCCGGCGTGTCGTCGACGAGGGCGAGCCGCCGGCCTACCAGGCGGTTGAACAGCGTCGATTTGCCGACATTGGGTCGCCCGACGATGGCGAGCGTAAAGGCCATGCCGGTCTCCAGCGGTTAATGCAGCGCGACGAGTTCGGCATCGTCGGTGAGGACGTAGACGATCTTGTTGGCGACGATGGGCATGACCGAAACCGCCCCCGGCAGGCTGAACGCGCTCAACGCCTCGCCGTTGGCCGGTGATATCACCACCGCATCGCCCTGCGAATTGGCAAGGAACAGCTTGTCACCGACCAGCACGGGACCGGTCCAGACGATCGGTTCGCGGCGCGCCTTCTCGTCGCGATAGCGTTGCAGGGTGCGCGCCCAGCGGACCCGGCCGTCGCGGCGGGTGACGCAGAGCAATTGCGCCTCGAGCGTCGTCACGAAGACGAAGTCGCCGGCTACCCACGGAGCATAGAGGCTGCCGAAATTCTGCTCCCATAGGCGCACGCCCGAGCGCAAGTCGATTGCGACCATCCTTCCTCCATGGCTCGCGGCGAAGACCTGGCCGCGATCGACCACCGGCAGGCCGCGAATATCGGACAAGGCCGCCACGGCGCCAGTGCGCAGCAGCCCGGACAGCGAATCCGCCCACAGCACGCGCGCGTTGTCCGCGCGAAGCGCAAAAAGCTCGCCCGACGACAAGGCGGCGATCACGGTATTGCCGTCGATCGCCGGACTCGCGCCACCATAGATGCCGGCGGCCTCAGCGACGCCGGTGTGGGTCCATTGCTTGCGCCCGGTCGCGGCGTCGAGCGCATGCACCTGATTGTCGACCGACACCGCGATGACCCGGCCGCCGCCGACGGTCGGACCGGCGCGCAGCGGCGCGGTCAAGGTCTGGCGCCAGATCTCCTTTCCCGTGCCGGCATCGAGAGCGATCACCTGCGCATAGCCGGTCGTGACGTAGAGACGCCCGCGGTCATAGGTCACGCCGCCGCCGAAGCCGCCCGCCGAATCGCCCTCCGGTTCGACATCGAATGTCCACTGGCGCGTGCCGCGCGCCGCATCGAAGGCCGACAATTGCGTGCCGGCGTCCATGACGAAAACATGGCCATCGGCAACGATCGGCGGTGACGAAATGCGGCCGTCGCGGCCGCCCCCGGAGCCGGCATTGGCCCGCCAGGCAACCGCGAAGCCGTCGCCGGCCAGATGTTGCATCGTGTGCGCCGGCGTACCGCCCGGCTGCGGCCAATCCGCATTCAGCACGGCGGCCGGCAGCTTGACAGCGAGCGAGGCGAGCCGCGGATCGGCCTCGATGGCCTGTTCCTGCTGCAGCACGGCGACCCGCTCGCCGGGGATCGGCACCTTGGTCGACCCGCCGAACCACGAATCGGCGCCGCACGCCGCGAGGGTTGCCCCCAGCCCGACCATAGCGGCGACCGAGAGTAGCCTGCTGGTCACGATCCCCAGCCCCGCTCAGCCACTGAGCGCCGCGATCATCTCCGCCGCGCGCGCGCGAAGGCCCGATGGTGCCGCCGGATCGTCGGCGATCTTGGTATAGAGCTCGCGGGCCTTGGCGACATCGCCGGCGCGGGCCGCGGCAATCGCCGTGATTTCCAATGCCAAATGGCGCCACGGGTGATCGCTGCCGGCGAGCGGCGCGAGCTCGCGCTCGATCGCCGCGGCGTCGCTCGTCTCGACGCTGTGCAGCGCGGCAAGCAACCGCGCAACGTTGCGCATGTCCAAGTCCGCGGCGTTGGCCGCCGCAATCGCGCGGTACATCGCCGCCGCGCCAGCCGCATCGTCGGACTTTGCCTTAAGCGCCGCCTCATGGAAGCGCGCCAGCAAGGCATAACCGGCGCGTCCATCGCGCACGATGGCGGCGAATGCAGAAGCGGCCCCGGAACTGTCGCCCTGCACCGCGAGCTGTGTTGCCGCGAGAAAGCGGGCGGTTTCGGCCTCGGCCTGGCGACGGTCCCAGTCGCGCCAGCCGGTAAAGCCGGCGGTCGCCGCGACGACCAACACCGCGGCGCCAACCACATAGTTGCCGTACTTCTTCCACAGCTCCAACGCGCGATCGCGTCTTACATCTTCTTCGACTTCGTCGAAAATGTCCGCCACTGGGGGCTCCTGCCGCCAAAAAGAGCGCTAACTTAGTCTGCCGCGGGTCCTGGTGCAAACCCCGCGGCGACCTTAATCTCGACCATCAGATTTTCGCGTTTTGTGGCTGATTTATTTACGTTTTTTCACTCGAAAATCAAGCGTCGCGCCACTTGATCGAGCAGCCCATACTGGCGACCTGGCGGGATGGGCCACGGCTGGTCGCGGCAAGTTCCACCATCGCCTCGTAAAGCTCGCGCTTGGCGCCGGGCTGCACGCTCCTGCCGCCTTCGAGCAGCCGCCCATGATACTGCAGCTCGAGAGCGGCATTGAAGCCGAAGAATTCCGGCGTGCACACCGGTCGGTAGAGGCGTGAGATCTCCTGCGTGCGATCGATCACGTAGGGGAAGGTCAGCCGATGCTGCCGGGCGAAAAGCTTCATATTGTCGAGGGAGTCTTGCGGATAGGCCTCGGTGTCGTTCGGCATGATAGCGATCGAGCGCACGCCTTGGGCTTCGAGCTTCTGTACGTCGCGAACGATCTCGTCGATCAAGGCAATGACATAGGGGCAGTGGTTGCAAATGAACATAACCACGGTTCCCTTGCTGCCGCGGGCGTCCACCAGCCGCCAGGTCTTGCCGTCAACGCCGGGCAACGCGAAGTCCGCAGCCGGCCAGCCGAGCACGTGAGCTTGTCCCGCCATCGCACCGCTCCTCCGGTAAAATTCGCCTTGCCTTTATCCTATATCTCGCAGAGCGGCATCTCCGGCAAGGGCAGCGTTAAAGGTTTGGCAAGGGCCCCCAGTGTCTGCTGGTGGCATGCGTCGAACGCTCGTCCATATCGCTGGGCTTGGCGCCATCGCCATGGTCGCCGCGGGTTGCACCGGCCCCGTCGCCATCGCCTTGACCGGCGCCAGCGTCGCCAGCTATGCGGCGACCGGCAAGTCGCTGAGCGGCCACGCCGTCCATAGCATGACCGGTCGCGACTGCGATACGTTGAACTTGCTCGTGGCCAAGCCGCTATGCACGCCGGAGCAACCGGCCGTAGAAGTCGCCGACAGCGAGCCGGTCTACTGCTACCACACCCTCGGCCAAGTGACTTGCCACCGCGTTCCCGACCCCTGGATGTCCCCGCTTAGCCGGGTGCAATAGCCGTTCGGGAACACGCCGCCCCCACAGGCATATTACGGTTCCGCGCTGCCGCCGGTGGACGGCTCCGCGCCGCCATCGCACTCGCCAGAAGACCGAAAATAGGGCCGCTCTTGTTGCAGCGCCGAAGATCGCCGCCGGTAGACTCGGGCGGCGAAATCGGCGACACTTTGACGAACGGGTCTGGGGAGACGGACCGCAAATGTGTCGCACATGGCCGAAGTTCTGCATCTCACCGACTATCGCCGGCCGTCAGGCCGCGTCTATTTCGAGCGCGGGGAACTGCGCCGGCTGCTAGCCCTCTACGCCGAGCGCGTCGCGCTCGGCGAGTGGCGGGACTATGCCATCGATTGCCTCAACAATATGGCGGCCTTCGCCGTGTTCGGCCGATCCGGCGACTGGCCGGTCGTGGTGGTCGCCAAGTTTCGCGCCGCTCCACACCGCCCAGCGAACTACGCAGTGAGCTGCGGCCGGCGACGGATTTTGAGCCAAGGGCGCAGCATCGACGAAGTGCTCGCCGTGCTTGCCCGCAAGCAAGCCGCAGACTGAGTGCGGAAACGAAAAGGCCGGTCGCGCGCCGACCGGCCTGGGCGATAGAATGGCGTTGCCCGGCGCGGTCAGTCGCCGGCGACCTGCCGCAACTTCGGCCGGCGCAGCGCTTCGAGCCGGGCATACGCGTCGACCACCGGCCCCAGATGCTCGCGGTTATCCTTCTTGGCCTTGCCGCCTTGGCGCGTGAGCGACAGCTCGAGCGCCCGCAGCAGATACTCCGCCACCTCGAATTCGCGCTGGTCGCACGCCTGATTGAAGGCGGCGAGAATCTTGTCGCTGACGCGGCGATGCTGTTCGGTCATGACACGGTCTCCGGACTATCGCCTTGCGGCGACGAAACGCCGAGTGGACGCAGATGGTCGAGAATAGGCCGCGACGGTTAACAGAAGGTTACGGGCTGCCGGCAAAGGCGCAAGCCGCGTGCATTTAACCAGCTACACGGCGTGGGCCATCCGGAAATTCTTGGTAAATCATGGAAATCGTCAATCCGCCGCCGGTCCGGCGGGTCGGCATCAAGTGACAGAATTTACAGGTTGTGGCATATGTAATTGGGCACGATCGGCATCAGGCCTATTTTCGCGAAGTCGAGCAGGGGAATTGCTGTGGAAACCGAGACCGAACCACAACCAGAAAAAAGACTGTTCGAACGGCGCTCGGCGCCCCGGCGGGTGGTCAATCTGCCGACACATGTGACGGTGCGCGGCAGCCGTGTGGCGTGCAGGTTGATTGACGTCTCGCAGGGTGGCGCGCTCCTCGCCGGCAAGGCCGAGCTCAAATACGGCTCGAAGGTGATGCTCGATCTGCCCGGCATCGGCAGCGTGACCGCCAGCGTCGTACGGGTAACGCCGACGCATTTCGCCCTCGCCTTCCCCGGCGTCGTCGTCATGGCGCCGGTGACGTGAGTTAACCTTACTTCTGCGCGGCGAAGCCTGGTGGGCCGCCGCCGGCAATCAGCAAGAAAGTCGACGGCGGCGTTGACGAAGCGACTATCCAGCCACGGCGGTCACCCTTAGCGGAGTGCCCCGCGCGGCGCGCTCGGCCTTCAGCTTCTCGGCCACCAAGAAAGCCAGTTCGAGCGCCTGCGAACCGTTCAGCCGCGGATCGCAATGAGTGTGGTAGCGGTCGCCCAGGCGATCCTCGGTAATCGCCTGCGCCCCCCCGGTGCACTCGGTCACGTCCTTCCCGGTCATCTCGACATGAATGCCGCCGGCGTGTGTGCCTTCGGCCCGATGCACGTCGAAGAAGCTGCGTATATCGGCAAGCACGCGGTCAAAGGGGCGGGTCTTGTAGCCGTTTGCCGACTTGACGGTGTTGCCGTGCATCGGATCGCAGGACCAAACGACCCTGCGCCCCTCCCGCTTCGCCGCGCGCACGAGAGCGGGCAACCCTGCCCCGACCTTGTCCGCCCCCATCCGCACGATGAGGGTGAGACGCCCCGCCTCATCGTCCGGGTTCAGCGCGTCAATCAGGCGGATCAACTCGTCCGGCTTCAGGGTCGGCCCAACCTTCAAGCCGACGGGATTCCTGATCCCGCGGCAGAACTCGACATGCGCGCCGTCGAGCTGCCGGGTACGCTCGCCGATCCAGGGCAGATGGGCCGAGCAGTCGTAACATTCGCCGCTCAGGCTATCGACACGGGTCAGTGCCTCTTCATAGGGGAGCAGCAGCGCATCGTGGCTGGTGTAGAACTCCGTCTCGCGCAGGACCGGGACGGCCTGTGAAGTCAGACCGCACGCCGCCATGAATGCCAACGTCTCGTCGATACGCGTGGCAAGCTCTTCGTAGCGCGCGCCTTGCGGCGATGTCGCGACGAACTCCTGGTTCCACTGGTGCATGCGCTGCAGGTCGGCGAAGCCGCCCTGCGCGAAGGCGCGCAGCAGGTTCAAGGTCGCCGCCGATTGGTTATAGGCGCGCAGCATGCGCGCCGGATCGGGGACGCGGGCCGCTTCGTCGAACACGATGTCGTTGATGATGTCGCCGCGATAGCACGACAGCTCCCGACCGTCGACCGTCTCGGTCAACGCCGAGCGCGGCTTGGCGAATTGGCCGGCGATGCGTCCGACCTTGACCACCGGACAGCCGGCGCCGAACGTCAGCACGATCGCCATCTGCAGCAGCACCTTGAAGGTGTCGCGGATGCTGTCGGGATGAAACTCGGCAAAGGACTCCGCGCAGTCCCCGCCCTGAAGCAGGAAGGCTTCGCCGTTCGCCACGCGGCCGAGCGCCGCCTTCAGCCTGCGCGCCTCGCCCGCGAACACCAGCGGCGGACAATGCCGCAACTGCGTCTCGACCGCCGCCAGCGCCGCAGCGTCGGGATAGGTCGGAGCCTGCCGAATCGGCTTCGACCGCCAACTTTGTGGTGACCAATCACGCGCCATGGTGCTGCCCTCCTGGTTTCGGAGGCCGCTCCACCGCTGGCGGAAATTCGTGTGGCTAGTATCCTAGAAACGCGAAAGCCGCCTGGGTGAGGCGGCTTCGGTTCTGCAACAATTGTGCGCGATCCTATGCCGCCGGCATGTACCAGCGGCTATAAAATCGCGCGGTGAGATTCGCGCCGGAAATCGGCTGCATCGTCGTCATGACCGGCAAACTATCCATGCCGCGACGGAAAAGCAAGCGCCGCGATGTTCCCGATCTGTCAGCGGAGGAAGTTCTTTTCGCGCTTCTTCATCAGCGCGACATTTTGCAGTTCGAAGATACGCTCGACTGACACGATCTGCTTGTCGACGTTGTGAATGCCGCGGTCGGCGCGGATTTGCCGAAATGCCTCCTGCATGCCGGTGACGGCGGCGCGGATGCCGTGATTGCCGTAAATGACGAGCTTGACCTTGCCGAGCGCTATGATCGCCTCCTCGGTCAGCTCGGGATACGCCGTCGGCACGAGAACGATCGGCACCTTGAGATCGGACTTCGTGACAAACTCGACGACCTCGGCCGGAGTCCTCGATTTTGAATGGATGAGGATGGCGTCGGCACCGGCCGCCTCGTAGCGCTCGGCGCGCAGCTTCGCCTCCGCCTGTCCCGCTCCCGCAATCAACGCTTCGACGCGGGCGACGATTAGGAAATCGGGGTTCCGCCGCGCCGCGAGCGCCGCCTGGATCTTGCCTTCGAACTCCTCGATGCGCACCAGCTCCTGCCGCCCGCCGGCGAGCAGGCTGGTGTCCTTGGGAAACAACTTGTCTTCGATGACCACGGCGGCCATGCCCGCCGCTTCGTAGCGCTCGATGGCGTGGATGACGTTGACGGCATTGCCGAAGCCGGTATCGATATCGGCGACGATCGGCACCGACACCGCCTCGGCCATCGCGCGCGCAGCCTCCAGATGCTGCGTCATGGTGAGCAAGCTGGCATCGGGCACGCCGTAGGCGGCCGACAGCTCGAAGCCGCTCGCCCAGATGCCGTCGAAGCCGGCCTGCTCGGCCAGCCGCGCGCTCAGCGCATTATGGGCGCCGATGATCGCGGTCAATGGCTTGTCGCGTAGGCTCCGCTTCAGGACCGCCGCGGCATTCGCCGTCATCGCCTACTCCTGCTCGATTGGTTGGAGCGGTTTCCGACTAGCTATACCCGTCTCGTCACCCCGACGAAAGCCTGGGTCCAGAGGTTAATGGTAGCGCATTGGTCCTCGATGCTGGCTTGCGCCGGCATGACGATCGAAATCAACGGCGGCTCTCATCAGTCTACCTAGTCGGAACTTGCTCTAACGGAACGCCTTGGCGTATGTCTCGGGCTCGAATCCCACGATCAGCTCGCGGTCTACGTCCACTACCGGGCGCTTGATCATGGAGGGCTGGGCAAGCATCAGCGCGATGGCCTTCTTCTCGGTGAGCCCCGCCTTGTCCGTCTCCGGCAGCTTGCGGAACGTCGTGCCGGCGCGATTGAGCAGCGTCTCCCAACCCGCCGCTCGCGCCCACCTCTGAAGCATGCCGCTCTCGACGCCTTCGGCCTTGTAGTCGTGGAACGCGTAGGCGATGCCGTGTTCGTCGAGCCACGCCCGCGCCTTCTTCATGGTGTCGCAATTCTTGATGCCGTAGATCGTCACGGTCTTCGCCATGCCCTCATTCCCACTCGATGGTGCCGGGCGGCTTCGAGGTCACGTCGTAGCCGACACAGTCGATGCCGCGCACCTCATTGACGATGCGCGTCGCGCAGGCGGCGAGGAACTCATGGCCGACAGGTGGTCGACATTCACCAACCGCGTTCGACCCGGTCTGCTTAGCGCCCCAAGCGGAGATCGCACCCGCTGACTAAGGGTCGCCGCCATCTTGGCCGATGAGCGAAACGCATCCTTCAACGATCGGCAAGCGCCAGTTTGACACCAAGCGCGGCGAATGCGCCGGCGAAGGTACGGCGCATCCACGTCAACACCCGCGGACGCGAGATCACGTGGTCGCGAATCGAGGCAGCGAACAGCCCGTAGCCGACGAATATCACGAAGGTCATAAGCATGAACACGGCGCTCAACACGAGCGTGCGCGAAAGCGGATTTATCTCGTCCGCGCTGACGAACTGCGGCAGGAATGCCAGAAAGAAAATCGACAGCTTCGGATTGAGGATGTTGATCAACACGCCCGTGACGGCCACCTGAGCCGCCGAGCGGGTACCGACCTCCTTCTCCACCCTCAGCGCGCCGTGCTCGCGCAGTGCGTTCCAAGCCATGTAGAGAAGATAGGCCACGCCCGCATATTTGAAGGTTTGGAAGGCGAGCGCGCTGGCATGCAAGAGGGCCGCCAGTCCCACGATCGCGGCTGCCATGTGCGGGACAATACCGATCGTGCATCCGAACGCAGCCACGACACTCGCGCGGAATCCGCGCGAGAGGCCTGCAGCCAGCGTGTAGAGAACGCCGGTGCCGGGTGAGACGACGACGATGAACGACGTGACCAAGAATGCGACGCTCACGGCAGGCTCCTATCGCAGCTATCGATATAGCGGGCGCCAGAATGTCCCTGGTTGGCGGCGTCGGCAAGGCGATTGATGCGATGCTGCCCGGCGCCGGCGAACCCGGCAATTTCCCGGCGGGTCGCAAATACTTAGGTATTGCCCTAAGTTTTGGCTTGTTCTAAAGTCGCATCCGGGTATCCGCTCGAAAACGGCGCCATGATCCTTACCTACCAGCCAGCACGAACCGTCGGAGTATGATCGGCCATGACCGGACGAGCCGCCAGCCTGAACGCCCGGCCTATCGACGGTGTTTTCCGCGCGCTGTCCGATCCTACGCGCCGTCACGTGCTGGAACGCTTAGGCAGAAGCCCCGCATCCGTCAGCGAGCTCGCCGGGCCGTTCGACATGGCCCTGCCATCGTTCGTCGAGCACTTGAGGGTTCTGGAGGGGTGTGGACTGGTGCGCTCCGAGAAGACGGGCCGCGTACGCACCTATCAACTC
>JACQDQ010000186.1 GCA_016201015.1 Pseudomonadota bacterium | reverse complement strand
TATGCCCAAGCTTGGCATGCAGCCGATACGTCGCCGGCAATTGATCGACGCGACCATCGCGTCGATCCGCGCGAACGGCTTTGCCGAGACGACGGTCTCGCAAATCAGCCGGCGCGCCGGCGTGTCGACCGGCATCGTCCACCATTATTTCGAGAATAAGGAGGATTTGCTCGAGGCGACGCTGCGGGCGCTTGCCGCCGAATTGTGGCGCGGCATCGTTCAACGCCTGGCCGCCGCGTGCACGCCGAAGGAGCGTGCGATCGCCGTGATCGACGGCAATTTTGCCGCACCGGTCCTGACAGAAGACAGCGTCGCCGCATGGCTGAGCTTCTGGGCCGCGGTTCCGACCCGTCCGCGCTTTGCCCGCATACAGCGGATCATCGATCGTCGCATGCGCTCGAATCTGCGGCACAGCCTCAAGCAGTTGATGGACCCGGAGCGCGCGGCCGAGGCGACGGAAGGCTTGTGCGCCATCATCGACGGCCTGTGGCTGCATGCAGCGTTTTCCGGCGGGAGGATCGATGCAGAGCATCGGCGTCGAATAGCTGTGGACTACCTCGAGGCGCAATTGCGGATGGTGCAACATGCGGAACCTGCCTGAGCAGAGGCTCTATATCGGCGGCCGCTATGTCGATGCGACGTCCAGCGAGACATTCGACGACATCAATCCGGCGACGGGCGACATCATCTGCCGGGTACAGGTGGCAAACGCCGCCGATGTCGACCGCGCTGTCGTGTCGGCAGAGCAAGGATTCAAAACGTGGTCGGCCTTGACTGGCGCGCAACGCGGTCGCGTGCTCATGAATGCCGTCCGTCTGCTGCGCGAACGCAACAAGGAGCTGGCCGAACTCGAGGTAACCGACACCGGCAAGCCAATCGCGGAGGCAAGCACCGTCGATGTGCTCTCCGGCGCCGAGTGCATCGAGTATTTCGCCGGCGTCGCGGCGACCCTGCACGGCCATCACTATGACCTGGGCAAGAGCGCCTTCGCCTATACGCGGCGCGAGCCGCTCGGCGTCACGGCCGGCATTGGCGCCTGGAACTATCCGATTCAGATTGCCTGCTGGAAGTCGGCGCCGGCGCTTGCTTGCGGCAACGCGATGCTGTTCAAGCCGGCGGAACTGACTCCGCTGACGGCGCTGAAGCTCGCCGAGATCTACAGCGAGGCCGGCGTGCCGGACGGCGCGTTCAACGTTGTCCAAGGTCCGGCCGCGACCGGCGAGGCGATGACGCGCCATCCGCGGATCGCCAAGGTGTCGCTGACCGGCGAGGTCGGTACCGGCCGCAAGGTCATGGCCGCCGCGGCGGCCACGCTGAAGCGTGTGACGCTGGAGCTCGGCGGCAAGTCGCCGCTCATCGTCTTCGCCGATGCGAACCTGGACAACGCCGTCGCGGCCGCGCTGATGGCGAACTTCTTTACCCAGGGCGAAGTCTGCTCCAATGGCACGCGCGTCTTCGTCGAGGCGCCGATCAAGGATGCCTTCCTCGCCAAGCTGCTCGAGCGGGTGAAGAAGATGCGCATCGGCGATCCGCTCGACCCCGCGACGCAGGTCGGCGCGCTAATCTCCGAAGAGCATATGCGCAAGGTCCTCGACTATGTCGAGGTCGGCAGACGCGAAGGAGCACGCTTGGTCGTCGGCGGCGGCCGGCCGAGCGATCCGCGGCTACGCGGCGGCTATTTCGTCGAACCGACGATTTTCGACGGCTGCACCGATGATATGCGCATCGTGCGCGAAGAAATTTTCGGGCCGGTCATGTCACTCCTCACGTTCGCCGAAGAGATCGAAGTGATTCGGCGCGCCAACGACACCGAGTACGGCCTTGCCGCCGGCGTGTTCACGCGCGACATCGCGCGCGGGCACCGCGTTATCGCGCTGCTCGAGGCCGGAACCTGCTGGATCAACAACTACAACATCACGCCGATCGAGATGCCGTTCGGCGGCTACAAGCAATCCGGCCTCGGCCGCGAGAACAGCCTCGCTGCGATCGAGCACTACACCCAGTTGAAGAGCGTCTACGTCGAGCTGGGCGACGTGCAGGCGCCGTATTGAACGGTCGATTGACCGCGCCCGCGCCACAGGCAATGGAACGCTTCGACTACATCATCGTCGGCGCCGGCTCCGCGGGCGCCGTCCTGGCCAATCGGCTCACTGCCGATCCGGCGGTCCGGGTCCTGCTCGTCGAGGCCGGGCCGATGGATCGCAGCATCTATATTCACATGCCCGCCGCCTTCGCCGAGCCGCTGGCGAGCGACAAATTCAATTGGGCCTACTACACGGAACCCGAGCCGTACATGGACCAACGGCGGATGTACTGTCCGCGCGGCCGCGTCCTGGGCGGCTCCTCGTCGATCAACGGCATGGTCTATATCCGCGGTCACGCACTCGACTATGACGGTTGGGCGGCGCAGCGCGGCATGGAGCACTGGTCCTATTCGCACTGTCTGCCGTATTTCCGCAGGGCCGAGACGCACGAGGCCGGCGCCGACATCTATCACGGCCGCGACGGGCCATTGCACGTCTCCTCCCCGAAGACCGGCAACCCGCTTTACGCCGCTTTCGTCACGGCGGCGCAGCAGGCCGGCTACCCGTTCACGTCCGACATGAACGGATACCAGCAAGAGGGCTTCGGGCCGATGGAGATGACGACGAAGAACGGCGAGCGTTGGAGTACCGCCAAGGCCTATCTCCGCCCGATCATGACCCGGCCGAACCTCACAATCCGGACAAAGACATCGGCCCGTCGCGTCGTATTCGAAGGCCAACGCGCCGTCGGCGTCGAAGTGACCTCGGCCGACCGCACCGTGACGTTGCGCGCCGAACGCGAGGTGATTCTGTGTGGCGGGGCCATCAACTCGCCACAGCTTTTGCAGCTCTCCGGCATCGGCAATGCCGAGGAGTTGCGGGCGTTTGGCATTCCGAGGATGTCTCACCTGCCCGGCGTTGGTGAGAATCTGCAGGATCATCTCGAGATCTACGTACAGCATGCCTGCACGCAGCCGATCACGCTCTATTTTGCCACTAAGCCGTTGGGGCGCTTGCGGGTCGGCCTGCGGTGGCTGCTGTGCCGCAACGGCTGGGGGGCGACCAACCTGTTCGAGGCGGGCGGCTTCATTCGCTCGAACGAGAACGCCGAGCATCCGAATCTGCAATATCATTTCCTGCCGATCGCGATTTCATACGACGGCAAGGCATCGCACGATGGCCACGGCTTCCAGGCGCATGTCGGCCCGATGCGCCCCGCGAGCAGAGGTTACGTCAAGCTGCGCTCGGCAGAGCCGCGCGACCATCCGCGAATCCGTTTCAACTACATGATGACCGAAGCCGATCGGCAGGAGATGCGCGAAGCGGTGCGCCTGACACGCGAGATCTTCGCCCAATCGGCCTTCGATCCGTATCGAGGATCGGAACTCGCCCCGGGACCAAAGGTGGTCGGCGACGCCGACATCGACGCCTTCGTGCGCGCGAAGGCGGAGAGCGCGTATCACCCCTGCTGCTCTTGCAGGATGGGGACCGACGAGATGGCGGTGGTCGATGCCGAGTGCCGCGTCTATGGCGTCGAGGGTCTGCGAGTCGTCGATGCCTCGATCATGCCGAAGCTGGTAAGCGGCAATCTCAATGCGCCTACCATCATGATCGGCGAGAAGGCGGCCGACATCATCCTCGGCAATCAACCGTTCGCCGCCGCCAACGTTCCGGTGTTCGTCGCGCCGATGGGCCCGATCAAGATCGGCGGCGCGGCATCGAGAAGTGACCTCCATGGCATTCACTTAGGCCGGCCCAACCTGCCGCCGCGTTCTCTATAGTCTCCATTGATGCACGCCGACAACTGCGGGGTCGAGGAGGTCAACCCCACCGCCTTCACTTCCGCTTTGCCGCCAATGCCTTCTCGATCTGGCGCGCGGTATCATTGGCCTCCTTCGGGTAGGCCCGCGCCGCCATCGATTTCGGATATGCCTCGACGACGGCGCGCCGCATGGCATCGACCGCGTCTCGCATATCGATGCCGGCACTGTCTGCCATGCGCCGCGCGACGGAATTCACCCGCGCCAGACGGCTCGGGAAATAGAGATCGACATATTTGTCCCGTTCATCGCTTCGTGCGGTCGTCGCCGACTGGCGGACGTCATCGGCAAGAGCAATGATCGCCGCCCGCACCGGCTCGGCGAGCGTGGCCGACGGTGCGAAAGGCGCGAGCTCGATCAGCGACAGAACTTCCTGGACCCACAGCGGATTCTTGGAAGCGAGGCCCGCCACGAGGTCGGCCTCGAGTGTGGGCCGCGCCGCGATCCGCCGCAGCGCCTCGTTGCGGAGATCCTCCGGCATATTATAGCCGACGAATTCGTCCCATTTGATCAGCGGATCCGCGTCGGTCAGCACCGCAAGTCTGCGGCGGTTCTCATCGACGCGTTGGTCGGCCGCCTGCTGCCGGACGGCGGCGTCCGCATCCGCCTCCGCGGCCGAATGGGCATTGAGTTTGATCGTGACGCCCGTGGCGACGACACCGAGCAAAACGACAACGCCAAGCGCCGCATACCGCAGCCCTGCCGCGTCGCGGAGCTCCACCGGCGCGTTGACCAGCCACGCCGCGTAGGCAAGCAGGACGAGCGGTAGGGCGACGGTGACGAGGCGCGCCGACCAGACGACGAAGCCGATATCGCTCGTCTTGATGCTGCCGCCGACGCCCGCCTCTATGGTGAGGCCGATCGGCAGGGCGGACAGGAGAGCGAGTGCCACGATCGCGGCCAGCACCAAAGCGATGGCGCCGCCGCGGCTCTGCACCGGCAGCCAATCGAACCCCCCAACCGCCGCGCATCCAGCCAGCATGATCGTCAGCATCAGCCAGCAGATCACGATTGCGGCAAAGGTATAGAACGCACTCGCGATCCGCGAGTCCGACGTCGGCGCCCACGCCAATGTAAGGTACAGATATAGCCAGCCGGCAAGAATGGCGACGGCCAGCGGCAGGTTGAGCAGGTATCTCATGTCCGACCTTTCCCCTGGCGAAACCCGACGCGGCGGGTTGCGGTTTCAATTGTTCCGTTCGGTCGACTTCTTAGCACACGGAACCCGGCGCGACGGTGCCGCGCGCAAGATCGATGGCGAAGTCGCAGAGCGCGTCGTTTGTCTTCGAACCGACGCTGCAGCGGACGTTTCCCACCGTCTTCATGCGACGCCCGGGCGTGCAGGCATCCAAGATCTCGGCCGCCTTGAGCGAGCGATATAGTTGCCGCGCGGCGGCGCCGGAAAGACTGAAGTAAACGTGCGTGTCATTGGGCTCGCCCGGCGGCGGGTCGACCAACGTGGCGCCTGCGATGAACATTTCGCCGGCCAGCCGGGCCGGGTGCTGCATGTCGGCGGCGATACCAGCCGCGGAAAGGCCGGACGCGATTGTGCAAAGCATTGCTGCGGCGGCCAGGCGGGTGAGTGCGGCGGCCATTTGGTCCTCCAGGATCGGTTGCCTGCTCACTGTGCCGTGGCGGGTCAGATCGCTATGGGCCTGCGGCTTTGAACTTTCTCAGGGCTTCATAGACCCGGTCGTGAAAGCGACTGCGTCCGGCGGCCGCGGTCCGCTGCGGGTGTTTCACGGCGTCCGCAATAACCGGTTCGAGCACTGCCGCGTCAGCAACTATGACGTCAGGTAGCGTCGACAGGAAGGGTGTGCCGAGCTCGGCGTCAAAGCGGATCACGAATCGCCGGTCGCCGCCGCTCCCCCGCGCATCGCCCAGATTCGCGTCGTCGTCGGCGACACCGTTGAACCGGGCGAGAAACGTGCCGTCCGCGAGACCATAGATCTCGTTATATGTGAGGCCCCAGAAATCGACCTTGATCGTGAAGGGTTGCCCGGCGTCTTTGCAGTTCTCGTCGGCCTTCGCCTGTACTGGCCGATTCAGGAGCCGGACCACGATCTTGCGCCACAGCACCTTGCCCGCGGCATTGCGCTTCACCATCGCCGGTACGGGAACGTCGCAGGTCCATCGGTCGTCGCGGTGCCGTACCAACTCTTCGACGGCGATTGCCGAGCCGTCGGCGAAGCCGATGCGCCCCGAGTTCGAAAACGTTCCGAGGCCCTGCGCGGAGTTGGCGGCTGCATGGTAAAGAGCCTCGAACTCCGCGAAGCTGGATTGGCGGCGATGGCCGCCAAAAAAGCCTTCAAGCCAGAATTCGCCCGCCTCGAATTTTTGGTCCGGTTGGGTGACGGAGAAGGCGGTGACGATATCATCGCCCATCGGCGCGAAAAATCGTGCGACGCCCGGCAGCTCGCGGCCCCAGACATTTGGATAAGGTGGTTGGAGCGTTTCCGCAGCGAGCGAAGGCGTGGCCGCAAGCGCGATCAGCATCGCAAGAGCCATTCGACAACGCGTCGACATGAGACGAACTCCTATTCAACGGTAAGGCCGTGATCGAATGGCCGCAAGCCGGCGGGAACCGTGTCGGTCGTCGCAGGCCGCCATCGGTTGGTTAGACCCAGCACGATGGCGCCGACTGCCAGAAGAGTCACACCGATCGCGTAGATCATCGGCGTTCATCGCTTTTGACACCGATGCGCTGGCAAAGCTCCTTATATGCGCTTAGCCGCTCCTTTCGGTCGTCTTCGCCGAAACGGAGGAAGAACGGCCGGTGGTTCCAGTCGAACGGCTCGTCCGCCTTCCCAGCGAGATAGAGCGAAAGCGCCGCGGCGTGGACGCGGACGTCCGGCTTGCCGTCGAGCGCGCATTCGAGGAGCGTCTTGCGCAAAAGCGGCGTCGGATGTTCCGCGGCGAGGTCGATGGCGAGCGAGAGTCCTTTGCCGTGCTCGCCGATCATAAGAACCTCGGCGATCACCTTGTCGAGATCGACGGCCATGTCGAGGTCGGCAAGTTGCTTGGCCGCGTGCAGGCGGATCTCCGGCTTCGCCGAGCGCAGTGCGTTCTTGATCGCCCGGGTCGCTTCTGGCGTCGCAAGCGCGCCCAGCGCTTCGATATCGCGCCAGTCTGCGCGCGAGGCAAGGCGCCCGACCAGAAGCTGCGTCACGGCCTTGCGGTCGCGTTTCTCCATCTTCGCGAGCGCGTCGAGGTCGTAGCCGACGCCGTCATGCCATTGTTCGTAGCCGATCTCCATGCTCTTGAGAAAGGTTTGGTAGGCACCGTTCGAGGCGTCGGGCTTCTTGGCTGTCGGGACGGCCTGCTGCCCGCCGCCTGAAGCAAACAGGTGCCGTGCAGCCGGGGAATGCAGCCGCCCGTCCGGACCCAAGGCCCATAGCTTCTCTTGCAGGCGCTGAAATGCCGCCATCCGCAGGTCGTACTCCTCGGTGTCGGACCACGTCGCCCCGGCAGGCATCAGAATGCGTTGCGCGTCGCTGTAAAACGCGGCTGCAGGCTCCCCGGCCAAGACATTGGCGTCGCCCTGCTGCTCGAGACGCTCGGCCCTGCTCCGGTCCGCGATGTCACGGTCGGTCATGGGATCAATCCCATCGGCCTGCATCCGCTGCGCCGCTGCCTTGCGACGGGCAGAATAGCTTGTTCAACCATTTGTCCTCCTGCATTCCATGATCGGCTCGGCAATCGAGCCGCGCTCGATGGCTTTGGCCAAGTCGCGCCGAAACCGTTCGTGACTGTAGTCGCCGGGCCTCGTCTCGATGATCAGCATATCGCCGCCGACATAGGGATAGGGGTCATCGACTCCGGCCGCGGCGACGAAACAAATAGCGACGACATGCGCCGTGAGCGTGTTCCGCAACTTGGGCGACCCGTTGCAGAGCCTTGTTACGTCCTTGGCATAGGAATCCGCGAGCAGCCGGATGAAGCTCGCCGGATCGGCATCGAACATCGCCTTCAGGTCGCCGGCGTTGCCAGGAAATGCCGGCAGCGGCCGCCCGCAGCCCTCGATCACCGGGATCCGCGGCAAGGACTCCTCGGCCGATAGCGCGCGACCTGTGCCCGCCGTGACGAGCATCAGGGGGAGCAAAACAATGCTCACAGCATGCCGTTGGTTGCGGGTCATTGCGGTTAACGGCGATTGAGGCTGGCAGCCAGGCTGTTGACCTCCGCCTCGCTGAAGCTGCCGGCCAATTCAAACCGGCCATCAGTGATCGGCTCCATCACCTGGGCTACATAGACGAGGGAGCCGCCGACCAGAATGGCGGGGTCACCATAGAGATGTGCTTTCGTGGATCGTGCCAGCCGCTCGCGTCCGTTCGGAGTCGTGTCGAGAGTGATGAAATACGTGTATTGCGTGGCAAATGCCGTGGCGATGCCACGCCGTCCCGCTTTGGCCGATTGAATGTCGGTCTCATCGAGCTCGATCGATCGGGCGATATGGAACGATTCGCCGTTCTTCATCGTGATCGTCGAGGCATCGGCGTCATCCGTCGCGGCGACGGCGCGAAATTCGACATGCGTTCGGGCGAGTGGG
>JACQDQ010000019.1 GCA_016201015.1 Pseudomonadota bacterium | reverse complement strand
GGTGCGGTCCGCGCGTTCCTCGGCGACGCCGGGCTGGCAATCGCTCATTTGGAGCGGTCTGCACGGCTCAGCCCGCTGGATGCTGAGGGGTATTTCTGTTCGCTATGGTCCGCTTTCGCGCATTTCACGGCGGGTCGTTATGAGGAGGCTTCGTCGTGGGGCGACAAGACACTTCATGAGTCGCCGAATTTTCCGCCTGCGTTGCGTATGAAGGCGGCGACCTGCGGCCTGTTGGGGCGGCTCGACGAAGGACGTGTATGGGTGGAGCGCTTGCTCGCCTTGAACCCCCACACCACGGTTTCCAGCATGCGGCTCTATTACGGCGTCTTCATGAAGAAGCCGGGAAGCCTCGATGCGTTCCTCGATGGCCTGCGCCGGGCGGGGTTGCCGGAGTGATCGGTGCTTGCCGCCGGACTGCGTGCAGGGGCATCAGCTCATTGCCCGCTCATTATGTCCACACGGGCTAGAGAATGCCGTGCCGCTTGAAGACATCGCCGAGCTTGGCGCCGCGGCGAAGCTCGGCGCGGGTACGGCCCTCGCCCTTGACCTTGGCGAAGGAGAGGGCCAGCGCCTTTTCCTCGATGCGGCGCGGGATGACGACGACGCCGTCGGCATCGCCGAACACGAGATCGCCCGGCTCGACGCGGACGCCGGCGCATTCGACCGGCACGTCGATCGCCGCGACCTCGCCGCGCCCCTTGGAGTCGAGCGGGCCGATGCCGCCGTGGAAGACCGGGAACTTCATCGCCCGGATGGCGCGGATGTCGCGGGTCAGGCCGTCGGTGACGCAGCCGGCGGCGCCGCGTGCCCGCGACGCGGTTGACAGCAGCTCGCCCCACGGCGCGATGCGCCCCGAGGCGCCGCAGGCGAGCACGGCGACCTCGCCGGGCTTCAAATCGTCGATGAGGGCGATCTCCAGCTCGTAGGGATTGCGGTCGATCGGCACCTCGTAGACGTCGCGGTAGAGCCCGGTGCGGGCGCGGCCGAGCAGGACCAGCGTATCGTCGAGCGGGCGGATCGCCGGCGCCATCGCCTGATCGCGATAGCCCATCCCGTCGAGCACGTCCGATAGCACGGATACAAAGAGCCGCTTGCGCACCGCTGACAGTTTTTCCGTCTTGTGTTGCCGCCGCATTGGTTCCCCCGCGTCTACGCTATGGCCCGCTCAATACGTCGCCCGGCCGCCGGAAATATCGAACACGCCGCCGGTGGTGAAGCTGCAATCCTCCGAGCTGAGCCAGGCAATCAGCGCGGCGATCTCGTTGGTCTCGACGAAGCGGCCCATCGGGATCTTCGACAGCATGAACTGGATGTGCTGCTCGGTCATCTGCTTGAAGATGTCGGTCTTGGCGGCGGCCGGCGTGATGCAGTTGACGAGAACGCCGCTCTCGGCAAGCTCCTTGCCCAGCGACTTCGTCAGCCCGATCAGCCCCGCCTTGGCGGCGCTATAGGCGGGGGCATTCGGATTGCCTTCCTTGCCGGCGATCGAGGCGACGTTGACAATGCGCCCGTATTTCTGGGCGAGCATGCGCGGCACGACGGCGCGGCAGCAGAGGAACGGTCCGGTGAGGTCGACGTCCAGCACCCGCCGCCAATCCTCGGGGGAGTACTCCCAGGTCTTCTGAATCGGGCCGGTGATCCCGGCGTTGTTGACCAGAATGTCGATCCCGCCCATCTGGCCGATCGCCGCCTGCGTCGCCGCGTCGACCGAGGCCGGATCGGCCACGTCGACGACCGTCATATGGGTCTTGCCGCGTCCCGCCAGGCGCTTGGCGGCGGCGTCGAGCGCGTGCGCGTCGACATCCCACAGACTGACCTCGGCACCGGACTCGAGAAAGCGCTCGACGACCGCAAGCCCGATGCCGCGCGCCGCGCCGGTTACCGCGGCGCGGCGGCCCTGCAGATCGATCCGATTCATGGAGTCCCCTTCATTGTTTTCCGGCCCGAACGGTTCGGCTCACGGCCCGAATTCTGCGGGAATGGCGTGCCGCAGGCAATGCGGCGATGGAGTTGGATTGAGATTCCTCGGCGGTCGGTTAGAATGGCTGGCGCACAAACGAGGCCGTAGTAGGGAGCGCCGAAGAAGTGGCCGGGAGCACGCTGGTAGCCGAGAATGTCGAGGTCTCGTACGGCGCCGTCAAGGTGCTAAAGAAGGTATCCTTGACCGTCGAGCCGGGGAAGTTCGTGGCGCTGCTCGGCTCCTCGGGCTGCGGCAAGACGACGCTGCTGCGCGCCATCTCCGGCTTCGTCGCGGTCGAGGCCGGCCGCATCCGCGTCGGCGAGCGCGACATCACCCACGCGCCGCCCGACAAGCGCGACATGGCGATGGTGTTCCAATCCTACGCCCTATGGCCGCACATGACCGCGGCGCGCAACATCGGCTACGGCCTCCGGCTGCGCGGCCAGACGCGCGACGCGATCGCCAAACGCGTCGACGAGATGCTCGCCATGCTGAAGCTGGAGGGCCTCGGCGACCGCATGGTGACGCAGCTCTCCGGCGGCCAGCGCCAGCGCGTCGCGCTGGGCCGCGCCCTCGCCATCAATCCCCGCATTCTCTTGCTGGACGAGCCGCTGTCCAACCTCGATGCGCGCATCCGCGAAGAGGTGCGCCACGAGATCAAGTCGCTGCAGCAAGCGCTCGGCATCACCACCATCCATGTGACACATGATCGCGAGGAAGCGATGGTGATGGCCGATCGCATCGTCATACTCGACGCCGGCCAGATCGTGCAGGCGGGCCCGCCGGAGGAGGTCTACAACCGGCCGAACTCGCCGTTCGTCGCCGCCTTCATGGGGGCGACGAATTCGGTCGAGCTCAAGGCACTGGCCGGCGACAACCGCGTCGTCATCGCCGCCGGCCCGCACAATGCCGAGGCCGAGCTGCCCGCCGACGGCCGGCCGCTGTCCGGAGCGGTCGTCGCCCATTTCCGCAGCGAGGCGGCGCGCCTCATCGGCGCCGACGCCCGGCCCGCGCCGGGCGATCTGGTGCTGCGCGGGCGGATCGTGCAGGCCTCGTATCCGGGCGGCTTCTGGCGCTATGCCGTGCGCGTCGGCGAACGGCAGTTCATGGTGGACGACGAGGACCGCCGGGAAACGGGCGCCGAGATCGGCATCCGGCTGCCGCCGACGGCGCTGCATCTCTATCCGGCGCCGCAGGGCTGAGCGGCGCTCAGCTCCGTTTTTCGCCGTCGCCGTCGCCGCCGTTGCGCGCACGTCCGGAGAAAACCTCGAGCAAGTCGATCGGCAGCGGAAAGACGATGGTATTGGAGCGTTCGGTGGCGATGTTTTGCAGCGAGGATAGATAGCGGAGCTGCATTGCCTGCGGTTTTCCCGCCAGGACCGTGGCGGCCTCGAGCAGCTTATGCGACGCCTGCAGCTCCGCCTCAGCCTCGATGATCCGTGCCCGCCGGAGCCGCTCCGCTTCCGCCTGGCGGGCGATCGCGCGCACCATGTTCTCGTTGAGATCGACGTGCTTGATCTCGACGTTTTGCACCTTGATGCCCCAGATATCGGTCTGCGAGTCGAGGATCTGCCGGATGTTGTTGTTGAGCTTGTCGCGCTCCGCCAGCATCTCGTCGAGCTCGTGCTGGCCGAGCACGGATCGCAGCGTTGTCTGGGCGAGCTGGCTGGTCGCGACGTCATAATGCTCGACCTGGATGATCGCCTTCTGCGGGTCGATCACCCGGTAATAAAGAACGGCGTTCACCTTCACCGAGACATTGTCGCGCGAAATGACGTCCTGGCTGGGAACGTCGAGCACGCGGGTTCTCAGGTCGACGCGGACGAATTGCTGGATGACCGGCACAATGATGATCAGGCCCGGTCCTTTCACGCCCCAGAACCGCCCGAGCAGAAAGACCACCCCACGTTCGTATTCGCGTAGAATCTTGATCGAGTAGACGAGCGCGATCACGACGACCGCGATCGGCAGGACAATGGCCGGCGCAATACCGAGGAAATCGAACATGGATCACCTTTCCGAGGGAGGCGGCGCGGCCGCGTCGGTGGCTTCGACGACCGCAGTGAGACCATCAAGCCGCGCCACGCGCACCGCTGTGCCCGGCGCCAGCGACACGCCTGCGCGCGCCTGCCACACCTCGCCGTGAAGATGAATGTGGCCGGTGGTGCCGGTCCAGTCGAGCACCTGGCCGCGGCTGCCGATCATCTCCTCGATGCCGGTGACAACCGGCTGCCGCCGCGCGCGGAGCGCAAAGCCGAGGACGAGGAAGAAGAACGCGCCGCTAGTCGCCGCCGCCGCCGCGATGGTCGGCCACGACACGCCGAACGCGATGCCGATATCGCCCGGGTCGAACAGGAAGATCGAGCCAACGACGAAGGCGATCAACCCGCCGATGCCGAGCGCCATCACCCCTGGCGTGAAGGCTTCGGCGATCATCAAGGCGATGCCGAGCACAATGAGCGAGGCGCCGGCGTAGCTGACCGGCAAGACCGCGAAGGCAGCCAAGGCCAGCAACAGCGATATTCCGCCGATCACGCCCGGAAAGACGACGCCCGGATTCCAGATCTCGAAGGCGATTCCATAAATGCCCGCCAGCATCAGGAGGTAAGCGACGTTCGGATCGGTGATGACGCCAATGATGATGGTTCGCCAGTCGGGCACGATCGTCTCGACGGGCGCCTCCTTGGTCGCCAGCGTGCGCTCGGCGCCGCCGGCAACCGTCACGCGGCGGCCGTCGATCGCCGCCATGAAGTCGGTCATGCTTCCGGCCAGCAGATCGATGACCTGCGCATCGCGCGCCTCTTCCGCCGTCATTGTCTCAGCGCTACGGACGGCCTTCTCGGCGAAGTCTGCGTTGCGGCCGCGCAACTGCGCGAGGCTGCGCAAATACGCCGCCGCGTCGTTGATGATCTTGCGTTCCATCGCGCTCGACGAGTCGGTTGGCGCGTTGTCGCCCTTATCGCCGCCGGGCCGCCGCTCGCGGTCCGCCGGGCTGGGAACGCCCGGCGGTCCGCCGAGGCTGACCGGGGTGGCGGCGCCGAGATGGGTTCCCGGGGCCATCGCTGCGATGTGGCTGGCATAGACGATGTACGTGCCGGCGCTCGCTGCCCGCGCTCCGCTCGGCGCCACATAGACCGCCACCGGCACGGCGGAGCCGAGGATCGATTCGATGATATCACGGGTCGAGGTGACCAGCCCGCCTGGCGTGTCGAGGCGCAAGACGACAAGCGCGGCGTCGCGCTTCTGCGCCAGCTCCAGCCCACGTGCAATATAGGCGCTGGTGGCGACGCCGATGGCGCCCTTTACCTCGATCAGCAATACGGGACTGGCTTCCGGCGGCACGGGCTGCGCGCGGCCGCTATCCGCTGCCGTCAGTGCCGCGAGGGCGAGCATCGCCACGCGGGCGATGAGGCCCGCACGGCGGCTCGGCTTGGTGTCGCGCGTGTTCATTCGCATCAACGCTTCGCTTGGTCGAACAACGGCCAGAGCGCGCGGCAGATAGTCGATAAGTGTCGCATATTCACAGTTGCCGGGAAATGGCCACCGGGTTTGGGGCAGGACAGGACTCGTCGAGCCGCACGTGCTAGAGTTTCTTGAACAGGCACGCTCGGCCGTCCTGGACGCGGGTGAAAATGCCCATGGACGCAAGGCGTTACGTCGGGGAGGAAGCGTTTGGCAGCACTGACCATCGACGTCCCGGCACATTCGGGCGGCGGCCCGTTCGCCGGCATCTGCGGTAAGCAGCTTGCCGCGAATGACCGCCTGCCGCTCATTGCTTTGAGTGCTTTATCTGGCGACCCGGGGCGGCGCCTCGGGTAATTCATAGGAATGTCATGCGCCTCGGCTAGGGTCGCCGCCGGCTCGCACGGAACGGGAGGAAACCATGCAAAGACGCACCTTGCTCACCGGTTTGCTGGCGGCGGGACTGGGCTACGGCCTAGCGGCCGATGCCTACGCGCAAGCCCGGGTCACGCTCAACGTCATGACGGCGGGCGACCAGAACATGGTCGACTACATCACCGATTTCCTCGGCCCGCAGTTCGAGAAGCAGAACCCGAACGTGAAGGTTCGTGCCGTCGGCACCGGCCCGGGCGAGGCAGGCTCGCAGAAAATCTGGGAGCGCCTCGACGCGCAGAAGAAGGCGAATGTCGCGTCGTGGGACGTCGATGTCGGCGTCGTCCACCAGACGATGGCCGGCCAGATGGTCCGCGACGGCGTCCTCGACAAGTATCGCGCCAATATTCAGACCGGCGGACTCGTCACGCGCGACACGGCGACCAACGCGCTCGGCGCCAACGTCGACGGCTACGTGATGCCGATGTTCCACAGCCAAACGGCGATCGCCTTCAATCCGGCGATGGTGCCGAATCCGCCAAAGACGTTTGACGAGCTGGCGGCGTGGGCGAAGGCCAACCCGAAGAAATTCGGACATAATGGCATCAAGGGCGGCATGTCGGGCCAGGCCTTCGTCGTCGGCTGGATCTACGCCAACACGCCGAATGCCAGCCAGTTGATGCAGGGTCCCTACGACGCCAGCGTCCAAAACGGCTGGTCGCCGGCTCTTGCCAAGCTCAAGGAGTTCAACCAGTCTGCCGTCATCACGCCGGGCAACGCCGGCACGCTCGACATGCTGAACCGCGGCGAGATCGCCATGGGCCCGGTGTGGGTCGACATGTTCTACACGTGGCAGGCCGAGGGCCGCATGTCGCCGAACATCCGGCTGGAGATCATGTCGCCCGGCATGCCCGGCCAGCCGATGTACTACATCATCCCGGAGAAAGCGGCGAACCGCGACGCGGCGCGGCAATTCGTCGCCTTCGCCACCAGCCCGGCGATCCAGGCGGAGGGCATCGTCAAGCGCTTCAACTGGTACCCCGGCATCGACGCGCAGCACGTCCAGGCGCATCTCGATGCGAAAGTGTGGGACAAGCTGTTCAAGGACGTGACGCCGCAGGACCTCTCGTCGAAGGGCAAGCCGCTGCCGATGGCGCAGTACTTCAAGGAGATCCTGGAGGCGTACGAGCGCCAGGTCGCGAACTGAAATAGCCCAACTAGAGCGAGCACTCCGCCGGCCGCGATGCGGCTTCGTTGAAGGGGGTTGTCGTAGGGGCGGGTTTGAAACCCGCCCCTACCGGCCTCCTTGACCGGGTCAAGGTGGGGGGTAGCGGCAGGTGAGCCAATCTCGCGCACTCTCGTTGGCCCTGATCGCGCCGGCCCTCGTCGTGGTGCTGGCGCTGTTCGTCTATCCGCTCAGCTACTCACTGGTCAGCGCGTTTACCGACCGTGCCGGCGAGTTCACGCTCGACAACTTCGCCAAAGGGTACGAGCTGTACTCGCGCGACGTCGTCTTCACGGTCGTCATCATCGCCGTCTCGACGCTGCTGATCGTCGCAGTCGCCATTGCCATCGGCGGGTATCTGACGCTCGGCGAAAACCGATGGGCGGTCATGGCGTTGGCCTGGCTCTACCGCTGGCCGCTGTTCGTGCCGTTCATCGTCGCGGCGCAGTGCATGCGCACCTTCCTCGCCAAGAACGGCCTCATGAACAATATATTCGTTTCGCTCGGTCTGCTCGACGTTGCGTCGACGCAGAGCTTTCTCGACTGGCGCGGGATCATCGTCACCTTCGTCTGGAAGCAGGCGCCGTTCGTGACGCTGATGGTGGCCGGCGCCATGGCGTCGCTCGACCGCTCGACCATCGATGCGGCGCGCAATCTGGGCGCTTCGCGCCAACGCATCCTGTTTGAAATCGTCGTGCCGCAGGTGCGGCCGACCCTGGTCGTCGGGCTCATTCTGTCGTTTGTCACCATGATGTCGGTGCTGTCGGTGCCGCTGATGATCAGCGGCGGCACGCCGACCATGATCACAGTCGACATGGCCTATCGCATCAACGCGCATGGCGACTATGGGGTCGCCAACGCGCTGGGTCTCCTCTGCTATATCCTGACCGGGGCCGCGGCTTGGGCCTATCTGCGCCAGAGCGTGCGCGAGCGGAGCGGCGCATGACCGAAGCCACGGCCTGGCGTTGGCTGCCGCGCGCGATCGTGCTCGGGCTGTTTGCCTTCGTCATCTTCGGCCCGCTGGCCAACCTCGTTTTGTGGTCGCTGGCCGAGGCGTGGTACTTCCCCAACAAGTTGCCGTCGCAATGGGGTTTCCGCTTCTGGGAGGTCGTCTTCCGGCCGACCGGACGCGCCATGGAGTCGCTGACGGTCAGCATCTGGATCGCGCTGTTGACCGTTGTGCTGTGCCTCGCCATCTCCATCCCGGCCGGCTTGGCCCTCGCCCGCGGAAAGCTCCCGTGGCGCGCGCTGGTCATGCTCGCCTTCCTGCTGCCGCAGGCCTTCCCGAGCCTGCCCGTCTACATCAACATCGCGCGAATTTTCTACGAGTTCGGCCTCAACGGGACGGTGTTGGGCGTGGTGCTCGTCCACACGCTGCACGGCCTGGTCTTCGGCGTGTGGATCACCACCGCCGCCTTTGCCTCGGTCGACCGCGAGCTCGAGCAGGCGGCGCGCAATCTCGGCGCCTCGGCGCTGCGCACGTTCTTCACGGTGACGCTGCCGTTGGCGGCACCGGGCATCGTCGCCAGTGCGATCTTCGTCTTCCTCGAATCGCTCGACGAGTTTACGGGGTCGTATTTCGTCGGCGCACCGGAGATTCAAACCCTGCCGCTCAACATGTTCCTCGCCAGCATGGGCGGCAACTACCAGATCTCATCGATCACGGCGCTGATCCTGCTGGTGCCGTCGATCGGATTCATGCTGATCGTCGAGCGCTTCCTCAAGGCCGACGTGCTGGCCAAGGTCGGCACCTGATCAACATGCGGCGATATTCTGCGCGACGCAGGCACGGTCGCGGAAGAAGGTCTCCGCCTGCAGCCGCGCAAATCGGCCATCGACATGGGAGCGCCCGTCCGCGCCGGTGGCGTCAAGATGGGCGAGATCGGCGGCACTGCCCTCGCGGAAATAGCCGGCGAACATCTGCGCCGATCTGCGCTTGAGGTCGGGGATCGTGTTGTAGTCGGCGCCCGGTGGGCCGCTGCGACCGGGCAGCCGGCGGCGCTCGCCGAGCCAGCCCTGGAACGCATAAAAAGCGTCGTCGTGCGGCAGATAGGCGAGGCCGTATGTGGCTTCAGTGACGCCGTCGGTAATATCGTCGGCCTCGAATGCGGGCTGGCCTTGCCCCGAAATCAGGTAGCGAATGCCGGCGATCGTCGGCATCGGCGCGGCGCGGCGGCGCACCTGTCCCAGCGCATGCGGATAGAACTCATTCGAACGGATGGCGATGTCAATCAGCGGGCGACCGTCGGCCGGCAGCTCGACGTCGCGACCGATGAGGTAGGTCCGCACCAGGTTGTGCTGTTGCATCATCAAGGCGGCGGGGCGCTGCGCGCCGTCGAGCACCAACGTTGCCGCCGTGTAGTGGTCGAGCTGGTGCCAATCGTCGAGCGACGCGACCAGACCCAAAAAGAACTCCTGCCAGCTCGACATGCCCGCAGGCAGCCCCGAAACCCGAAACACGGCGTTGTAGGTGAGGAAGGTGAAGACTTCCGGCGCGCCGCCGGGCGACGCCACGGTTTCGCGATCGACGCGGGCGTAGACCGTCGGTCGGACTGGTGCGGTCGCCGGGTGGTGTATGAACAGAGCGTGGGGATCGTCGCGATAGCGGTTGAGAAGGTCCTGCGTGACGCGGTCGGAGACGAGGTTGCCCTGTGCGTCGTTTAACGCGCCCTGAGCGACATAGTCGCCGTAGAAATCGATCAGCCCTGGATTGCCGGGCGGCAGGAACAGCCGTGGCCGGTGCTGCTCGAGCAGCGCCCGTTCCGCGGGCGTGGGCAACACCTGGGTCCGCGGGTTGGCGGCAAAGTACTCGGCGAAGCCCGGGTACTGGGAGAAGTTTGTATCCGAGTTGCCACAGGCCGCGACCAGCAGCGGCGCGATCGCCGCCGCCAGCGGCATGAGTCGGTGCACGAGGACGGCTCCGGTCATTCCGCCGTCGGCGGCGTCGTCACGCGTCCCAGATATCCTGCGACATCGCCGCGTACCAGCCTTCGGCGTAGCGCGCCTCGCCCGTGCGCTGGGCGCGGTCCGCCTGGCGCGGGCTGATGCCGCCGGCATTCGGCGTCGGCGCGATGCCCTGGTCGGTGATGCGGTAGACGTCGGTCACCGAGATGCCGTAGTCGGGCGCGATCAGGCTGTAGCAAGTGTTGACATAAGTCGGCGCGGCCGTCGGCCGGCCGTTGATCGCATTGACTGCCGACAGCGCCGCGACTTTGCCCTGGCTGTTCGCCGCGAATCCCGATTTCGGCATGGCACCGGCGAGGCAGGCATCGCCGATGACGTGAATGTCCTTGTGGATCGTCGATTCGAAGGTGGTCTGATTGACCGGGCACCAGCCGGTTTGGTTGGCGAGGCCGGCATTGCGGGCGATGGCGCCGGCGAATTGCGGCGGGATGACATTGACGACGGCGCCCTTGTGATTCTGTCCGAACTCGCTGACGACCGTCATCTCGCCGGGGATCGCGCGGGTTACCTTGCCGTCCTTGGACAGCGGCACCCATTCGATCATGTCGCCATAGACCGCTTTCCACCCGTCTTGGAACAGCGGCTGCTTGGAAAAGTTGTCCTTGGCGTCGAGGATCAGAATCTTCGAGCGCGGCTTGTTCCCTTTGAGGTAGTGGGCAATCATCGCCGCCCGCTCATAGGGGCCGGGCGGGCAGCGGAACGGGTTGGCCGGCACCGACATGATGACGAGGCCGCCATCCGCCATCGCCTCGAGCTGGCGGCGCAGCAGCAGCGTCTGCGGTCCGGCGCGCCAGGCATGCGGCATGATCTCGGCGGCGGCCTCGGTGTAGCCGTCGATCGCGCCCCAGCGAAAATCGATGCCGGGCGCGACGATCAGCTTGTCGTATTGCAGCGTCTCGCCGCCGGCGAGCGTGACTGCCTTCTTCGCCGGGTCGATGCCGCTGGCCGTGTCGTGCACGACGCGCGCGCCGTGCATGCCGGCGAGCGCGTTGTAGTTGTGGGTGATGTCGTTGATCGTCTTGAAGCCGGCCAGCACGTAGTTGCTGAACGGGCAGGTGACGAAGGTCCGGCCCGGTTCGACCAGGGTGACGTGGATCGCCGGATCGATCGCGCGCACATATTTCGCGGCGGTGGCGCCGCCGAACCCGCCGCCGATGACGACGACACGGGCCTTGGGCGGCTCCATCGTCGCGCAGGCCGATAGACCGAAGGCCGAGGACGCGCCGACGGCGCCGGCGAGTTTGGTGAAGCGGCGGCGGCTGAGCTTGCTGACCATGGAGCCCTCCCTCATTTCCAGTTCGTCGCGAGCTCGCGCGCGACTGCGTCGATCTCGGCGTCGCTATAGCCCTTGGCGATCCGGTTCATGATCGTCGCCGGCCGCTGATCCGTCCTGAAGGCGCGTAGGATCTCGGCGATGGAATCGGCGGTACGCCCGAAGAGAGACGGAATGGTGCTGGGACTATGCCCGCCGGGCCCGTGGCAGCCGGCACAGGAGAAGGTGAGGAGCTGCGGACTCGCGTTTTGCGCCATCGTCGGCGCTGCGGGGCGAGCTTCCTCCCCGCCGGCGACCGCTCGCCGATCGGTAACTAACCCTTGGGCTGCGGGACGACGCGGAGGTACGGCTTCAGCGTCTTCCAGCCGCCCGGGAACGCCTTCTGCGCGTCCTCGTTCGACACCGACGGGACGATGATCACATCCTCGCCGTGTTTCCAGTTGACCGGCGTCGCCACCTGGTGCTTGGCGGTGAGCTGGATGGAATCGAGCAGCCGCATCACCTCGTCGAAATTGCGGCCGCTGCTCATCGGATAGGTGAGCATCGCCTTGATCTTCTTGTCCGGTCCGATGATGAAAACCGAGCGCACGGTGGCGTTGTCGGCGGCAGTGCGGCCTTCCGACGTGGCGCCCGCCGCTTCCGGCAACATATCACGGCCAGATAACCGAGCTCGGTCGTGCAGACCGGCGTGAAGTCCTTGGGGTGCGAGAAGAACACGGCATAGCCGTTGCCGATCCATTGGTGGAAATCGATCGTGCCTTGCGTCGTCTCGGCGCTGAAGTTCGGCGCCTCTCCATTGATGCGTAGCGTCATCTTTGTCTCCTCCATGTCTGAATGCCGGACGCCATTAAGCGACGCCGGACGGAAAATATCAATGGTGGCGCAATGTGCCACAGAGCGTGTCCGATCACTTGCGACGGGAGACCTCGCCGCGAACAAATCTACCGGTGCCGGAGCCAAGTGTCGGCGGGGTCGACGGGCAGCCGCACTATCGAAGAACGCGGAGCGTCGGCGAGCGGATTGCGCCGGAGTGACGTTATGTACGAGTGACGTCGGCCCGGCGGCGTGCTATGCGGATGCAAACCGAAGAAAATCCGATGACCGAACCGGCACGCTTTCTGACGCTGCAATTCCTCGAATGGGTCGCCGACCGGCCCCGCACCTATGCGGACGTCATGGAGACGTGGCGGACAAGTTGCCCGAGGCTTTCGATTTGGGAGGACGCGACCAGCGATAAGCTCGTCGAGTTCGACAGGGGAGGCAGCGGAACGGTCGTCCTGACGCCGCAGGGCCGCGCCATGCTCGAAGCCGCCTCGTCGTCGCGCGCCAGTCCGGACCGTCCCGCGGCCGAAGGCTCGGACCGGCGTTAGATTTCAATTCCGCTCGATCGCCGACTTGATAACTGCGTCGAGATCGTGGAACGGCACGTAGCGGAACCGTTCGATCACGGAGCCGTCGCGGTCGATGAGGAAATTCGTCGGAATGCCGCGAATCGTTCCCTGCGGCGGCCATGTCCTGGCCTCGCTCACCGGCAGATCGAGCTGGTTCTTCTTCATGAAGGCGCGCGCTGCCTCGCCGCCCCCCGATATATTGAGCAGCACGAGGGCGAGCTTGTCGTCGCCATACGATCCGCGCAGCGTGCTCAGAATCGGCATCTGGTCCCTGCAGAACGGCGACCAGGTCTCCCAGAAAACGAGCAGTACCGGCTTGCCGCGTAGATCGCTCAGCTTCTTCGGCTTGCCGGCGGCATTCACGAACTGGATATCCGGAAAGCGGTCGCCTTTGCTGATGGTTGTGCCGGCCTTTAGCGGATCGTCCGGTTCCTGGCCCGGCATGTAGCTCGCCGCCTTGACAAATCGTGCGGTCGTTCGCAGGCCGTCAGGGGAAACGAACCAGCCCGTATACTCCCCGTCGCTGCGCCGCGTGACGGCCAGCCTTGCCTTGTCGGGCGTCTCCAGCGTCAGCGTCACGTCGTTTCCACGCCGTTCGATGAAGGCCGTGACCGGCTCGTAGTCGCCGTCGGCGACGCCATAGATGCCAGCCGCGAGGATGCGGCCGTCGACGATCTGGCGGACGGCGCGCAGCTCGAGATAGCGCTGCACCGGACTGTTGCCGGTTTCACCGACCCAGCCGCCGATCAGATGCCGGTCGATCCGTGTATGCCCCGGCCAGTTGATCGCAGTGAGCGCCCGGTAAAGATGGATTGCAGATTGCTGCCCACCAGCGAGCGTGAACGTGCCAACCAACTCGCCCTCGCCCAGGCGCCGCAGGACAACCTTGCTCTTCCCCGGCGTCTCGAAGCGGACGACGGCGGCGGCGGCGCTGCCGTCGATCTGCGCTTTGATCGGCCCGGCGGGGCGCTTGTCGAGATAGCCGAACACGCCTTCGGCGGTCAGTCCGCCGGGCGCAGTTTCGCGCAATGTCTTGAACTCGATGCGGCGCGGGCGCAATCGCCCACCGTCACCGCCGACCCATTCGCCGATCAGCCAGCGCTGTGCGTCCGGCTGCGGCTGGGCCCGCGCGTCGCCGACTGCAAGCGCCATTACGACAAGCAGGATCAGACGGATGGGCCAATGCCTCATCGATCACCCCAAACCAGCACGCACGACAACGAGATGAAAGGGCAACCTATTCGATCACGGGCGAGCGGCCAAGGGCAGATCCGGCGAAATGTATGAATGAGCGGCGGCACGAAACGCCGGCCTTGGCCGCCATCGGTCTTATATTCAAAATCCATAATATAGGGCCGAGAAAACCGCCTCCTCGCCGCAGCGGCGTTAGCGCTCGGCGAGCTCCGGGTCAAAGATGACGTGCGCCAGCAGCCGATCGACCGGTGCGTAGTCGTCGGTGAGGATCGGCACTCCGAGCGTGGCCGCGTGATGGGCGAGGTCGGGTGATGGCAGCCTGACCCAGTTGCGTTGCAGGCCGCGCGTGCTTTGCAGGCGGCCGAACGGCGTCATCAGGTCGGCGGCGATGATGACGTAGGTGATGCGCGTCGCCGCGTCGAGTTCCGTGGCATCCACCCACACCTCGACAGAGATGAACTCCTCGGCCAGCGTGCGGAGCAAGCTCAGCAGGAAGAGCGGACGGGGACCGCCCTCGATGACGTTGACTGCATAGAAGCCGTCAGGCTTGAGCCTGGCATGAATCTGCGCATGGAATTCTTTGGTCACCAGGTGCGCAGGGATCGAGATGTCGTGGAAGGCATCACCCAATATGACGTCAAATTGCCGCGCCATTGGCAGCGATTGCAGAATAAGTCGGCCGTCGCCGTGATCGATCCGGAGTCCGTTCGTCGGCGTTGCCCACATATAGGCCGCCGCCGCGCCGGTGACCGCCGGGTCGATCTCCGCCACGCGTATCGCCGCTCCCGGCCGGTCATGGGCCCAGGCGCGCGGCAGCGTCAGCGCGCCGCCGCCCACGACGAAGGCCTGCAGAGCCTCGCGCGTCGGCAATAGGCGGCGGGCATACTCGTCGAGGAAATGCAGATAGGTCGAATAGAGCAGGCCCGGGTCATCGCGATCGTTGATGCCGTGCGCCAGATGGTCGAGGACCATGATGGCGCTCGGGCGGCCCGAGGCCTGCGCAAAATTGTCGATGCGGATGCAGTAGTAGTCGCTTTCGATGCGGCAAGGGCTGACGAACGCCTTGGCACGATAGCCGGCATAGCCGAAGCTGCCGCCGAGCATGGCGAGAACGACCGTCAGCGCGGTCGCGGCTCTTCCGGGCACCGCAAAGACGAGCGCCAGCACCGCATAGGTCGCCGCCACGGCCAGCACCGTGCCGGTCGATCCGATCCACGAGATGAAAAGATAGCCGGCCGCGAGCGTGCCGGCGATGCTGCCGAGGGCGCCCAAGGCGTACATGCGGCCGATCGCCGGACCGTGGCGGCCGGCCGCGTCATCGACGGCAAGCTTGGTCAGGATCGGCGAGACGATGCCGACGAACAGGCTGGGCGCGAGGAACAGAGCCGCCGCCAGCGCGACGATCGCCGCGACCGGCGACCAGCCTGCGCCGAGCAGCGGCCCGGACAGCCATCGCAGCAACACGAGCGAGGCCATGCTGCTGATCGCCGCCAGCGCCAGCGCGACCGCGACGCGCTGCGCCCCGGCGGTGCGATCACAGCCTTCGCCCGCCAAGTTGCCGCCGATCCAGTGACCGATCGAGAATCCGGCGAGCACGACGGCAATTATCGCCGTCCAGGTATAGAGCGACATCCCGACATAGGGAGCGAGCAGGCGGCCGGCGACGATTTCGAGCACCAGGCCGCCGGCCGAGGTGAGAAATACGGCCGCGCCATAACCGCATTGTCGGGCTGAGAGGCGGATCATCGCCATGCATTCTAGGCGGCCGTGACGGGAAATTGAACGAGCCAAGCGGCCTTGAAGGACTAAAATTTCCGCGCAATATGCCAACGCCTGACTAGGGAGACCTCGATGACGAACAGGGTTTTCTGCATGCTTGCCGTCGTCGCGGCGCTGATGGCCGCTTCGTGCGCCCCGGTGCTGGCGGCGGAAACGGCGCTGGCGCAGCCGGCGCCGACGCCGGACAACCCGCGCAAGGTCCTGCTCCAATTGACCAGCGACGACCCGCGGATCGTCAACGATCTGCTCTTCAATGTGGTCAACATCCAGAGATTCTATGGGCAGGACAACGTCAGAATAGCGGTCGTTACCTTCTCGGCCGGCAACCGCGCGCTCTATCGCGACACCTCACCGGTCAAGGCGCGGGTCGAAAGCCTGTTGCACTACGATGTGGAGTTCGTCGCCTGCGGCAACACGATGGAGGCGACGGGGCGCAAGCCCGATGACTTGATCGACGGCGTCGCCGTGGCGACGGCGGGGATACCGGAAATCGTCGAGCGGCAACTGCAAGGCTGGCACTATATTCGGCCCTGATTGTCGCGCGCGGCCAATACGGGTAATCTAATATGAAAGCCTATAGCGGCGTTCGCGGCAGCGCGCCGGCCGCAATGACGATGAGCCGACGACGCATGCGCCCGAACACCTGGATCGCCGCAACGGCACTGACGCTGATGCTGGCCGGCGGTATACTCGCCACGACGCTGGCGGCCGAACGCCAGCGCATCGAGCCGTTGCCGCTCGAAGGCGATCGCTTCACTCAGGCATGGTTCCTCAACAGCTTCCTCATCCTGGGCGAGGACCTGGCCGCCGCGACCGCCGAAGGCAAGCGCTTCGCCATCTTCTGGGATCAGCGCGGCTGCCCGTACTGTATGGAAACGCATCGGGTCAACCTGGCCGAACCCGACGTCAACGACTACATCCGCCAGCGCTTCAACATCGTGCAGCTCGACATGTTCGGGGCGCGCAGCGTGACCGACATCGACGGCGAAGTGCTGACGGAGAAGGAGCTCGCCCGCAAATACGGGATCACGTACACGCCGACGATCCAGTTCTTCCCCGAGTCGCACGACAAACTGGGCGGCAAGAAGGGCCGCGGGCTCGAGGTGGCACGGATGCCAGGCTACTTCCGGCCGTTCCACTTTCTGACGATGTTCGAGTATGTCCACGAGCGCGCCTATGAGCGCGAGACGTTCCAACGCTATGTTCGGGCAAAAAGCGACAGGTTCAAAGCCGAAGGTAAGGACGTCAACGGCTTGTGACGGCGGCGCGGCCGCTTGATCAGATCGTTATGGCAAGTAGAAGCACATGCCAGCGGAATAGTGCTTGTCCAAGGTGCCGACCCGCGCCCGATCGGGCGCCTGCCATGCGCATCATTGTCGTCAAAGACCGAGACAGCGCCTAGGTGGATGTTCGCGTGCTGCGCCCGAGGGCGTCGCCGCCGGATGTCTCAGGCTTGCGCTCGGCACCGTGGCGATCGGCGGTGGTCATCCCACGATGCAACAGCGCCGCACGGCGCGCGACTTCCCGTCGTGCCTCTTCGAGGCTGCGAAGCCGCTGTTTCAGATAAGGGCTGACACGCCTGTCGTCCCCGTCTGTCATGGCCTCTCCCCGTCACGATTGCTGGCTTGATGGAGCGCGCGGGGAACATGCCAGTCCGCGTTCAGAAGTCAAACGCCAATCTGCGCGGGTCTGATATTAACTTAGATTTACGAGAGACCGCATCGACTTGGCGTCTTTGCGCGGCGTGTGGATTGCGGGGAAAAGTCAGCCGATCCGACCGAGCGCAGGGAATGCTTGCAACAGCCAGTAACCCATCTCGGCAAAAGCGCCGCTGAATATCGCGACGCCGGTCGCGATCAACAGAATGCCCATGACCGTCTCGATCGCCCGCGTCCACCGCCGCAGCCGCCGCATGAGTCTGAGAAACGGCGCGGCAAAGGCGGCGGCCGCCAGGAACGGTACGCCGATTCCCAGCGCGTAGGCACCGAGCAGGACCGCGCCCTGCCACATCTGCTCCTTGGTCGCGGCGACGGTCAGGATCGTCGCGAGCACCGGTCCGACGCATGGCGTCCAGCCGAAGGCAAAGGCGAGGCCGATGGCATAGGCGCCCAACGGGCCGGTCGGCCGCGCCTGCGGGTGGAGGCGCGCCTCTCGATCGAAGATGCCGATACGCAGTAGACCGATAAGGTGCAGTCCGAAAAGGACGATGATCGCTCCGGCGATCTTGGCGAGCAGGCCGAGATGGTCGATGAGCAGGCCGCTTATCGCCGAAGCAGTGGCGCCGAGCAGAATGAAGACGGTGGCGAAGCCGAGCACAAAGGCGAAGGCTGCCGCGAGGACGCGTCCGGTGGGCGCCGCGTCCACCCGGTTCTGATCCGCGAGTTGATCAAGCGTGACGCCGGCGAGGAAGCAAAGATAAGGCGGCACCAGCGGCAGCACGCAGGGGCTGACGAAGCTGAGCAGCCCGGCAACGACCGCACCGACAAATGAGACGTCAAAGCTCATGGAGACATTGCCGTGCGGACGCCGTCCTGTCGACCACCGCCATCGGCCGTGCGGCTACGCATTCACGATCTTGACCGACCGCGATTCCTCGACACGCACCACCTTGTGCCGCTCGATGTGGCGGATCAGGATATCCCACACCGGCGGCCCCTGCGTGCCTTCGTTGACCGAGGCCCAGCCGGCGACAACGTAGTTCTTTGCTGGGTCGATCGGCTCATCCGTCGCCAGCAACCGCATGTCGGCGATGCGCTGGCCGATGCGATGTCCGACATTGATGGTGAAGGACAAGCCGCCGACGCGCACCATGTCGCCACCCTGCTGATAATAGGGATCGGGATTGAACAGATTGTCGGCCACGTCCTCGAGCACGTCCTTGAGGAAAGCGCCGGTGAACTCGCTGCGGTACGCGTTCGGGTAGGTGACGGCGGTCTGGCTATAGATATCCTCGACGCGGATCGGCGCGCCCGGCAACAGCGTGCTGCCCCAGCGAAAGCCGGGAGAGAGTGAAATCTGCGCGTCGCGCTCGACCAGCAGCGCCTGGCAGATCAGGTCGTCGAAGGTACCGGCGAAGTTGCCGCGGCGGTAAAGCAGACTTTCGGTGTGTCCGACGACGCGGTCGAGCGTGGCCGCGTGCGGCGCCCGCACCTCGCCGATGAGTGCGGCGATCTCCGGATCGGGGCGAATGGCATCGGCGAACACCGGCATCAGCTTGTAGCGCCAACTGGCGACGCGTCGGTCCTTCACCAGCAAATCGAGGCGGGACAGAAATTTGCCGTGGCTGCCGGAGGCGATGAGCAGCGTGCGGTCGACCTCGACCACGTCGGGCAGCGCGTCGTGGGTGTGGCCGGTGAGGATCACGTCGATGCCGCGTACGCGCCGCGCCAGCTTGCGGTCGACGTCGAAGCCGTTATGCGACAGCAGCACGACCAAGTCGACCGCCGCCGCGCGCAGCTTTTCGACCCGCTTGCGCAGGCGATCCTCGTTGATGCCGAACGACCAGTCGGGGATCAGGTAGCGCGGATTGGCGATCGGCGTGTAGGGAAAGGCCTGGCCGATGACGCCGACGCGAATTCCCTGCCGTTCGAAGACGATTTCGCCGTCGAAGACGTCGTCCCCCCACGTCGCATCGCGCACATTGCCGGCGAGAAACGGGCACTTGGCCTCGGCGATGAGCTGCTTCACGCGCTCCTGGCCGTAGGTGAAATCCCAATGCCCGGTCATTGCCTCGACGCCCAGCGCGTTCATCACCCGCACCATGTCGGCGCCGCGCGTCACCAGTGACGTGTAGGAGCCCTGCCAGGTATCGCCGCCATCGAGCAGGATCGTGTTGTGCGGCCGCTCGGCGCGGATCGTCTTGATCAGCGTCGCCAGGCGATCGACGCCTCCGATCCGGCCATAGGCGGCGGCGAGGGCGACGAAATCCTGATCGGTAAGCGCGTAGGCCTCCGGCGCTCCGGGCGCGATGGCATAGTGCTTCAGCAGATCGCGCCCGGTGAGATGGGGAACGACGCCGCGCGCCTCGCCGACGCCGAGATTCCAACTCGGCTCGCGGAAATGCAGCGGCACGAGCTGGGCGTGGATGTCGGTGAAGTGGAGCAGCGTGATCTGGCCCAACGGCTCGAAGCGCAGGATGTCGTCCTGCGTCAACCGCTGCTGGGCGGCCAGCCGCGGGATCGACCCGGGCGCGCCGCCGAGGGCGGCGGTCGCTGCCGCCACCTGCAGGAAATCGCGACGGGTAAGCATCGATCCTGCGGCGTGTCGGCCCTCAGCGCCGCACGCCGGGCGCCTCGCTGAGCAGCCCGCCGGCGCGCCAGGCGAGATAGAGCTGGAGCGTGGTCAGCTCTTCGGAACCGTAAGGCTCGGTCTCGGCGCGCACGAGGCCGTAGCATTCCTCCATGCGGTAATGGATCGAGCCGATGCGCTGCCATTTCAGACGATAGAGCGGAAAGCCGCTGATCATGCCCTCGCTCAGCAGATCGGCGCGCAGATAATTGCCGGCATTGGTCTGATGACAGTGGATGCAGGCGAGATTCAATTGTCCGCGGCGCGTGTGATAGAGCTTTTCCCCACGCTCGAAATACGGCTTGGCCGGGCCGTCGATGGCGACATCGTAAGGCAGCCCGCGCGACTGAAGCATGACGAAGGCGGCGATGCCGAGCATGTCCGTCGTTTCCCATTTGAGCTCGGGCGCCTTCATGCGCTCCGTCCGGCAGTAGTTGATCTGATGCTCGAGAGTGAAAAGCTTGCCGGTCTCCTTGTTGATCTTCGGATAGGTCACGCCGACGCCGCGCATCTTCGCCGCCGGGCCATGGCAGGAAAGGCAGGACTTTCCTTCGCTGCCCTCGACCTTCGTCCACATCTGCTCGCCGTGGTCGACCCACAGGAATGATGGGTTCTCGAAATCGTCGTCCTGAATACGTTGCGTCTCAGGCGTGGCGAATAGATAGCCCGACATCTTGCCGGCGCGCTTGAACTCGCGGACCGGCTCGCTCTTATAGCCGCCGGCGTCGGCTGCGGCCTGGGCGAGCTGGGCTGGGCCAGAGGCCTCGCCGCTCGGCGCCAGCACCGTGGCAAGCCCGACGACCAGGGCCGACGCGGCGGCCGCGACCGCGATAGCGACCGCTCCTCCGTTCATCCCAGGCTACCCCTCGCTTTATTCTGCGCCGCGGACGGCGGTCCCTCCGGACGTGTCGTGGCGTCGGCCATGACGCGGATCACGCGACCGTAAGCTTGGCCGACTCTTTCGTTACCGTGCCATCGTCGTCGGTCCAGGTGAATTCGAGCGTGCCGGATTCGGCCGCCACGACGTAGAAGGAGAAATAAGGATTGGCCGAGATCGCCGAGGCCCAGTCGGCGCGGATCACGTCCTTGCCGTTATAGGTGCAGGCGAACTTGTTGAGGATCTTGCGCGGGATGACGGCTCCCGCGGAATCGCGGCGCTGGCCGGATTCCATCGTGTGAGTGATCAGCGTCTTCACCTCGACCGTTTCGCCCTTCTTGATCGACGCCGGCAAGCGGATGCGGGCTGAGGACATGGCGTGTCTCCTTCGAATTTCGCGTGCGCGGTGTGCGGCCGGTGTCCGTCAGCCGCCGCAGCCGCCGATCGTCACCTTCGCCTCGGCGCGGCCGGACCACAGAGATCCGTCGCTCATCTCCGCGTAGGCGATTACGTTCATCGTCTGCGCCAGGCGTATGCGCGTCGAAACCTCGGCCTTGCCGGAAAGCGGCGTAAAGAATACCGACATCAGTTCGGGCCGCGGATTGTTGTCGGTGACGACATGGACGGCCTTGACGAAGTCCTGGCCGGTCATCGGGCTGTCGACCGCGACGGTGATCGGTACCGTGTTGCCGTTCTCGGCGATTTCCGGCATGCGGATGCGCACCTTGCCGGCCTGCGGCTGCTTGCCACCGACCGCCTTGTTCAGGACCTCGAGATGCGCGCCCGGCTGGATCGCCTGGGCCGAGACGTCGCGCACGACGATCATGGCGCCGGCGAGCGCCATGCCGCCCGCACCGACGCCAGCCAGCAGCCGGCGGCGGCTCAGGCCGTTACTCTCGCTGTCCTTGCGCATCGCCAGCTCTCCTCGTATCCGGCGCCCGGCCAACGGCCGGGCACCTCCTATTTCAGCGTTTCCAAGAAGGCGATCACGTCCTCGATCTGTTCGGCGGTGAGGATCGTCTTGCCCTGGAACCGCATTAAAACCCGATTGAGGCCGTCGATGCGGTAGAACGGCGGCATCATGCTGTCCGGATTGACCTTCGTCGGATCGACGAGCCGCAGCCGAATCTCGCCTTCGCTCAGGCGGCCCGCCACGCCATCCAGACTCGGCGCGACATTGCCGTGGAACGGCTCGTTGGCCAGCGCCGAGACCGCGTGGCAGGCCAGGCAATTGCCGAGCGTGCGCCCGGCCGCGACCTCGCGACCCTTTTTCGCGTCACCTGGCTTGCCGGTGAGCGGCTGTGTGATCGCGCCGTTCTGAATCTCGTAGTTGGCGAGCGCCGCCGGCGCCGGGTTTTGCGCCGAGGCCGCACCGATTCCGGCGGCGAGAACGCCCGCGAGCAGCCTTGCCAGGTTCCGGCATGCCGGCATCCACGACTCCTAAAATCCTGCCAAAGCCTTATTTTCCCGGAAGATAACAAAGCCCCTCCCGAGCCGCAATAGCGGCATACGACAATTTTCTTGGTGCAAGAGATGCCATGCGGCAGTTTGAAAGACGATCAGTCGGCCAATGCGCGTTCGACCGCCTGTGGAGAGATTGCAATCACACGCAGAAGAATCCGTGCCGGACGGTCAGGTACCGCGCGGCCTTGTTCCCACTGCTGGATGGTTCGCACGCTGAACCCGAATCGCGCCGCAAATGCAGCCTGTGACAGGCCGAGCTTGCGGCGGATCGACTTGACGTCCGGAACGGGTGGGTTGTAGACGCGGCGCCAGCCCGTCGAACGGCCCATGTCCGGCGCCGTATCAGCGTCAGCGGCGATCTGATCGGCGATTGCCGCGTCGGCGGTCGTCGCGACGCGGGCGCGGTCAATGCGGCCCCGATGCTTACGCATCTGTTTCAGGGTATGCCTGACGATAGACATGGCGCTCCCTTTCGTTGGCACGGCGCGCTGAGATAATCCGCCGATAGTCGCCGCGCCACGTGTAGACAAGGACAAGAATCTCCTCCTCGACTTCGCCGATCGCAATGATCCGACGCTCCCCATAGTCGCGCCGCGTGTCGTCGCGTTCGAGCACGTCGCCGTCGAAGATGTGCGCAGCAAACTCGAAGTCGAAGCCACGCCGCTCAAAATTTCCGGCGCTCTTCGATTCGTCCCAATCGAACATGCGGCGTGATCCGGGGGATTATACGCTATTAACGCACTACGTCAAATGCGTATATTCCGGCCACGTCGGCTGCCCATGCTGCGGGCGGCCGACAGCCAGATCACAGCCTAAAGATCTTCTCCGCGTTGGCGCCGCGCACCTTCTTGGCAGTGGCGGCCGACAGGCCATTGACGCGCTTGAGGCAGCCCTTCATGTCGCCGATATTGTGCGGATAGTCGGAGCCGTACATGACCTGGCTGTCGCCGCCGACATCCAGGCACATCCTGAGAGACTCCGGCCGGTAGGTGACGGCGTCGTACCAGATGCGCTTGAGGTAGTGAGACGGGCGCTTGCTGATCTTTTCCTTGCAGGCATTCATGTTGTCGAAGCAGATGTCGAGCCGGCCAACGAGGTAGGGCAGGGCGGCGCCGGCATGCGAGGCGATGATCTTCATACGCTTGTAGCGATCGAAGAAGCCGTCGAAGATCATGCGGGCGATCGCCGTCGACGTGTCGAACATGAAGCCGACCGAGGCGATCAGATTGTAGCGGCGCAAATCCATGTCCGGTGTGCCGGGCGGCGCGGTCGGGTGCACGAGCACCGGCAGCACGCGCTCGTCGATGGCCTGCCAGACCGGCTCGAATTTGGGGTCAGTCAGCGAGACGCCGGCGATGTTGGCCAGGACCATGACGCCGACGGCGCCCTTGTCGCAGGCGCGCTTGAGCTCGGCGACCGCGCGTTCGGGATATTCCCAGGGCAGCGAGGCGAGGAAGCGGATGCGGTCGGGAAAAGCCGTCTGCGCCGCGGCCATCTCGTCGTTGATGACCTGCGCGGCTTGGGTGCTGACCTCGGCCCCGCCGAAATAGACATTGGGGCAGGTGAGCGAGATGATGGCGAGATCGACCTTCGCCTCGTTCATCTTCTTGATGCGCAGCTTGTAGTCCCAGTGTCCGGGCTGCGGTGTCATGAATGGCGCACCGTCGAGGTGAATGCCGTAGGCGGCGTCCTTGCTGGGCCGTACCTCGTAGCGTGGCGCGCCGTGCTGGCGCAGGAGTTCAAGCCACGCCTCGCTCAGCATATGCGTGTGGACGTCGATCACCGTCATCGGCTGTTTCCTCCAAGAGTTTTGATTGTCATCGCAAGGGGTGCCCATAGAAAGCCGAGCGCGAGCGGCGCCGCAACCGCTTTTTTTGAGGAGATTTCCAGCACTTCGAGAATCGTTTCCGCGCGGCCTTCGCCGGGATGTCGGCGCGGCGGCTTGACGAGCGACGAGAAAGGTGTATATACACATGTTATGGAGACTACTTGCGCCCAGGCTGCGCCGAATCCCGATCCCGCCGCGGTGGCGCGGCTATGCGTCTGCTTCAACCTGCGCAAGGCGGTGCGGGCGGTAACGCAGTTCTACGACACCATGCTGGAGCCGACCGGGCTGCGGACGACGCAGCTTACCGTCCTGGTGGCGCTGTCGCTGGCGCAGCGTATACCTCTCAGACGGTTTGCCGAGCGGCTGGTGATGGACCGCACCACACTGACGCGCAACCTGCGACCGCTCGAGCGTCGCAGGCTGGTCCGCATCGAACGCGGTCCGGACCGCCGCCAGCGGTTCATGAGCCTGACAGGCGCCGGCCGGGCGGCAATGGAGCGCGCATTGCCGCTGTGGCAGGCGGCGCAATCGCGCATGGTGGGCCGCGGCGGCGCGGAACGCTGGGGCGCGTTGGGCGCGGGGCTGGATGAGATCGTCACGATCGCGCAGCAGAATTTATCGGCAGCGAAATCCGCGGTCTGATTTTTTGGCGCAATGAGTGCATATACACGTAACTTCTCAACCAACCGGAGGGCAGAAACATGACTCAAGCCATCGATGCAATCTGGTCCAAGAGCGCCGGCAATGACCGGCGCGTCGGCAGCCCGCTCGTCCTGGCGGTGCTTGCCGCCTGGTTTCTGATCGTGCTGGCGGCCGGCGCGACCGGCGTATTTCTCGCCGCGCCGTCGCAGCCGCCGCTGCCGCTGCTGATCGCGGTCGCCGGCCCGCCGCTGCTGTTCGGTCTGGCCTATCGCGCCTCGCGCCGCATGCGCGATTTCGCGCTCGGCATCGACCTCCGGCTGATCACCGCGTTGCAAGGCTGGCGCGTACTCGGCGCGATGTTCCTCGTGCTCTACGCCTACGGACTGCTCCCCGGGCTGTTCGCCTTCCCTGCCGGCCTGGGTGACGCGGCGGTCGGCGTCGCCGCGCCGTTCGTTCTCATGGCGATCCTTGCCAACGGCCCGAATTGGCGGCGCCGAGTGCTGTGGCTCAATGTCGGCGGCCTGCTCGATTTCGCCGGCGCGGTCGGCACCGGCGTACTGACCAGCAACACGGCACTCGGATTCTTCGCCGGTACCGCGGCGCGAGCGAGCCTCGGCGAGCTGCCGCTCAGCCTGATCCCGACTTTCGCCGTGCCGCTGTGGATCATCCTGCATATCATTGCGTTGCTGCAGCTTCGCCGATCGGCCGTCGGGGGCCACGTCGATACCTAACGGCGACGCGGCGGCTTAACCGCGTGCCATCATTGCCCGGAGTGCGCCGCCGAAGCTGCCTTCCTCGAGATATCTCATGCCGTAGACGCCGCCGGCGACAATCGACAGGAATGCCAGCAGTGATCCCGCGGCGAGCGTCGACAGGCCGGTGATGCCTTGGCCGATCGTGCAGCCGAGCGACAATACGCCGCCGACGCCCATGATGGCGCCGCCGAAGATGTGCCGCAGCATGTCGTCGGTGTCGACGAAGCCCTCGACGCGGAACGTACGGGTCGCGATCGCCATCAGGAACGCACCGACGATCACGCCGCCCACTGCCGCGATGCCGAAATTGATCGTCGCGCCGGTGAAGGTCATCAGATACACGAGGCTCTCGCCGACCGGCGCGACGAAGGTGAAGGAGGTAAGCGGCACGGGCTCGAACGCATCGGCGCCGATCACGCCGGTGATGAACCACGCGGCGGGAATGAGGGCGCCGATGATCGCTCCGCCGACCATGTCGCGCGGCGAGGCGCGGAACGCGGCATCCTTGAAGCAGAACCACAACAGGCCGGCCACGGCGGCGCCGGCGACGATCAGTCGCAGCGGCGGACGCGGAATGCCGGTGACCGCGGCGAGCAGGTCGGGCATGCCCTGCGTTCGCAACCCGGCCGCGCCCAGATTGATGTTGGTCGGCTCGATCACGCTGACGCGCGCGAGGCCGATGAAGCCGCGCAGCGTCATGTATGCGAAAATGCCGAGCACCAGCGCGACGACCAGCGACTTCAAGTTGCCGGCGCCGAGCCGTACGAGCGTCCGGTTGCCGCAGCCGCCGGTCAGCGTCATGCCGAAGCCGAACAGGAGGCCGCCCAGCACCGCGCCCAGCCAGCCGAGATTCGGCGTGAGGTAGATCGACTTGCCAAGATCGACGGCGGCGATCATGTGCAGCCCCTGGCTGCCGGCGATGGCGACGGCGATGGCCAGCAGCCAGGCGCGAAAGCGCCGATAATCCTGCATGTTCACCATGTCGGAAATCGCGCCCATGGCGCAGAAATTGGTGCGCTGCGCCGTCGCGCCAAAGGCAATTCCGGCGAGGAAGCCGAGACCGCCCACCAATGTATTGACGCCGAACTCGGCCATCACCATTCCCTACCTGCATCGTCGTTACGCACGGAAATCGCCGCAGAAGTTTATATTCTAAGTCTCTAATGTAATGCTTGCCGGTAGCGGCAAACAAGGCTAATGCTTCGCTGGGATTATCGCTTTTTCCGCCGGGATCGCGACTGAAGCAATGACGACGACGCTGCTTGATACCAAGGGCCTGAACTGCCCGCTGCCCATCCTACGGGTGAAAAAGGCGATCAAGGAAGTGCCGGCGGGCGGTACATTGCAGGTTCTCGCCACTGATCCAGGCGCGGTCAGGGACTTCGAGGCCTTCTGCCGCGCGACCGGCAATCAGCTTGTCGATTGGAAGGAAGAAAGTGGCGTCTTCACCTTCAATATTAAAAAAGTGGCGTGATGTTGCGGTTGCCGTCGCGGCTGCGGGGCTGGTCGCCGCCGCGGCGTTGATCGCCTGCGTCACGCCGGTCACGGCCGGCGAATTGGTCATGTTTGAAGTCGCCGGCTGTCCGTGGTGCGCCAAGTGGCACCGCGAGATTGGCCCGATCTATTCCAGGACGGCGGAGGCGCAACTTTTGCCCCTGCGGCGGGCCGATCTAGCGGCACCGCGCCCGGCCGATTTGTCCGGCATCGACGGTATCCGCTATACGCCGACCTTCGTCGCGCTGGTCGACGGGCGCGAAATCGGCCGTGTCATCGGCTATCCCGGCGAGGAGGCGTTTTGGGGCATGCTCGAAGCGATCCATGAGCGGGCGCGGCAGGCTTCGACGAGCGGCGCCGCCAAGGCCGGCGCCGACGAGAACGAAGGACGGAGGCAGCGATGACACGGCGGCGCGGATGGCACGCGGCGGCCATGCTTGTGAGCGTGCTCTTGCCAGCCGCCGCGTTGGCCGATGAGCCGCTGGTCATCTACCAGGCGTTATCCCCCGAACTGGCGCTGGAGCTCGCCCGAGCGGCGCTCGATGACTGTCGTCAGCGAGGCTACCAGGTGGCGGTGGCGGTCGTCGATCGCTTCGGCGTGACGCAGGTGATGCTGCGCGACCGCTTCGCCGGACCGCACACGCCGACGACCGCTGCCGGCAAGGCATGGACGGCCGTGAGCTTCCGGACCAATACGATGGAACTCGTCGCCAACAGTCAGCCGGGCATGCCGCAGTCCGGCATCCGCAACCTGCCCGGTACCGTCATCGTCGGCGGTGGAGTCGTGGTCGAATCTGCCGGCGCGATGGTCGGTGGCATTGGCGTCTCCGGCGCACCCGGCGGCGATGCCGATGAGGCGTGCGCCACGTCGGGTATCGACAAGATTCGCGATCGTCTCGATTTCTGACCGCGCGATGGCGCGGCGCGTCGGCGTCAGACCGGCGGTGAGGTGCCTTCGCCCGAGACGACCGGCGCGCTCGCCACGCGAACCGCAGTGAAACGGCGCTGCTGGCGCCGGTGCACGACGATGAGAATTCCTATCGCGGCCACGAATACGCCGAGCATCACGAAGCCGAACGAGTCGACGAGATCGCCCATGATCGCCTCGCACGCCCGGCCGAA
>JACQDQ010000018.1 GCA_016201015.1 Pseudomonadota bacterium | reverse complement strand
TTCGCCGGGCCGCACCTCGACCACCAGGCTGATCGCCGGCGCGATTTGCACCCGCACATGCAGGAGATTGCCGATGAAGGTGCGGCCCTCGATCCGTCCCGTCAGCACGTTCTTGCCGGCGGCGTCCGTTCCCGGCGGCAGCAGGCGCAGGCTCTCCGGGCGCACCGCGACCGCGACCTCCTGTCCGTTCGTCATGCCGCGGTTAAGCGGCGCGCGCAGCCGCGCGACGCCGGCGTCGACCAGCGTCCATTCCGCGTCGTGCCCGACGATGCGGCCCGAGACGAAATTGATCTTGCCGACGAAGTCGGCGACGAACTTCGTGCGCGGCGCGTTGTAGATCTCCGCCGCGGTGCCGAGTTGCTCGATGCGGCCGCCGTTCATCACGACGATGCGGTCCGACATCGTCATCGCCTCGGTCTGGTCGTGGGTCACATAGATTGTGGTGATGCGCAACGCCTGCTGGATGCGGCGCAGCTCGAGCTGCATCGCCTCGCGCAGCTTGAGATCGAGGGCGCCGAGCGGCTCGTCCATCAGCAGGACGCGCGGCGGGTGGGCGACGGCGCGGGCGAGCGCGACGCGCTGCTGCTGGCCGCCGCTGAGCTCCGCCGGGAAGCGCTGCTCGACGCCTTGTAGCTGCACGAGGTCGAGCAGCTCGGCGACCCGGGCGCGGATGCGCTCGCGCGCCACGCCGCGCTCGACCAGGCCGAAGCCGATATTGTCGGCGATCGTCAGATGGGGGAACAAGGCGTAGTCCTGGAACACCATGCCGATCTGCCGCTTCTGCGGCGGCAGCCCGGTCACGTCGTCGCCGCCGATGAGGATGCGGCCGGCGCTCGGCTCGAGGAAGCCGGCGACCAGCCGCAACGTCGTCGTCTTGCCGCATCCCGAAGGGCCGAGCAGCGTCAGGAACTCGCCTTCCTCGACGGTGAGATCGAGCGTGTCGACTGCCAGAATAACGCCATAACGCTTGATCACCTTCTCGAGGTTTACGCGAGCCATGCGAAGGGCGGTGCTCCAATTGCTGCGGGAATGGCGCGGAGTGTCGTCGGCCTGCGGCAAACCGTCAAGCCGGCGCGTTCTATGCGGCGAGTCACGCCCGCGACAAGGCGCGCAGGTCGCGCTCGATCCGCTGCTGCCGCTGCGGCTCCGGATCGTCGTCGGCGGCGAGGATGACGTCGCGGACCCGGCGCGACACGTCGAGGATCAGCGCCCGATCGTCGTTGGTCGATTTCGGCACGCGCAGCACGACATCGCCGCTATGCGTCGGCACGATGCCGCCGGCCTTGGCTTGCGGGCGAACCACCGCGCCGCCGTCGCGCAGCGCCTGGATCTGCCGGCGCAGCCGCTGCCGCGCCATCGCCACGCCCTTGTCGGTGGTGCCGAGATGCTCCTGCTTGTGGACCGCGATGCGGCGCTGGCCGATCCACGCCTCGTAGTCCCCAGGCACGCGCTGCGCCGCCTCGTAGCTGGCCGCCGGCGTCTGCCCCGGAAAATCGATGCGGTTGACGCCGCATTTCGTCCTGTCGCCCTTGCGCTGCGGGTCGACGCTTTGGTTGAAATGCCGCCAGGCGATGTATTGGCAGTTATGGTCGTCGACCGGCAGGCACCAGCGCGTCAGGCTGACGCGCGTGAAGAACTTCTCCGTCTCCGCCGTTTCCCACAGCGCGCCGGTCTGTCCCATATTGGGCGAGAACTGGTCGTGCAGGCGTACCCAGATATTGTCGCCCCAGCGCCGCGCATTGGTGGTGAAGAAGCCGGCTTGCAGCTCGTTCCAGTCGATCACCGGCAGCTCGCCCCAGGCCACCTCGAACTGGACGGTGGTGACGCGGGTGTGCAGGAACGTGCTGTGGATCGGATCCATGCCGTTCTCGTTTGCCTGCAGCCAATTGCAGGGGAAGCTCAGCAGATACGGCACCAGCTCGTCGCCGGGCAAAGCGAAGCTGTCGTAGATCGGGAATTCCGGCTTTTCCGCCGGCGGCCCGAGATAGGCGAAGACGATTCCCTTGTACTCGAAGGCCGGATAGGCGCCGTGGCAGACATTGTCCTTGAGCCGGCTGCCGGGCGGCTCGCCGGGCGTTTCCAGCACCGTGCCGTCGACGTCGAACAGCCAGCCGTGGTAGCAGCAGCGGATGCCGCGCGCCGAGACGATGCCGAACTCGAGCGACGTGCCGCGATGGCTGCAATGGCGATGGAGCAGGCCGACGCGGCCGCCGAGATCGCGGAACAGCACCAGATCCTCGCCGAGGGCGCGGACCGGCAGCGGCAGGTCCTTGAGCTGCGAGGAGAGCGCGACCGGATGCCAGAAGCGGCGCAGATATTCGCCGCACGGTGTCCCCGGCCCGACATGGGTGAGCTCGGCGTCCTCTTGCGCGACGGCGGTCGCATGATATCCGCCATAGGGCTGGCGATTGTATGTCGGCATGCCGGTCATGAAGCCACTTTCGTCTGCGGCGTGAAGCTGCGCGCGAGGTCTTGAAGCTTGGCGGCGACGACCGCCTCACGCTGCCCGCCGGCGTCGATCCCGGCGGCGAGCACCGTGTCGGTCACCTGGCGCCCGATCACCGCCAGCGCCGCCAGATCCTCCTCGCCCGGCAACGACAGCACGGTGTCGTGCGCATAGGTCGGGATCGTGCCGCCGGCCGCGCGCGGCGGCGGCACGCGCTCGCCGCTGGCGACGGCGCGAATCGACCGGCGCAAGAGGCGGCGCAGCATGGCGACGCCGCGATCCGACCAGCCGAGATTCTCGCAGCCATGGATGGCGATCGGCCGCTGACTCACCTCCGCGTCGTAATCGCCGGGCACGCGCTGGCGTTCCTCGATGGGCCTGTCCTCGCTCTGGCCGATGAAGTCGACCATCTCCTTGCCGACGCGCGAACGATCGCCGAGGCCAGGATCGACGCGGTCGTTGAAATGCCGCCAGCCGATCGTCATCGCGTGCGTATCGTCGATCGGCACGATCCAGCGCGTCAGGCTCACGCGGTTGAAGTGCTTCTCGTGCTTGCCGTCCTCGAACAGCGCCGCGGCCTGGGCGATGTTGGGAAAGATCACGTCGTTGGAGCGCACCCACACCTTGTCGCCCCAGCGGCGGCTGGTCGTGTAGATCATGCCGATCGGCGTCTGCGTGAACTCCAACGCCGGCATGGCGCCCCACGCATCGGCAAGCTGCGTGCCGGAAACCCGCGTGTGCAGGAATACCGTGTGGATGGGGTCCATCGAGTTCTCGTGGACCTGCAGCCAGTTGCAGGGAATGGCGATCGAGTACGCCACCATCTCGTTGTCCGGCTGCGCCATCACGTCGTAGACGGGGAATTCCGGCTGCTCCGCCGGCGGGCCCATATAGGCGAAGACGAGCCCCTTGTAGTCGCGGGCCGGATAGGCGCCATGCACAAGGTTGTACCGGATGCGGCTCTCCGGCGGCTCGCCCGGCGTTTCGAGAATCGTGCCATCCACGTCGTACAGCCAGCCATGGTAGCAGCAGCGGATGCCGCGGCCGGAGACGATGCCGTATTCGAGCGATGTGCCGCGGTGGCTGCAATGGCGGTGCAGCAGCCCGACGCGGCCGTCGCCGTCGCGGAACAGCACGAGGTCCTCGCCGAGGATGCGCACCGCAAGCGGCAGATCCTTGATCTCCGCCGCCAATGCCACCGGCTGCCAGAAGCGGCGCAGATATTCGCCGCACGGCGTGCCCGGGCCGACATGGGTGAGTTCCGCATCCTCGGCCGGCAGCTTGGTGCGGTAGTAGCCGCCGTAAGGCATCGCGCGCGGGCGATCCACCGTCATGACCGACCCTCCCCGTCCCGCAGCGTCAGTTGGCGACGGCGCGCGTCCACTTGTCGTTCATCGCCGCGAGATCGAGCTTGGTGAAGTCGACGCGCACCATGTTGTTCACGTCCTCGCGCGACAGCAGCAGGATATCCTTGAGCAGCGGGTCCTTGGCGAGGTTGGCCCGCGCGGTCGGATTGACCGGCACGATGCCGCGCCGGAGCGCGAGCTTCTCCTGCGCTTCGGCGTCGACATAGGCATTGAGGAAGAACTCGGCGGCGGCGGCGTTCTTGGAGCCCTTGACGATGCCGAGCCAGCCTTCCTTGAGCATGCCGCGCTTGGCGCCGACCTTGGGATGCACGAAACCGTAGTTGAGGCCGTTGCGGCGCGTCTGGACCGCGAAGCCGGCATGCATCACCGCGACCCAGGAATCGCCGGCCTGCATCTGGGTCAGCGCCTCGGCGCCAAGCTTCCAGAACTTGTGAACGTTGAGCTGCTTGAGCAGCTTCAGCCCCGGCTCGAGATTGCTCTCGCTGCCGCCGGCATCGAGCGAGGCGCCGACCAGGAACTGCGTCGATCCCGCCTGCGAGATGTCGATCATCGAGATCTTGCCGGCAAGCTTCGGGTGCGTGAGGTCGGAGTAGCGCTCCGGCACCGGGATGCCGTTCTCCTTGAACTTGTCGATGTTGTAGAGCAGCCCTTCCTGCGTGTTCCAGCTCGCCACCTTGTTTTCGTCGTATTGGTGCGGCTCGAGGTCCTTCTTGTTCGGGATGTTGGCGAGATTGATCTTCTGCAGGAAGCCGCCATCGAACGTATCGACCCAGGTATTGTCGGCCATCTCGAGCACGTCGACCGGCGCCTCGCGGCCGCGCGCGGCGATCAGCTTGGCCAGGCTCTCGCGCGGCGGCGAGGGCAGATACTCGTCCTTGCCGCCGAGCTTTTCCAGCTCGATGCCGATGAAGTCGTGCAGCGCCTTCTCCCAACCGCCGCCGAAGGTGGCGATCCTGAGGGTGACGCCGTCGACGCGCGGGCTTTGCGCCAAGGCCGGCGCAGCGACGAGCGGCAGCGCGGCGAGTCCGGCGCCGCCGGCCAGCACATCGCGTCGCGAGACGAGCTTGGTCATGACTGATCTCCTTTCCTCTGAATCCGTGGATCGGTCGCCGTTCAGCTGGCGCCGCCGGTGCGCAGCAGCGCGTTGAGCCCGATCGCCCGCTGCAGCAAGACCATGGCCACCAACGAAAAGATGATGATCATGGTGGAGACGGCAAGCAGCGCCGGGTTGAAGTCGTAGTCCATCGCCTGGAAGATCTCGACCGGGAACGTCTTGATGTTGGTTCCGGCGAGCAGCAGCGAGACAGGCAAATCCGCGAACGAGATCATGAAGGCGTAGACGGCGCCGGCATAGATGCCGGGCATGATCAGCGGCAGCGTGACGCGGCGGAAGGTCGACCAGCGCGTGGCGCCGAGGATCAGGGCGGCCTCCTCCAGCCGCGGATTGAAGCGCTGCAGCACCGCGCCGACCGGGCCGATGACATAGGGGGTCGCCATGAAGATATGCGCGACCATCAGGCCGGCGACATTGTCGACCGCATAGAAGCCGGTGCGGTCGCCGACCAGATAATAGAACTGCAGGAACGAAACGCCGATCACCACCGCCGGGACTTGCAGCGGGGCGCGGAACAGCGCGCCGACGACCTGCTTGCCGCGAAATGTGGCGCGGATCAGCCCGAGTGCCGCCGGCACGCCGAGCAGGCAGCCGACCAGCGCGGTGACCAGCGCCAGCCCCAGGCTGATGCCGAGCGCGCGATAGAGGCCCATCGGCACGGCGCCGTACCAGCGCAGCGACAGGTCGGTCGGCGGAAAATTGAGCGCGCCGCGGTCGCCGCCGTTGAACGACGCCCCGACGACGACGATCAGCGGCGCCAACAGGAACACGTAGAGAGCGGCCAGCCAGGCGACGCCCGGCACCGGCCGCATCAGCCTGGCGAGCGGGCCGATCATGCGGTCAGCCTGCGCGCGGCAGGCAGGCGCGCGACGATCATCAGCGACAGCAGATTGATCAGCAGGGTGGTCATCAGCAGGACGGCCGACAGCGTCGCGCCCATCGCATATTTGGTCTGCAGAATCACCGTGTGCTGGATGAGCACCGGCAGCGTGTAGATCTTGCCGGCGCCGATCAGCGCCGCCGAGGTGAACGCACCCATGCTGAGATTGAAGATGATCAAGGCGCTGACGATGACCCCGGGCAGGCTCAGCGGAATGATCACCCGCCAGAACACGCGCCAGCGGCTCGCCCCGTGGATCTGCGCGGCCTCCTCGAGCGAACGCGGAATGGTCTGGATCACGCCGTAGAGCAGCAGCACCGCAAAGCCAAGCGTGAAGTGCATGAGCCCGATCGTCACGCCCGTGAGGTTGCCGAGGATGGTGAACGGCCGGTCGAGCAGGCCGAGCCCGAGGAAGAAGCGGTTCAGCATGCCGCCCGAGCTGAACAGGATGACCAGCCCGAGCACCTTGATGACGATGGTGACGAACGAGGTGACGACGATCATCGCCAGCAGCAGCATCGCCCAGCGCGAGCGCAGGCGGGCGATGACGTAGGCCGCCGGGTAGCCGCACAGCAGCGTCAGCACGACGACGATCGCCGACAGCCGGATGGTCAGCCACAGCGAGTCGAGATAGAACGAATCGGTGAAGACCAGCAGATAGTTGTAGAGGGTCGGCTCGGTGCCGAAGCGGCCGAGCCTGAGATCGCGAAAGAAGCTGCCGCGAAGGAAGACGAATTGCGACGCGGCCAGCAGCCCGACCGACAGGACGACCGGCGGAACCAGCAGCCAGTGCCAACGCGCCTTCATCGGTGACCGACCACACCTTCCGGATTGCCGTTCGGCGTGATTGCCGTTCTCATTTGTATAATGACATGAAAGTAATTTCAATCACGGTATGACTCTCGGCGCCGGGTATTCCTTATATCTCGTGCTGTCCCGCTCCCGCGCACCCACAGGAAGGCCGGCTTGCGCCGGCCGCCGAATTGCGGCATTTCGACGCCCATGCGCTTCGATCTCGTAATCTTCGACATGGACGGCGTGCTGGTCGACAGCGAGCCGATCGCCAATCGCGTGCTTCATGGCCATTTCGCCGCCCTCGGCGTGCCGATGACCCTCGACGAGGCCACGCGCCGGTTCACCGGCCTCAGCCTGGCGAATTGCTGCGACCACGTGGCGCGAACCCACGGCATCGCGATACCCGACGAATTCGCGCAACGGGTGTGGGCCGACACGGAGGCCGCCTATCTCGAAGAGCTCAAGCCGGTGCCGGGAGTCGGCTTCGCTCTCGACCGGATCGCGCTACCGAAATGCGTCGCCTCGTCGAGCGGCCCCAACCGCATCGCGCTCAGCCTGCGCCTCGCCGGACTGGAAGGCCGCTTCGGCGACAAGCTGTTCAGCACCATGATGGTGCCGCGCGGCAAACCGCATCCCGACATCTTCCTCTATGCCGCCGCGCGGATGGGCGCGATGCCGCCGCGCACCGCGGTCGTCGAGGACAGCATCTACGGCGTGCGCGGCGCCATCGCCGCCGGCATGGCGGTGTTCGCCTACGCCGCCGCGCCGCACAGCGACCGCGCGGCGCTGGCCGACGCCGGCGCCACCATCTTCACCGACATGCAGGAATTGCCGCGGCTGCTCGGCGTCTCGGTCGCGGACACATGAAGCAGCCAGCCTAGAGACTACGTTCGACGCGTACCGGTCATCGCTCCGGCTTGACGGCGTTGGCAGCGCCGCTACTTCCGCGCGACGGCCATGGAATACGGGCCCTGCAGCGGCTCGATGCGCACGTCGCGGAATCCGACCTCGCGCAGCCAACCCTTGCAATCGGCGCCGGTATAGTCGAAGCCGGCCGGCGTCTCGATCAGCATGTTCAGGCTCATGAGCAGGCCGAGCGCATTCTCGCGCCGCTCGTCGTCGATCATGGCGTCGTAGACGATCAGCGCGCCGCCGCTCGGAAGGGCCTCGTAGGCCTTCTTCAGGAGGCACCTCTTCTTGGGGAGGCTCCAATCGTGAAGGATGTGGCCCATGACGAGGACATCGGCCGCCGGCAGCGGTTCCTTGAAGAAGTCGCCGGCCTGGAAGGCGAAGCGGCGATCGAGCCCGTGCCGCGCCATGTAGCGCTCGAACACGGGCCGGACGGCGGGGAGGTCGAGCCCGCAACCGGTGAGGTGGCGATGCGCGCCCGCGATCTCGGCGGTCATCCCGCCCTGGGCGCAGCCGATGTCGGCAAAGGTCCAGTACTCGCGCCAGGGGAAGGCGCTGGCCATCGCGCGTGCCGTCGGCAGGCTTATGGCGGTCATGGCCTCCAGGAACTGCTCAAGCCGGGCGGGCTCCGTATAAGCCGCGGCGAAGACGTCGGGCTCGCCGTTCCGGGCCTCGTTTTGCGGCAGGCCCGTCGCCAGCGCCTCCGTGAGATTGCCCCAGAACCGATAGAGGCGCGCGTTCATCATCTCGAGGACGCCGCCGATATAAGGCGGTTTATTGCGATCGAGATAGATCTCCGTTTCACCGGTGTTGGCGTAGCGGCCGTCGGCGAGCCGCTGGAGCATGCCAAGCGCCACGAGCGCATCCAGGAAATCGCGGGCGCCGCGCGCGTGCAGGCCCACGGCGCCGCGCAGCTCCTCAAGTTCGAGCGGTCCGCATTCGGCAAGGCGCGTGAAGATCCCCAGCTCGACGGCGCTGAGAAGCGTCTTCGATGCCCAGAAGGCACTGCCGAGCTGCAGGATCTTATCGGGTGACTTGATCGTCATCTGCGTCATCGCACGTCTCCTCTCCAAAGCAAGCTGTCGCTGACGCTCGCCTAGACGAGCGGCGAGCGCCGCAGCCGGTCGATACCGAGGTCGACGGCAACCGACCAGGCCACGTCGGGACCGATGCCGATATCGGCAAGTGTCCGGCGGTCGAGATAGGCGAGCGCCGTCCCCTCCTCGCGGAAAAATGCTGCCACCCGAAGCCGCACGGCACGGGTGAGATTTTGGGCTGTCTCAAGGAAACCTGCGCAAGAAAGTCCACGATAACAGGAAATGAGCATCATCTGAGTTCCTCGTTCGCCGCTGGAGAAAAATCGTACGGAAACCGGCGCGCCAGCTTCGTGGCACGCCCGGTCGCGGGTATTCGCTAGGGACGGTTCGGCCGGTCGGATCAGTCCGGCATCACGACAGTAAGGTCGGGCGCGGTCGGCTTCTCCGACGAGCCGATCATCGCCAGGGATGGGGTCGTCGCAAGCAGGCCCAGCCCGAACAGGGCCCTCGTGATATAAGACAATTGCATGGGAATCTGCCTCGGATTCTGGTTCATCGCAGAGCCGCGGGTTCTACGCGGGTTTTTTTTCTGCGGTGTTTCCGGAATTTGCCTATATTTTCCGACTTATTTTCCTGTGGCTGTATCCACACAATTGTGAAACTGGACGATATGGACGACCGAAAGCGAATTGCCGCGGCGATCAAGGACTATCTCGCCCGCGAGAGAATCTCGCGCGAGCAATTCGCCTTCAAGTCGAAGCTTGGAAAGTCCACCGTCGACAAACTGCTGACCGGTCTGTTCTCCGACCGGACGTTGTCCATTGTCGAGAGCCACACCAAGCTGTCGCTGCGCTCGATGCTCGAAAATCGCCCCGATCTTCGGCCCGCGGATGACCGTCCGCAGGCGGCCCCGAAGCCTCTTGATAGGCCGTCCATCTCGGTATTGCCGTTCACCAACCTGAGCGGCGATCCCGAGCAGGACTTCATCGCCGACGGCATCACCGAGGACATCATCACGGCGCTGGCGCGTCTGCGCTGGCTCTTCGTCATCGCCCGCAATTCGACCTTCGTCTACAAGGGCAAGGCCGTGGACGTGCGGCAGGTCGCCCGGGAACTCGGGGTGCGCTACATCCTGGAAGGCAGCGTCAGGACGGCGGGCCCGCGCCTCCGCATCACGGGGCAGCTGATCGACGCCGAAACCGGCAAGCACATTTGGGCCGAGCGATACGACCGCGAGCTGCAGGACATTTTCTCCGTCCAGGATGACATCACCCAGCGAGTCGTGGCCGCGGTGGAGCCCCATCTCTACGCCGAGGAAGGCTTCCGGGCCTCGGGCAAACAGCCGGACAGCATCGACGCGTGGGGACTCGTCGTCCGTGCCTTGGGCATGATCAACAAGGTGGGGCGCAGGCAGAACGAGGACGCCCAGGCCCTTCTCCGTCGCGCCATCGCCATGGAGCCGAGCTATGCCAAGGCTCATGCCTTCTTAAGTTGGGCGATCTGGTGGGCCTCGCTCTGCTACTGGTACGCCGACGTCCGTGACGGCTATCGGCAGGCGGCGACGCATGCCCAGGATGCGCTGTCATTCGATCCGAGCGACCCTTGGGCGCGCATGGTCTCCGGGCTCTGCCTGAGCACCGCGGGGCAGCACGAGCGAGCCCTCGTCGAGCTGCGAACCGCGCTTGACCTCAACCCCAATTTTGCGCTCGGGCACACGACGTTCGGATGGGCGCTGCTGCGCGCCGGCCACTTCGACGAAGCGATCGCCGAGACCGGACAAGCCCTGCGCATGAGCCCGGTAGACACCTTCTCGGGAGTCTACACGGCAATTCACGGTCTCGCGCTCCTGGGGGCGCGGCGCTTCAGCGAGGCGCTGCCGTATTTGCGGACTTCGGTCGCCGCATTCGCGGAGTACTCCGGGCATTACAATACGTTGATCAGCTGCTGCGGCCATCTTGGCTTGTCTGAAGAGGCGCAGGACTTCATCGCGGCGCGCAACAAGGTGGGCCCGCCCCTGCGCCTCAAGGTGCTCCGCGAGAACCTGAGCCACTTCGCGCATCGTGAAGTATTCATCGAGGGGCTCGCGAAGGCGGGAATTCCGGAATAGCGCTGCTTGGCAGCGCCGCGAGGTCAGTCCGCCACCCGCACCCTAACGTAGGAGCCCGGCGCGTCCTCGATCGGCGTCAGCCCGCCGCCGCCGGGCTGGCGCGCCGCGACCATGCCGCCGCCATGCTTGGCGATCCAAGCGGCCCAGTCGGTCCACCATGAGCCCTCGTGCCGCTGCGCCTTTTCGAGCCACGCCTCCGGATCGGGCGGCGTTTGCTCATTCGTCCAGTAGCAATACTTGTTGGCCGAGGGCGGATTGACCACGCCGGCGATGTGGCCGGATGCCGACAGCACGAAGCGCACCTTGCCGCGATAGATCTGCGTCGCCGCATAGGTCGATTTCCACGGCGCGATGTGGTCCTCGCGCGTCGCGATGATGTAGACCGGCTGGCGGATCTTGCGCAGGTCGATCGCCACGTTGTTGAGCCGGATGCCGCCGGGCTTCACCAGCAGGTTCCGCTGATACATGTTGCGCAGGTAGAAGCCGTGCATCATCGCCGGCATGCGCGTCGAATCGGAGTTCCAATAGAGCAGGTCGAACGGGAACGGCTCGCGGCCCAGCAGGTAGTTGTTGACGACGAACGACCAGATGAGGTCGTTGCCGCGCATCAGGTTGAACACCTGCGCCATGTAGCGGCCCTCGAGATAGCCCTTGTATTCGAGATGCTTCTCGAGCTGGTCGAGCTGGTCCTCGTCGATGAAGACCGAGAGCTCGCCCGCCTCCGCGAAATCGACCATGGCGGTGAAGAAGGTGACGCTGGCCACCCGCTTGTCGCGCTTCGCCGTCATATAGGCGAGCATCGCCGCGGTCAGCGTGCCGCCGATGCAATAGCCGATGACGTTGATTTCGCGCTCGCCGGTCGCCTCCTCGATCGCTTCGAGCGCGGCAAGCGGTCCGTCCAGCATGTAGTCGTCGAAGCTTTTGTGGGCGAGTTCGCGTCCCGGATTGACCCACGAGATGACGAACACCGTCTGGCCTTGCTCGACGGCCCACTTGATGAACGAGTTCTTCGGCTTGAGATCGAGGATGTAGAACTTGTTGATCCACGGCGGCACGATCAGCAGCGGGCGGCGATGCACCTTTTCCGTGCCAGGTGCGTATTGGATGAGCTGCATCATCTCGTTCTGAAACACGACCTTGCCCGGCGTCACCGCCACGTTCTCGCCGAGGCGGAACGCAGTGTAGTCGGTCATCGCGATGTCGAGGCGCCCCTTGCCGCGCTCGAGATCGGCGAGCAGGTTCTCGTAGCCCTTGATCAGGTTCTCGCCGCGGCTGTCGAGCGTCGCCTTGAGCACCTTGGGATTGGTCGCCGCGAAATTGGTCGGCGCCATCGCATCGACGATCTGGCGCGTGTAGAAATTCACCTTGCGCATCGTCTGGTCGTCGAGGCCCTTGACCTCGCGCACGGTTGCCATCGTCCATCGCGAGGCCAGCAGATAGGACTGCTTGATGAAGTCGAAGACGATCTCCTTGTCCCACGCCTCGTCGGTGAAGCGGCGGTCGCCGGGCTCCGGCGCGGCCACCGGCTCGACCGGCTCGCCGGCCAGGCGCTTGATCGTCGATTGGTACAGCTCGCCGTAACGGCGCCACAGCTCGGCCTGCGCCTCGAACAGGCGGGTCGGATCGTTGAGCGCGCGCGCCGTCCACAGCAAAAACGCCTTGCCGACGACGCCGGGATCGGGAATTTGGAATCCGTCGTCGGCGGCTTGCGACTTGAAGAAGCTGTCGAGGGCGCGCTGGCCGCGCTCGGTGAGCTCGGCCCATTTGCGGAACAGATCCGCCTGCCAGGCGAGGCCGCTCACCGGCTCCTCGCGCTTGCCGGCTGCCCCGCCGCTCCTTTCCGACCCGCGTTTATCGTTCATGCCGGCCGCGCACCCGCGCACTCCATCGCCATGACGGTCATCCGCTTCCCGGCCACCGCACGACACCGGGCGTCGCCGCGTGCCGGGCGCGAACCTCAAAGTTCGAGCGTCAGTATCGCAGATTTGGCGCGCGAGACACAGACCATCAGGAACTTCTTCTGGTCCTCGTCGGTCAGCACGTAATCGCGATGATCCGGCTCGCCGTCGAGGTATCGCGTCTGGCAGGTGCCGCAGGTTCCCGCCTCGCAGGAGCTTTCGATGCTCAGCCAATGCTCGCGCAGCGTTTCGAGGATCGATTTGTCCTTGGGGATGGCGATGAGCCGGCCGCTGCTGGCGAGCCGCACCTGGAATTCGCCGTCGGCCGCCGGATCGCGCGCGACTGCCGGTGCGGCGAAGTATTCGAAATGAAGGGTCCCGGCCGGCCAGTCCGCCGCGGCGGACTTGACCGCCGCCATCAGGCCGCTCGGACCGCAGCAATAGAGATGGGTGCCGGGCGCGTGCCGGGCGAGCAGCTTGGCGACATCGAGGCCGTTCGCCGGATTGCCGTAGTCGTGATGCACGATGACGCGCCCGGCCCGGATCAGCGCGGCGAGCGCCCCGGCGAATGCCGTCTTTTCCGGCGCACGCGTGCAGTAATGCAAGGTGAAGTCCGCGCCGATCGACTGCAGGCGATGGAGCATGGCAACCAGCGGCGTTACGCCGATGCCGCCGGCGATCAGCAGGTGCCGAGCCGCCGTCTCGGCCAGGGGGAAATTATTGCGCGGCGCCGAGACGGCAAGGAGATCGCCGGCGCGCACGTCGCGATGCATCGTCTGCGAGCCGCCGCGGCCGGCCGTCTCGCGCAGCACGGCGACGACGTAGCGGTGCCGCTCGCGCGGGTCGTTGCACAGCGAGTACTGCCGGATGACGTTGCCCGGCAGATGCACGTCGACATGCGCACCGGCAGTGAAGGGCGGCAGCTCGGCTTCCTTGGGGTCGACCAGTTCGTAGCTGTTGATGCCCTCGGCCTCGTAGCAAACCGCCCGCACCCGCAGCTGCATGCGCAGCTCAGTCATCCGCGAAAATCCACGTCATTTTGCGCTTAGTGAATAAATGTTGCATGCTATGCTGTATCTGTAAAGCGTGCGGGCCGTCGGTTGAGCCTCAAGCGAAGGACGTTATCGATGAATGCGCCGGACAAGTCCACCCGGACAATTCGCATGAACAGCCAGGTCGGGACGGCGCTTCCA
>JACQDQ010000195.1 GCA_016201015.1 Pseudomonadota bacterium | reverse complement strand
CGGCGGAAGTCCCCGTCGAGGGTCTTGGCCATCGCCTGCAGCCCCTCGACGGCGAGCCCGAGCACCCGGGCGGCGGCTTCATGATCGGCCGTCGGCCGCGCGGTGTCGTCGGTCAAGTTGGCCGGACCGCGCTTCGGTGCGGCCGCAGTGGCGTGGGGGATCGGCTTCATCCGCAATGTCGACCGGTAAGGATAGTTAACGCCATCCAACCGCCGGCTCGGCTCTCCGATCATCCCCCCGGCATCGGATTACCAGGGGAGCGTCGTGGGCAGCGCCGCAGCGCCGCTCGTCTTTACCCCGTTCAGCCAGCGTTTAAGCAAGAAGTATGCCTGTCGAGGGATTAAAAATCAATGTAACAACTTAGTAAATTAATTCAGTCGATTAATGGGCAAAAATATCCTCTTCAGCCCAGCCGCGGAGATCGAGCTCGGCGCGGATGGGGATGAAACGGAAGCAGGCCTCGGCCAGGTCCCGGCGGTTCTCGCGACGCAGCAATTCGTCCAGCTTGGCGCGCAGAGCGTGCAGGTGCAGCACGTCGGCGGCGGCGTATTTGAGTTGCGCCGGCGTCAGCTCGGCGGCGCCCCAGTCCGAGGATTGCTGCTCCTTGGACAGCTCGACGCCGAGCAGGTCCTTGCACAGATCCTTGAGGCCGTGGCGGTCGGTGAAGGTGCGCACCAGCCGCGAGGCGATCTTGGTGCAGTAAAGCGGGCCGGCGGTGACGTCGAGAAAACGGCGAATCATCGCCACGTCGAAACGGGCAAAATGGAAGATCTTGGTGACGTTGGGATCGGCGAGTAGCGCCTTGAGCCGCGGCGCCGCGTAGGACCCTTGCGGCAGGCGGACGATATGGCAGTTGCCGTCGCCCGCCGAAAGCTGGACCAGGCACAGTCGGTCGCGCTGGGGATTGAGCCCCATCGTCTCGGTGTCGACCGCCACCGCCGCGCCGAAGCGGACATTCTCGGCGAGATCGCCCTGATGCAGTTCCACCGCCATACGAGACTCCTAGTATCGACCTTCGCGGCCCGCCCCCACCTCACCCGCTCCCCTCGGGTCTTCGCCCGAGGGTCGCCCCCTCTCCGCCCCCGGGGGCGGAGAGGCGGACAACGCCGAAGGCGTTGGCCGGGAGAGGTGGGGGAGCTGTGGCACGAACTTACGACTCCCGCTACCGGCGCATTCCCCGGTCGCGCCGCACAGGCCGCGCGGCGTGATCGCCCGACGGCGATCGCCACGGTGCCGTCTGCGGCATGCCTGCGTGCTGGTGCCCGAGAGAAGACTCGAACTTCCACGACCTTTCGGTCACTAGAACCTGAATCTAGCGCGTCTACCAGTTCCGCCACCCGGGCGCACGCAGGCCCTGTCGTTAACGCCCGAGCTTCGCCTTGTCAATCCAAGAGCGGCGGGGGCGTGGGGCGATCCCATTTGAACCGGCCGACCCACCAACATCGTCATGCGCGGGCTTCGACCCGCGCATCCAGGCCACCGGCGCCGTACCGCGGCGTCGCCGCCCTTGCCACGCGGGGTTCGGCATGATACTTAAGTGAATGCTTCAGCATTCGCCGCCGCTCGATCTGATGTTTCAGGCGCTGGCCGACCCCGCCCGTCGGGCCATGGTCGAGCGGCTCTGCCGCGGGCCGGCTTCGGTCAGCGAGCTGGCCAAGCCGCATTCCATGTCGCTGTCGGCGGTGGTCCAGCACCTGCAGGTCCTGCAGGCGAGCGGCCTCGTCCGGTCGCAGAAGGCCGGGCGGGTGCGCACCTGCCGCATCGAGCCCAAGGCGCTGAGGACGGCCGAGCAATGGATCGCCGAGCGGCGGACGAGCTGGGAACGCCGCCTCGACCGCCTCGGCCAATTCCTCGCCGCGCACCAAGACGAACCAGACCACGGGAGCAAGTCATGACCGAACGATCCGTCACCCACGCGACCTTCGTCATCGAGCGCACCTATCCCGCCGCGCCGGCGCGCGTGTTCGCCGCCTGGGCGACGCCGGCGGCCAAGGGAAGCTGGTTCGTCGGCCCCGACGAGTGGCAGAAGTCGGACCACGAGCTCGACTTCCGGGTCGGCGGGCGCGAGCGCGTCAGCGGCGGCCCGGCGGCGGGCCCGGTCCACGTCTATAACGGCCTCTACCAGGACATCGTGCCCAACGAGCGCATCATCCTCAGCTATGACATGCACCTCGACCGGACGCGGATATCGGTGTCGCTGGCGACGGTGGAGTTCAAGCCAGCCGGTGCCGGCACCCGGCTGATCTACACCGAGCAGGGCGCCTTCCTCGACGGCTACGACGACGCGGGCAGCCGCGAGCACGGCACGCGCGGGCTGCTGGACAATTTGGGCGCGGCGCTGAAGCGTGAGTCGGCGAACGCCTGACCAACTCCGGTGATCGACACGTAAAAAAAGCGAGTCCGTCCACATGTCTCTCAAGCTCTATTTCCATCCCCTTTCGTCCTTCTGCCAGAAGGCACTCATCGCTTTCTACGAAAACGAAACGCCCTTCGCGCCGCACATCGTCGACCTCGGCAACGAAACCTCCCGCGCGGACTTCAAGAGGATTTGGCCGATCGGCAAATTCCCCGTGCTGCGTGACGACGCCAGGGACCGGACGGTTCCCGAGTCGAGCATCATCATCGAGTACCTGGCGCAGCACTACCCCGGCACGACGCGGCTGGTGCCCGCAGATGCCGACCTGGCGCGGCAGATGCGCATGCGCGATCGCTTCTATGACCTGTACGTGAACGTGCCCGTGGGCAAGATCGTCACCGATAGGCTGCGCCCGGCGGGGAAAACCGATCCGCACGGAGTGGAGGAAGCGAAGACGCTGCTGCACACCGCCCTCGGCATGGTCGACCACGACATGACCACGAAGACCTGGGCGATGGGCGATGCGTTCACCATGGCCGACTGCGCCGCCGCGCCGGCGCTGTTCTACGCCAACATGGTGGTGCCCTTCGGCGGCACGCACAAGTATGCGGCGGGGTACCTGGGCCGCCTGATGCAACGCCCGTCCTACGCCCGGGCGCTCAAGGAAGCGCAGCCATACCTGGCTCTCGTCCCGAAATAGAATGGATCTGGACTCCATCGCGCGGCCACCCGATGTTTGCGGCCTTGGCCCTGGCGGGCGGAACGGCGGAGCGGCGATGACGGGCAAGATCTACGTCGGCATCGGCGGCTGGACCTACGAGCCGTGGCGTGGGACCTTCTACCCGAAGGGGCTTGCCCGCAAACGCGAGCTCGAGTTCGCCGGTCGCAAGCTCACGTCCATCGAGATCAACGGGACCTATTATTCGACCTTCAAGCCGGCGAGCTGGGCCAAGTGGCGCGCCGAGACGCCGGCGGGCTTCGTCTTCGCGGTGAAGGCGTCGCGCTTCTGCACCAACCGCAAGGTGCTGGGCGATGCCGGCGAGTCGGTCGCCCGCTTCATCGGCCAGGGCCTCCACGAGCTGGGCGACCGGCTGGGGCCGATCAACTGGCAATTCATGGCGACGAAGAAGTTCGACGCCGAAGACATGGAGAGGTTTCTGCGGCTGCTGCCGCGCGCGGTTGCCGGCCTGAAGCTGCGCCACGCGCTGGAGGTGCGCCACCCCAGCTTCAAGGACGAGCGCTTCTACGACCTGGCGCGCCGCTACAACGCGGCGATCGTCTTCGCCGACGACGACGAGCTGCCGGCGATCGACGCGCCGACGGCGGACTTCGCCTACGCGCGGTTGATGCGCACCAAGGAGAGCGTCGCGACCGGGTACGCCGCCGCCGACCTCGACCGCTGGGCCGGGCGGGCCGCCGGCTGGGCGGAACGCGGCGACGCCTTCGTCTATTTCATCTCAGGCGCCAAGCTGCGCGCGCCGGCGGCGGCGCAGGCCCTGATCGCGAGAGTGCGGCAATGAGCGCCGGAGAATCGTCCCGGGCACGGTTCGGCCGCCGCGCGCCGTGAGGGCCTGTCGTTGACGCCCGGCCCTCGCCTTGTCGATGCGGGAGCGGCGAGGGAGTGGATCGGTTTCAAAACGCCCGCCGTCGAGCCGCTGTCGGACTTTCGCGCCTATCCCGCTCGCTCCCGAGCATCCAGCCGGGTCGCAAGCTCTTTCAGTTTTTCCTCGTATCCCGTCCGACAGATGAAGCCGAGGCGCCTGAACGCATTGTCGGAGTCATAGACGCGATCGATCGACTGAAACATCGTCCACCCCAGGCGGGCGTAAAGCTCCGGATATTGCGGGAAGTACCGCTTCACGACGGCGGGCGCGTCGACCATGAGTTCCGCGCAATCGTCCCGCGAAAAGGGCGTTTTCGCGGCGATGATGAAGGTGTCGAAACCCAGCTTCGGCGCTTGGTCCAGGGCGGCGACGTGGCTTTCGGCGGCGTCTTCGACGGTGAGCCGGCGAAACAGAAACTCGTTGGTCTTGGTATTGGCTTCGGACTGAGCGATCGCATGGGCCATATCGTCTTCCTCGGGAAAGAACCGCGCCGTGCGCAGCGTGACGACCGGAAGACCATGCAGCTCGTGAAACAGGCGGCACAGGTGCTCGGCCGAATGCTTGCTGATGCCGTAGATGTTGCGGGGAGCGAGCGGCGCCATGTCCTCGGTGATCCAGGCCGCTTTCGTGCCGCCGCCGGCGACGCCGGCGCGGATTTTCTCGGAGATCATCAAGGACGTCGTCGACGTAAAGACGAAGCGATCGACCTTTGAATCCGGCGACACCGATTCTTCCAGCAGATTGAGCGTGCCCTGCACGTTGACCGAGACGAAGTCGGAAGGCTCGCGGGTCTCGAGATCGGGCTTGTGCAGGCCGCCGGAATGAATGATTGCGTCCACCGCAAAGCCGCGAATCGTGGCGCGGACAAGATCGCGGTCGGCGACCGACCCGACGACCTGCGTCGTCGGCGCCGGCACCGGGTCCAGTCCAACGACGTGGTGGCCGTCGTGCCGCAAACGCGGCGCCAGGGTGCGGCCCAACCACCCTGAGGAACCTGTGAGCAATATGCGCATGTCGTCCTCGAATCGAACCGCGCTATTTAGTCGGGTGGCGTTCGGTTTTCAACTTCGCGGGTAACCCGACCGCGTGCCGGACATCGGCGCGACGCCCGAGTCCCAAGCCGCCGCCCGGAGCGAGCATTTTTCTTCGCCGACTCGGGATCGCTCCGGCGAGGCCGATACCCGGGGCCGGCGGGACACGAATAAGAACGATTTGTAGTATCACCAACAGATGCCGGCTCCTGCATATAATTTAGAGCGGTGCCGTACCAATTTGAATCGCCCTTCCTTTTTCCGTCATCGCCGGGCTCGACCCGGCGATCCGCGCAGTTTGAAAAATATCTTTGTTTAGTAATTAATTAGAGCGTGGATGCCCGGATCAAGTCCGGGCATGATG
>JACQDQ010000194.1 GCA_016201015.1 Pseudomonadota bacterium | reverse complement strand
ACCACCGGCGCCAAGCCTTGAACGGTGTCCGAAGCGCCGGTCGAACGGACCGGGACCGGAGCGCGCTGCGGCGGCGTGGGAACCACGATGTGATAGTGGCGCGTCTTGAGGCGGAGCAGAGCCAGCTCGGCGAGCCGAACGTTGATCGCCCGCGACTGCGTCTCCGACAGGATTGCGATGGCCTCGCCTTCCTTGACCCGACAGAGGCCAAAGACCTGGGCGAAGGCATCGACCCATTTCGCTTCGACGCGTTCGACGAGCATGTTCTCCTGCTTGCCCCGCCATGGCCGGGACATCCCTCTTCGTCCATGATAGCGCAAAACTATTATATGAAAAGTCATTTAATGACTTTTCATGTTTCAAAGCGCCGCCACTCGTGGTCTTATTGGCACTCTGCGACCGGCGCATGGGAGGCGCGATCGGATGGCGGCCCGGTTCATCGACGGCTATCTCGCCTATCTTCTCGCGCGCGCGAGCCATCAGGTGAGCCGCGAGTTCCACGCACAATTGCGGCCGCAGGGCCTATCCGTCGCGCAATGGCGCGTACTTGCCGCGTTGTCCGATAGCGGCGGCGTGTCGCTGACCGAGCTTGCGGAAATTGTCCTGTTCAAGCAACCGACGCTCACCAAGGTTATCGACCGAATGGAGCGGGACGGCTGGGTGAGGCGTCTCGCCGACCGCGCCGACCGCCGTCGCCTTCGCATCGTCATCACCACGCGCGGCGACGCCGTCGTATCGGGCCTGCTCAGCAAGGCGAAATCGCATGAGGCGGCCGTGCTCGCCGCCTATTCCCCGGCAGAAATCGAAAATCTCAAGCGCATTCTGCGTCAGCTGTTGGCGCGCAGCATGAAGGCGGCGCGCGCTTCCCTCGGGCCCGAGAAAACGATTTCTGCCGCCGCCGCGGCGCGAGAGCAAAATTCACGACGAAACTGATATTTGACCAGTTGCGCAACGCAGCGGTCTGGCGCATCTTGTCGCAAAATTTATTTCGATAATGGCGTGCTCGGGGAGTACGTGCTCGGGGAGTATTTGTCATGACATGGTCCATCGTTGCGCGCGACCCGAAGACCGGTAAGTTCGGCGTTGCCGTTACAACGAAATTCTTCGCCGTCGGGGCGCTTTGTCCCCGTGCCATAGGCGGTATCGGCGCACTGGCGACGCAGGCCCTGGTCAACCCCACCTATGGGCCGCGCGGCCTACGCCTTCTGGCCGAAGGCGTGCCGGCGTCAAAAGTCGTCGAGTTACTGATTGCGAGCGACGAGGGCCGCGACTTTCGCCAGATTCATGTGATCGATATGCAAGGCCGCAATGCCGTGCATACGGGCAAGAGTTGCGTCGCCTGGTGCGGCCACCTCGTGCGTGACGGCTATTCGGTCGCCGGCAACATGTTGGCCGGCCCCAAGGTGATCGAGGATACGGCGATTGCATACGCGGCCAATGCCGCGGAGCCGTTCGCGGAACGCCTGATCCGCGCGCTCGAAGCTGGCCAAGCCGCCGGCGGTGACAAGCGCGGCAAGCAAGCGGCCTGCCTCATCATCTACGCGACGGAAGAGTATCCGGAGCTCGATCTCCGTGTCGACGACCATGCCGAGCCACTCGTCGAATTGCGCCGGCTCTACGACGTCAGCCATGAGCGGTATGCGGTTTTCGTGCGTCACCTTGCGACGCGTGCGAATCCCTGCGGCACCTATGATCGCGGCGTGATCGAGGCCGATATCGTCCGCGCCAACGCCGCAGATTGAACTTGACCAATCAAGGATCGCCGACGATGTCGGCAGCATCGGGCACTTCGCTCCTGCTCGATGTGCGTGAATTGCGCACCCATTTCACCACGCCCGACGGAGAAATTCGTGCCGTCGACGGCGTCAGCTTCGGCGTGGCGCCCGGCCGCACTCTGGGAATCGTCGGCGAATCCGGCTGCGGCAAGAGCGTGACCTCGCTGTCGATCATGGGCCTGGTACCGCAGCCGCCCGGCCGCATCGCCGGCGGCGAAGTGATGTTCGACGGCGTCGACTTGCTCAAGCTCAAACCCGGCGAGCTCAACGAGCTGCGCGGTAACAAGCTGTCGATGATCTTCCAGGAGCCGATGACGTCTCTCAATCCGGCCTTCACCATCGGCGATCAGATCGTCGAAGGGATCGTGCGCCACCGCAAGGTCGCCAAACGCGACGCGCGCGAACGCGCGATCGAGATGCTGCGGCGCGTGCGGATTCCCTCGCCCGAGCAACGCTTCGAAGAATACCCGCACAGGCTCTCCGGCGGCATGCGCCAGCGTGCAATGATTGCCATGGCGCTTGCATGCGACCCGCGCCTCCTCATCGCCGACGAACCAACGACGGCGCTCGACGTAACGATCCAGGCGCAAATCCTCGACCTCATGCGCAGCCTGCGCCAAGAGGTGGGCGCCGCCATCATGCTCATCACCCACGATCTCGGTGTCATCGTCGAGCTCGCCGACGACGTGATCATCATGTATGCCGGCCAGATCGTCGAGCGGGCGCCGGTCAGTGACCTGTTCAGCCAACCGCAGCATCCCTACACGATTGGCCTACTCGGCTCGATTCCTAAACTGCATCTCGAGCAGGAACGCCTCGCGGCCATCGAGGGCGTTGTGCCCAACCCGTTGTCGATGCCTGCCGGTTGCCGCTTCAACCCGCGCTGCCCCTTCGCCGAAAAGGCGTGCCGGGACGCCGAGCCGCCGCTCACCGAGATTCGACCCGGCCATTTCGTCGCCTGCTGGCGGGCGCCGCTGGAGCGTCACATCGTATGATCCCGCCCGCTGCCGCTGCGGTAAATAAGAACGGTCCGCTGTTGCGCGTCGAGCGACTGGTCAAGCACTTCCCGGTTCGCCGCGGCCTGTTTGGGCGGCGCATCGGCAGCATAAAGGCCGTCGACGACATCAGCTTCGATGTCGCCGCCGGCGAGACCCTGGCGGTCGTTGGCGAAAGCGGCTGCGGCAAGTCGACTACCGGTCGCCTCGTCCTGCGTCTGCTGACCGCCACCTCCGGCAATGTATGGTTCGAGGGCCGCGACATCTTTGCACTGCACGAGAACGAGATGCGTGCGCTGCGCCGCGAGATGCAGATCATCTTCCAGGACCCCTACAGCTCGCTCAATCCGCGCATGACCGTGCGAGACATGCTGGCCGAGCCGTTGGCCCTACACGGCCTTGCCACAGGGCGGGCGCGCGATGAGCGCGTGCACGAATTGCTGAGCCTCGTCGGCTTGTCGCCCTATCACGCGCGCCGCTATCCGCACGAGTTTTCCGGCGGCCAGCGCCAGCGCATCGGCATCGCCCGTTCGATCCAGGCGCAGGTGATCAACCTGCTGCAGGATCTGCAGCGCCGGTTCAATTTGAGCTACGTCTTCATCGCGCACGATCTCGCGGTCGTGAAACACATCGCCGACCGAGTGGCCGTGATGTATCTCGGCAAGATCGTCGAATACGCCGACAAGCGAAAGCTGTTCGCGGAGCCGCGCCATCCTTACACGCAGGCGCTGCTCTCGGCGATTCCGATCCCCGACCCGACGATCAAGCGCCAACGCATGATCCTGCAAGGTGATGTGCCGAGCCCGCTCAACCCGCCGTCCGGCTGCCGCTTCCAAACCCGTTGCCCGCATGCGCGCGAGCGCTGCCGCACCGAGGAGCCGCTGGCCGAGAGCGACGGCGCCGGCCACAAGATCGCCTGTCATTTCTGGCGCGAGATCGCGCCGCCGCCGAAGCTGGCATCCGGCTCGACCGAACGGCCAGAGGACGAGCGCTTATCGCGCCTGCAGTCGTTCTTCATCCGCCGCGAGGAAAAAGCGGCCGCATCCGCCACGGCAACGTCCAACTAGCGCGATATCGGCGCGGCACCGACCGTGATCGCCGCGATGGCAGACAGGCCGACAGGCCGTCCCTTTGCCTGCGGTCCTTGTGCAACGTTTCCAAGGATTTCCGCCACTTTTTCCCGACTCTTTCTTGTCAGCCCGCATGCGACCCAGTAAGCTGCGTGGCATAACCTCGCGTTGAAAATGGTCCGCCCCAGACAATGAGCCTGGGGGGCCGTTTCGCGCCGCAAGGAGGACAGGGATGATAAAGCAAACGACATCGACGTTCTTGGCCGCTGCCGCTCTGGCAATCTTTGTCGGCGGCAGCGCTTCGGCACAATCTCTGCGCATCGGCCTCGCCGAGGATCCTGACATCCTCGACCCGACACCGGCGCGCACCTTCGTTGGCCGCCTCGTCTTCGCGGCACTGTGCGACAAGCTGTTCGACATCGACAAGGACCTGAAGATCGTCCCGCAGCTCGGCACCAGTTATGAGTGGTCGAATGACAACAAGACGCTGACCATCAAGCTGCGCCAGGGTGTCAAGTTCCATGACGGCGAGCCGTTCAACGCCGCTGCCGCAAAATACAGCCTCGATCGCCATCGCACGATGCAGGGCTCGAGCCGCCGCGGCGAGTTGTCGCCCGTCCGCAGCGTCGACGTAGTCGACGACAATACGGTGGCTCTTCAGCTCGCGGCGCCCTTCTCTCCCCTCGTGGCGCTGCTCACCGACCGCTCGGGTATGATGGTCTCGCCGAAGGCCGCCGAGGCGCTCGGCGACAAATTCGGCACCAAGCCTGTATGCGCCGGCCCGTTCAAGTTCGTCGAGCGCGTGGCGCAGGACCGCATCGTCGTCGAACGCTTCCCGGACTACTGGGACAAGGGTCAGATCCACTTTGACCGGATCACCTATGTCCCGATCCCCGACAACTCGGTGCGGCTGGCCAATCTGCAATCCGGACAACTCGACTTCATCGAGCGCGTCGCGGCGACCGATTTGGGCGCCGTGCGCAAGGACAATCGCCTCAAGCTCTCATCGGTCGTGGAGATCGGCTACCAGGGCATCACGATCAACATCGCCAACACCGACCGCGCCAAGAATCCGCTCAGTCAGGATCGCCGCGTCCGACAGGCCTTCGAGGCGGCCCTCGACCGGCAAGCGATCGTCCAGGTCGTGTACAACGGCGAATTCGCTCCCGGCAACCAGTGGGTCTCGCCCACCAATTTCTACTACGACAAGAAGCTGCCGGTTCCGGGCCGCGATCTGGCAAAAGCCAATTCGCTGCTCAAGGAGGCTGGCGTGGCGACCCCAGTCGTCGTCAACCTGATGGTCACCAACAGTCCCGACGTAATGCAGGTTGGACAGGTCATCCAGGCGATGGCCAAGGAGGCGGGCTTCGATGTGCGGCTACAAGCGACCGAGTTCGCCTCCTCGCTGCAGGCCGCGCAGAAAGGCGACTTCGAGGCATTCCTGATCGGCTGGAGCGGCCGCCCCGATCCGGACGGCAACCTCCAATCCTTCGTCACCTGCAAGGGCCCGCTGAACGACGGCAAGTACTGCAATCCGGACGTCGACCGCCTGGTCGATCTGACCCGTACCGTCAGCGAGCCGTCGGAGCGCAAGAAATTCTACGACCAGGTCGCCGACCTCACCCTCAAGGACCTACCGATCATCTACCTGTATCACCGGCAGTGGTTCTGGGCATATACGAATAAGCTCGGCGGCCTCAGGGAGTATCCGGACGGCATGATCCGGGTGCATGGCCTGAAGTACAACTGAGCCGCTACGGAGTGCGGGCGGGATGTTGGCCTTCCTGGTCCGGCGAATCGCGGTCATCATCCCGACCGTCTTCTTCGTCTCGATTCTGATTTTCGGGCTGCAGCAACTGCTGCCCGGCGACCCCGCTCTGGCGATGGCGGGCGAGGACCGCGACCCCAAGCTCATCGAGTTCCTGCGTCAGAAATACCATTTGGATCAACCTCTGCCCATCCAGTATTTCCTGTGGATCGGCGGCGTGCTGCATGGCGATCTCGGCGAATCCATCCGCATCCAGAAGCCGGTCTTCGAGCTCGTCCTAGAGAAACTGCCGGTGACGATGCAGCTCGCCTGCATGGCGATCATCATCGCGCTGTCGATCGGAATCACGATGGGCATCATCTCCGCCGTGACCAAGGATTCGCCGTGGGACTATGCGGCCAATGTGATCGCGTTGTGGGGCCTATCGACGCCGAATTTCTGGCTCGGCATCATGCTGATCCTGCTGTTCTCCGTCGAGCTCGGCTGGCTGCCTGCCTCGGGCTACGTCAGCCCGTTCGAGAATTTCGGCGAAAGCTTCCGCACGATGATCATGCCGGCCTTCGTGCTGGGCAATGCGATAGCCGCAGTGATGATGCGCCACACGCGTAGCGCCATGCTGCTCGTACTGAGCGCGGATTACGTCCGTACGGCGCGCTCGAAGGGGCTGAGCGAGCGCCGCGTCGTGCTGCGCCACGGCTTGCGCAACGCGCTGATCCCCGTGATCACCCTCGGCGCGCTCGAGTTCGGGCAGCTTCTATCGGGCGCCGTGCTCACCGAGCAGGTGTTCACCATTCCCGGCTTCGGCAAACTGATCGTCGATGCGGTGTTCAACCGCGACTACGCGGTCGTCCAGGGCGTCGTGCTGATCACGGCCACCACTTACATCCTGCTCAATCTCCTTGCCGATATCGCCTATTTTCTCGTCAACCCACGGATGCGCGCATGACCGTAGCCACCCTGGCAGCCGAAAAGGCGCTCGATCAGGTCTCCGAGCTGCGGCCCACCGAACGGGTCATCGATCGCCTGCTGCGACGCAAGGGCGCGGTGTTCGGCGGCGCCGTCCTCCTGATTTTTATCCTGACGGCAATCTTCGCGCCGCTGATTGCCCCCTACGATCCGACGGCGACGAACTGGCTGGCGGTGCGCAAGCCGCCGTCGGATTTGTATCTGCTGGGCACCGACGAGATCGGCCGCGACGTGTTATCGCGCGTGATCTGGGGCGCTCGAGCCTCGCTGCTCGCCGGCGTCACCTCGGTCGCGATCGCGCTCGCGCTCGGCCTGCCGATCGGCCTGGTCGCAGGCTATAAGGGCGGCTGGGTGGACGGTCTGCTCATGCGCATGACCGACGCGATGCTTGCCTGCCCGTTCCTGATCCTGGCAATCGCGTTGGCGGCGTTCCTCGGCCCCAGCCTCACCAACGCCATGATCGCAATCGGTATCTCCGCGATGCCGATCTTCATCCGCCTGACGCGGGCCCAGGTCCTCTCGGTCAAAGTCGAAGACTACATCGAAGCGGCGCGGGCCGCAGGCAACCCGCATCTGCGCATCGCCCTGCGCCACGTGCTGCCAAATGTCGTGACCCCGATCATGGTTCAGGCGACCCTGACCATCGCGGCGGCGATCATCGCCGAGGCGAGCCTGTCTTTCCTCGGACTCGGACAGCAGCCGCCGGCCCCGAGCTGGGGCAGCATGCTCAACGTCGCCAAGAACTATCTCCACCAAGCGCCGTGGATGGCGATGTGGCCGGGGCTCGCCATCTTTACCTGCGTGCTGTCGTTCAACCTGCTCGGCGATGGTCTGCGCGACGCCCTGGATCCACGGCAAAAATAGTATTTATGCTGAATTGTATCCTGGGCCGTACTGTCCTATAAAGGCTGCCATTCTAGCTTCTGGCGGCCATGGCAGCGACGCAAATACAGGTCGGTCATCGATACATCGCTCGCGACGCGCGCTCCGTCGTTTGGGAGGTCGCCCGCGTATTCATGGGCCGCGACGGCGTCGACTATGCGGAGCTGCGCAGCATCCGCGACCGTACCCGCACCAAGAGCATCAGCTGCGCCGCGCTGGAGCGGCGCGCCGACTATGAGCGTGTAAGCGACGGCTGACCGATTGCCGGCGGCAGCGCCCAAACTCTTACGTCCTGATTGCTATTCCGCCCGAATCGACGCAGAAGTGACAGTGATGCGTCGGCGCCGGACGCCTACCCATCGGGGCGCGCACGAACCGATACGCGGAGGAACCAGAATATGAGCAAGGCAGAACTCGTTGACATCATCAAGAAGAACGCGGGCTGCACATCGGTCAAAGCCAAGAAGACGGTTGACGCTCTGTTCGGCGGCATCGTCAAGACTCTGAAAAAGGACGGCAGTCTCGGCATCGTCGGCTTTGGGACGTTCAAAGTGTCCAGGCGCGGCGCGCGCAAGGGACGCAATCCGAAGACCGGCGAAGTGATCAAGATTGGCGCCAGCAAGTCTGTTCGCTTCAAGGCCTCCAAGGGAATTCGCGCCAGCCTCTAGCCGCCACCCCTTCCGGTGGAAAGTTCGGGCTAGGTTCGTGTCGACGCCGCCGTTGGCGCCTGAGTGGGCGCTAGCGGTGGTGTTTGTTGTCGAGTAAATATTTTGACGGCGCCTAGATCGGCCCCCAGCATGCCTGGAGTGACCCATCCACCGCGTGTCTGACCCACCGGTCTTGATTGCCCTAGACTGGGGGACGACTTCGTTTCGCGCCTACCTCATCGCGCGGTCGGGCCGTATCGCCGATCGGATCGAGCGGCCATCCGGTATCCTGAACGTCCCCGACTGCGACTTCGATCGGGTCTTCAACGAGGCTGCAGGCCCCTGGATCGCACAGCACGGCGCATTGCCGGCCGTCGCTGCAGGCATGATCGGCAGCCGGCAGGGATGGGTGGAGGCGCCTTACGTATCCTGCCCCGCCGGACTCGAGGACCTCGCTCACGCCCTGGTGCCGCATACGGCCCGGAACGGCTGCCGCCTCTGGTTTGTTCCGGGTGTCATGCGCAACGATGACGACGTGCCCGACGTGATGCGAGGTGAAGAAACGCAGATCGTCGGCGCCCTCGGCGGCTCAAGCGCGACCGCGCAGGCCACCTTCGTTCTCCCGGGAACCCATAGCAAGTGGGTGCTCGTCGAGAATGGCCGAATCGTATGGTTCGCAACGTTCATGACCGGCGAGGTTTTCGCGGTGCTCGCGGCACACAGTATCCTGGGTCGCCTGATGGCGGGGGAATCGGAGGACGTGGCGGCATTTCGCCGCGGCATCGACTACGCAGCCTCAGCGGGTCATGGCGGATTGCTGAAGAAGCTGTTCAGTACACGCACGCTTGGTCTGTTCGAGCAGGTACCGGCGACAGCGCTACGCTCCTATCTGAGCGGTCTCGTCATCGGGACGGAAATCGACGAGGCGCTTGCCTGCCTGGCGGCAAGGGCCGGCAGCACGAAGCCGGCTACGATCACCCTGGTCGGCACGCAGTCCCTCGGCAAGCTCTACGTGACGGCACTGGCCACCCGCGGGCTCGCCACGCAATATGGCGAGGCGCATGCCGCTGCGCGCGGCCTCGCCCTTGTCGCCGCCGCCGCCGAACTTGTCCCGGCTCGTTAAGGCCGGACGTCAGGCGTCCAATGTCAGATCGGATTTGGGTACGGACACGCAGGTCAGGCACGAGCCCTTTTCCGGCATCGAACCCGGCGGGTTGACGTAGCTCACGTCGCCGTTCTTGATCGCGGTCAGGCATGTGCCGCAATTGCCGGCACGGCAGCCGAAATCGATCGTGATGCCGTTCGCCTCCGCAAGCTCGAGCAGCGATGCCGCGCGGCCGTCCCAGCGAACCGTCCGCCCCGACTTGGCGAATAGGACCTGCAATGTCGGCGCGCCGGGTGCCGCCACGGGCGCCTCCGCCGCTTTCGCGACCTTCTTGACCGTGGCCGGTCCGAATGCCTCGAAATGGACGCGGTCCTCGGGCACGCCCCATTCGGCGAGTCCTGAGGTGATCGAATCCATCATCGGCGGCGGGCCGCAGATATAGAACTCGTAGTTGTTCGACGGCAGCAGCCGCTTCAGGAGATCGACACCCACTCGCGCCGCATGCTGGTAGTCGGTGCCCTCGTGGCACTCGGGCGTCGGGTCGCTATAGCAGACATGCAAACGGACATTCTCGTTTTCACGCGCAATCCGCGAGAATTCATCGCGCCAAATATGCTCGACGCGATTGCGCACGCCATAGAAGAACCAAGCCTCCTGCTTGCTCGACGATTCGCAGACCGCCTTGAGCATGCTAAAGACCGGCGTCAGCCCAATGCCGCCGCCGATCAGAACGATCGGGCGTGGCTTGGTGGTGTCGAGGTAGAAGCCGCCACCCGGTGCCTTCACATCGATGATATCGCCTTCCTTCACCACGTCGTTGAAGTAGGTCGACGACAGGCCGGACGGCACATCCGGCTTATCGCGTGGCGGCAGCACTTTCTTCACCGAGATGCGGAAATGCTCGGGATTCGGGTTGTCGGACAGCGAATAGCAGCGGATGACCGGTTGACGCTGACCGGGAACATTAAGCCGGAACGTCAAGTACTGGCCCGGACGGAACGGCGGCAGCTTTTTGCCATCGTGCGGGCGCATATAGATCGAGGCGACGCCGCCGCCCTCGAGCACCTTACGCACGACTTCGAACTTGCGGAACCCGCTCCACGACAATTCGTTGCGCTGCTCTTCGAACTGCCGCTTCAAGGCGAGCTGCGCGATCCGCTCCTTGAGCAGAGTCCGCTCATCCTCGACGCGGCCGCGCGCCAACGCGGCGACCCGCCACTGCATGAGGCTAAGATTCACGACATAGGCCGCCATCGCCACCATGACCGCGGCCCCAGCAACCGTCAGAAGGATATCCACCGCTCCGCCCCGTTCCTCTTCGATCTGATACGCCCGATCGGACCAGCCGGCGCCGATCAGAACTTGCGCCGAACCTCCGCGCGGATCCCGGCGAAATCCGCGTCATTCTCGCGCCACGCCTTGATCGCGTCGGCGCGGAAGATCCAACGATTTGTCACCGGAATCTGGTAGCGCACGCCAATCGCGAATTCATCGCCGCGCGCCGGACGTCCGGCCTCGAAGTTGCCTTCACGCACCTTGAGCCCCGCCGCCTCGACCACGATCTGCTGGTCGAGATTGAACAAATACTGCAGACCGACCGCGCCGCCATAGGTGTTCTGCCCGGTATCGTCGAGCTTCGGAAAGCCGGTCAGGCCATCGGTCTCGAAGTTGATGCCGGTATTCTTGAGCACGCCGCCGGCACCCGGATCGCGCGCCAACGACTGCGGCCGATCGAATCCGGCAAAGAAATTGAAATATGGCACCAGCGTCAGCGGCTTCGAGGTGATCAGCGAGTTTTCGACCAACAAGATGAAGCCGTCAGCGGTTTGCTGCTGGTTGTTGCGGCGGTTCTGGCCGAAATTCCAGATGCCCCGCACGCTGTTCGACAAGAAGCCGCCGTAACGCCGGGTAAACGCGAGCGTCGCGTTGTGATAGCTGAGTTCGTCGAATATCCCCTCACCACGCGTATAGCCGTAGCCGACTTCGAAGTAACCTTCGAGCGTTTCGACAAACGCGGCGACGCCATAGAGCTGCACGTTGTGGTCGGCGATCTGTTTCTTGTCATCCCTGATCGCCGCGGTGGACACCTTGTCGAGGCCCATGAAGTAGGTGATGTCCATGTTGGAGATGTCGAGGAATTTGCTGTTTCGCGCCGGAATCGCGAAGGCAAATCCGGTAAACGCGTCGTCGACCCACACGCCGTTCTGGAACAGCATCGGCATGAGGCCGGCGGCGACGGGCAGATCGACGCCGTTGTATTCCCCGGTCAGTCCCTGCGCCATCGCGCCGAGATCGCCTTCGAAGAATAAGTTCTCGAGATTGCCGTCCTTGATGAACTTGCCCTGACTGCGATCGTCGCCGGCAAATGAGTAATGCGTGAACTGGCCGCCCTGATCAAGCGGACGGAAGAAGGCGTGGACGCGTTCGGTCGCGGTAAGCTTCAGATCGACATCAAGATTCAGGCGGGTGGCGATCTGCGCATCCTCCTTCTTGCCGTTGTCGTTGTAGGCCACCGCCGTCCGCCAGTCGCCGTAAAGCCACAGGCTGGGCGCGATCAGATTCTTTTCGCCAAGCAGTACCGAGCTCGGACGAAACGGACCTTCGGTGTAGAGCGGGCGACCGATTTCGATCACCGGCCGCGGCGTATCGACCGCCTTCTTCCCACCATAGATATCCTGCTGCCGCTGCGCATCGTACGGCTTGTCGTCGTAGGTCGGGTCCTGCTTGAATACCTTCGGATCGTAAGGAATCGACTTGACGTCGGGCGACATCTCCGGCGGATCGGCCGCATGTGCAGCGGCTGCCAGCGCGATCGCGCCGACGCATGCCAGCAACCATCGGCCTGCGCGATGGCGCCCTCCGCGCCCTGTTGCGTCGGGGCGACTCTCGCTCCCCCCCGCTTCTCCCCTGCGAATCATTTCACCTCGAACTCGACGGCGTAGGGATGAATGTCGATGAGCCACTCATTCATCGCCTGCTCCATTTCGACAGTGGCCCCGACGAAGCGCATGAAGTAGATCGGCTCGGCACGGCTCCGCAGACGCACCGACAGCCGGTACTTGCCAGGCGCCGAGAGCGCCGAGCCGGTCACGCTGTAATTGGCGTTGCGCGAACTCAGCGGCGGCAGGCTTCGCCCTTCCATGCGGATGAAAGGCGGATGGTTGAGCACGGTCGTCGGTATAGTTGCAGGCCGTATGAAGGGCAGTTGATCGACGTCGAAATTGATCGGCAGATACATCTCGCGATCCGTGCCCTTGACGTTGGTGGTCAGGAACTTGGTCTGCAGGTTGAACAGCTGATCGTCGTGCTTGATGCGGCTGGCGGCGACATCGTGCGAGTGCAGGTCGGCCATGTCGCCGTTGCTGTCGGTATAGCCGGATTCCCACACCGTCTTGCCGGCCGGATCGGTCAGCGCGACGTTCAGCCAGATTTCCGGTTGAGCGCCGAGCGAGCCGGACGGAAAGTTGTGGCCGGTGCTCGTGTTCGCTACGCGATAGGTGAAACTCAGCGATTGACCAAGCCGGGGCGTGGAGCCGAAAAACGGTCCGTCGATCTTGGAGCCATTCTCCATGACGGCGACACGCAGCTTCCGCTTCTCCTCGAGCCGCTGCAGATTCTCCTGGATGACTTCGAAGGCTTCCTCGCGGTCGACGCGGTCGGCCCATTCCTGTGGGAATTCCGCCTTGATCTGATTTTTCTCGACCTTGTCCTCAAACTCGGGATTGCCCCAGCCGGCGCGATAGTCATAGCGTAGCCATTCTTGGATCGAATGGTTCTCGGCCTTGGGATTGTGCGGAAAGATGCCCGGATGGGCGATTGGATAACCCGGCCCGTAGAATGAGTGGTTGGAGTGCTTGCGGTTCGGTTCGACGGCCTGCCCGTTGACCACCGCAGTCGGGCCGACGGCATAGCCCATCGGCTTACCGGGAACCTTGCCCATGTGGCATTCCTGGCAGACCACGCCCTGCTGCGCCGCCGGCGCCGCGCGGTACTGCTCCCACACGACCTCGAGCTTGATGCCTGGATGGACCGCAACCTGATGGCAGGACAGACAGAATTCCGACTTGCCGATCTGCTCATTCTTGAGCGCTCTGAGATGGATGCGGCTGCCGCGCTCGGCCGGCGTCGTCGCCACCTTGTAGAAATCATTCTCGGCGATCACCTTGCCGAGCCCGGTCGATTCGTGCGCGTTAAAGACAGGCGCAGAGACATCGCCGGGCTCGATCAGCCGCTCACCGTTGGCACGCCCGTATTCCTCCTGCACGCGATGACAGGAGATACAGGTGACGCCTTCGCGCGCGGCAGCCGAGCGCTCCCACAGCGGCTTCTCGCGCGGCTCGCCGCGTTGCGTGCCGGCGCCCTGGTGACAACGTACGCAGAACGTACCGACCGTCCCCGAGGCGAGCTCGTTGATCGCCTGCTCGAACTTGTGGAACATCGGCGAGATCGACGCATAGGCGTGATTCGACGAAGACCATTCGTTGTAGATCTGGCGGTGACACACCGCGCATTGCGACGCGCTAGGATACGAAGTCTCAGCGAGCAACGCAGCATGCGGGTCTACCCCTGCTGCCGCGGTCTGTGCCCATGCGCTCCCCGCGGTGGCCGCGGCGCTGATCGACAGTCCCAAAAGCATTGATGAAGCGACGCGGAACGAGGCCGCGATCGCGGTGGTCGCGAGCCGAATGCGACGAGACATGGAGGGCGTCTCCCCAATCCAGCCGCGCCGCAATGGCGCGGAAGCGTCAACCTCCCTGGCAGACCGCCTGCGATAGCGCCGGGATTTTGGCCGTCCGTCCCGGTCTCGTTCCTGGTTCGAGCGGAGCCTTACCACTGCTTGTGCTCGCTGCTTCATCGGACACCAGTACCCGTTACCAAAACCTTAACATGGCGAAACCCCGCGGCGCCACCCGGACACTGATTAACCTTTATACACCATACTACACGCGCAGCAATTCATAAATGTTTTGAACCGGTTGCCGGCCCATACTGCGAACTCCTCTCAGCCTTTGATGCAGCGCAAACCGAGGCGTGCCGGCCGGCCGCGCCGCCGGTCAGTTGGCCGCTGCCGAGTCGATGTTCACCATGCGCTTTTTGAACGTGTGGTCGCGATGATAGATATGGCAGGCTTGGCAATCAGCCCGGACTTTGCCCGCGGCGTGGCACCCGCTGCAGGTCGTTGTCACCATTGCCTTGAAGTTGCTGACGTATTGGTGTGGGTCCAGGGTCTTGAAGGCGGCCGCGTAGTCGGCGGTCGAATCGAATTTATGGCAGACGGTGCACGTCGCATCCGGCCCCAGCAAGTTGACGTGCGGGGCATGCAGGAAGCGCGTCTGCGGCCCGCTGCGCGCGTAGTGCTTCGACCAATCTATTTGCAACTTGTCGGCCGAAGCCGCCGTCAGGGCATGGCATTTGACGCACGCTCCGGGCCCTTCCGCGGTCGACAGCATCTCCTTGCGCATCGCGTCGAGTCGGGCAGCATCTTCCTTGCTCTTTGCCGGCGGTCCGGAGACAACAAAATCCAACCAACTGCGCACGACCGGATCGGCATGGCCGGCCGGAACCAAGCGCAGCGTTAGGCCGTCCGCCTTCCATCCGGTCGTTCCCTTGCCTTCCGGCGGCGGCTCGTATTCGCGATTGGCCGCCCAGGCGCAGGCGACGCGGCGGACCAATTCGCCGTTGAGGCCGGCGAGCAGCGCCGGCCTCGCAGCGGAGGCCGGCAGCTTGTCGGCCAACGGCATAACACCGTCACGGGCCATGTCCAGCACAAGAGATTGGACCGACTCGCCGTAGGCGTCCGGATCGTCGGCCGGCACCCCCAGCAAATAGGCCAGCACCGCGTTGGGCGGATCGGCAGAGATGCTCGAATACGGCTCATTCTTCGCCGGCGGCGACGGCGTGCCGCGCGTCAGCGCATTCAGCCGCGCCTTGAGCGACTCCAACTCGGCAGGAGACGGACCGCACGCCTCCGTGACCTTTGCGGCGGCAATCTTGCTCTCGTTGAATTCAGGCAAGCGGAACAGGACGAATTCGCGCCGCGTGATCTGATCGGTATGGCATGTCGCGCACATGTCGGCGAATTTCGTCGTGCGCATGACGTTCACCCCGGCGTCGAGGCGATGGCAGCCGACGCAGCCCGTCGGCGCGTTCGGCTTGTACCGCGGGTCGGCGAAGTGCTTATCGAAATGGGCGACGTGGTTGAATTGGATGGCCCCACGCTCGGGATACGGATAGTGCGGGCCAAACTGCGGATGATTCTTGGCGAAGTGGTCGAATTTCTCGGTGTGACAGGTCTGACACTGGGCATCGGCAATCTGCACGAGATTGGCCGTTTGGCCCTTGTGCTCTGTATGGCACATGATGCACGACGTCTGCGCCACGTCTTGTCGCTTCTCAAACGTCGTGTTGTGGGCCGCTTCAGCCGATCCGCCGAAGGCATGGCAGTCGACGCAGCGGCCGCTCGCATCGCGCGGGGCGAATGCCGCTGCCAACCAGCCGCCTGGCCCCTGGCCATGTGCGGCATGGCAGGTGGCACAACCCTGTTCACCGACGAACTGCGCGTGGCGGCTGGTGAGCGGACCAGGATTGATCGAGCTCACCCCACTCGCCCGGGTAAAGGATTCGCTGTGCAGTGCTGCAATCAGACTGAGCATGAGGACGATGGCAAGCACCGTGAGGTGCCCGCGCCAGCCGCGGATCGTGCGCACCGGCGCGCAGGGGGGATGAATCTGCGAGCAGCTGCCATCGGTGCCGGGCCCGACCGGACATGATCCCCCGAGCGAGGCCGGGCGGCGGCACTCCCAGCGATCCCCCTTGCGCGTCGGAGCGCATTCCGATGTACCGCGGCATTGGCCGTGGATCGAGGGGCCCAGCGTGCACGGACGCGTCCAGTGCGCGCCGGCGCCGCAGCGCCACGGAAAATTCGGCCGCTCGTAGCCAGTATCGACAGGGATGAACTTGAAGGGCTGGGTCATAGGGCGTAGACGCTGACGACGAGCAAGTGCCACAGAGCGACCACCAGAACCGCTGCCGCGAGCGGCACGTGGACGAGCAGCCAAAGCTTGGTTGCCCCTTGCAGGGAATAGTGAATGTCGGCCAGCGCCTTTGCGTCCGCGAGCTGGCGCAGCGTCTCGAGATAGGAAATTTCATTGGCCTGGAGTGCGCGCGCGACACCGTCGCATTGCTGCCGGACCCAGCGCTGGCCGCGCCGCCCGCCACCCAGGGTGCTGGTCAGGAAGCGTGGCTTGCGGAAATACCAGTCGAGCGTTTCGAGATAGAAGCGGCCCAGGGTCTCGCTCCCCGTCGCCTCGCAGCAATCGTAGACGACACGCTCAGCGGTCAATCGCAACCGCACGATCTCGATCGGAATCCGTTCGAAAATGAGCTCGATTCCGGTCTGCGTCAGCCACTTCGGAGTCACCTTCTGCAACGCATATCCGGCGATGCCGGTAATTGTCACCAGATAAAATAGCAAGGCGAGAAACTGCTCGTACGGTCCCGCTGGCCACAGCGTGTTGGTGTGCAGCCAGAATAGCGCGAGGGCCAGCACGCCGCCAACGGCATGCCATGACACCCAGTCGGCTGCGCGGGCCAACGGCACCATTGACAGGCGCTTGCGCAGATTGAGCACGCCGAGCCCCAACATCACGGCGAACAATATGTAGCCGGTGATGCGGCCGGTGTCGCCGAGTTGAAGCCAGCGCTGATGCAGCCACAGGGCCAGCCCCGCAACGAAGAGGAGGCTGATCCCGGCCGGAACGGCAAGGGCACGCGCCAGGGCCTTCATGCGTTCGGCGACCGGAAGGGATTGGTATCGCGGAAGTCGACACGCCGCAATGCGTCGTGCGGGCAGGCGCGAACGCAAGCCGGGCCGCCCGGATTGCTCTCGCACAGATCGCACTTGGTCGCCTTGAGAATGGGCTGCCGCGTCTTCGGGTCGACCAGCTCCTTGCCGCTCACGTCGGTGATTTCGACCATGCGGATGTTGTCGTAGGGGCACGACGCGGCACAGGTGCCGCAGCCGATGCAAGTGTCGTCGTTGATGACGACCGTACCGCCTTCGAGGCTGCGATGGATGGCGCCGGTCGGGCAGCCGATCATGCAGACCGGGTCGGCACAATGCATGCAGGCGTTCGTGACCATCCAGTGGTCGAACGTCGAGCCGGCGCGGACAAAGCGCGGATTGCCGCCATGGGTGCTGGCGCAGGCGCGGACACAATCGTCGCAGCGCACGCAGCGATCGAGATCGATGAGCATCGCCTTGGTGGCGTTGATGAACCGCTTGTCGACGGCCCAGTCGATCAAGGCATCGTCGGACAGCGGGCGGTCGGCGAGCGAAATGAGCGCCTTGGGCGGTTGCGCCTGGCGGGGAAAGACATGCTTCTCGAGCACTTCGGCCGGAACACGCAAGATGTCGATATAGCCGACCGCCGTCAGCGTCGTCTGCAACGGCTTTGTTTCCCCGGATTTCCAATTGGCATAGAGTTCGTCGAATCCATAGTGATCTCCGGCACCTAGATAGGTGAGCGTCCGCTTCCCGGTACCCAGCTTCATGCTGACCCGCGCGAAGCCTGCGCGAATCAGCAATACACCGTCGGGATAGTCGCCCTGCTGCGCGATAACCGGCTCCTTCGCTTCCGCATTTTCGCCGCGCTGCATGAGCTGCTTATAGGAAAGGTGCCAGTCGAAGCTGCCATAGGTTTCGAACAGGGTCCGCTCGGCAATGGCCTCAAGCACATTCTCGTCCAAGCCCTCGAAGATCTTGGTGTCCCGAAGATGCGTGCGCAGTGCGTTTGCTCGGTACCGTTCGTCGATCTGCCGTCGCCAATTCTCGTCGTAGCGGCGAAGTTCCCGAAGGCCCTGCCAGCGAATTTCGAGCAGCCTGGCATCAGTCTCGGCGAAGATCGAGGCGGTACGCGGCACGCGCCCAAGCGCGGCGATCTCGCCGAAGATCGCGCCATCCTCAAGACCGGCGGTGCGGTGCTTGTCGAGTACGGCAGGGATGTCCTGAATGAACACGCGGACATTGCCGCTCGAGTAATCGTGCCGCAGTCCCTCGCGGGCGAAGCGGTAACGACGGATGTCCCGCACCTCCGGGATACGGCGATTGGTCCATAGCTGCGCCAGCGCCTCGAAGAAGCCCTTCTGGCGGCCGTGCTGCCGGCCGTGAAGATCGGGCGGCAGCCCCGGCGCCAGCACCACGCGCAGACGGCCCTCGAGGACGAGGAAGGCGGAGTTGCCATAGTCGCCTTCGCGCACCACGATGTCGCCCGGCCGAAAGTGGACGAGACGCGCGTCGTTCTTGAGGATGCCCTCGAGCGGCATGTGCGGCGGAAAGTTGTCCGGCTTGATGTCGCGGAACTCTCGCCGCTGCAACAGGAGTCGCACGTCGGCATCGGTCATCGCGGGGTCGAACGGCACGTCCCAGCGCTGGGGCCGTGCCATCATCGCGACATCGGTCATCGCCTGTTCCCTCGTCCCTTCCCCATGCCGCACCCGTTGCCCGCGGCACCGCCATCTGTTCTCGCGGGCCTACCTCCGAACAAATTGATCACACGCCGCTCAATCCAAACTCTTCGGCGATTCGGTCACCCTACTTATAGGTGTTCTTCGCCGGCAGCATACCACCGACTTGCGCCGAGAGATCCTTGCTGGCGATCGCCGCAACCAGTTTCTGGGCGTTGTCGTCAGTGGGCGCGGAGAGCAGGGTCGCCGCTTCCGGCGCCGCGCCCTTGACCGCGTCCAGCGCCTTGCGCGCTGCCTGCTCGAGCTTTTGCTGCGCAGCTGTGAATTTGGCATCGCTGCTCTTGCCCTTGGCCGCCGTTACGTTGACCAGCGCCGCCGCATGGCCGGCGATGAAGGCGCGTGCCGCTTCGGCAGGCGCCATCTCCGAATTCGTTGTCGAGTTATAGAAGCGGTGGCGAACTGTGCCCTGCGAATAGAGCACGAATTCGAATTCGCCCTTAACCGGGTGCCCCGCCTCGATCATCTTGCCAATCGCTGCGCCATCGACGCCTGGGCGCGACAGTCCGTGACAGGACATGCAGTTTTGCGCGACCTCGTATATCTCCTGCGGCCAGATCATGCCGGCCTTCGAGGCGTCCGCCTGGCGCTTGGCCCTGTTAGCCGGCGTTTCGTCGGCCTTCTTGGCGTTCGGCCCGCCGAAATTGTTGTGGACCGAGATCCAATCGGAAGCTGGTCCGTGGCAGGATTCGCACGATGGTCCGGATACTGCCTGCGGTTGGGCGCCCGCGTCGGCCTTGGCATTCGTGTAGTGGCACTGGATGCAGACCTCGTTGCGCCGCATGTTGGTGTTGCCGCCGGCGGCCTGAATGATCGCGCGAACTTCCGGCTTACGGTGGATCTCGCCGAACGACTTTGCGTGCTTCATGCCCTCCCATACGTCGCTTTCTGGGCGATGGCATTCCTCGCACTTCTTGGCGCCGACGTAGAAGGGTTCGGCCGCCGCCATGTCGATTCTCAGACTCAGCCCCAGGACGAGTCCCAGGACGCCCGCCGCATATGCAGCGCATGTCCGGTAAATCATCGATCCCCCGTTGCATTGTGGCTCAACTGTGGCAGGGCCGACACCCCTGCCCACCGTCGTTCGCCGTGGTGTTCGCATCAGCCTATAGTCTAAATCGTCGCCGTCAACAGTTTGTGTCCAATTTGCGGGTTCAAGTATTGCGGGCGACGTCACCATTTTGTCACTTGGCCTGCCGTGTCGAGCGAGCGACCGAGCGGCACGCTGCCGAAAGCGTGGCGATTGGTGGTCATGCCGTGTCGCCATCTTCCGCCCATCGGCTGTTCGGCGTGCGCCCGGCCGCCGCAAGCGGGACTCCGTTCGCGATCCTGGCTATAAATATCGGCCGATTGACATATACCGAGACGGCCTATGCCTTTCTTCACGGCCAGCGATGGAGTCGAACTGCACTACCTGGCCGACGATTTCACCGATTCGTGGCGCAATTCCGATGCACTCGTCCTGCTCCATTCGGCCATGGGCAGCGCCAGACGCTTCTATTCCTGGGTACCCGGCTTGGCGCGGCACTATCGCGTGTTCCGCCTCGATCTGCGCGGGCACGGCGAGTCGCAGATCCCGCCCCCCAATCTGCCGCTCACCATCGGGCGCGTGGTCAAGGATGTCATCGAGTTTCTCGACACGATGGGCCTTGCCAGCGCGCATCTAGTCGGCAACTCGGCCGGCGGCTACCTGGCGCAGCAGATTGCCATGGACACGCCGCAGCGGGCCCGCAGCATCGCGCTTTATGGCTCGCAGCCGGGTCTCAAGGATAGTCAGGCGGCGTCCTGGCTGCCGCAGGTCGAAAGCAAGGGGCTGCGCGGCTTCCTCGCGGACACGATCGACGACCGCTTCCCCGTCGGCGGGGTCGATCCTGGGCTGATCGAATGGTTCCTGGACGAGACGGCGAAGAACGACACAGCGTATGTCGTCCGCTTCATCACGTTGATGGCGTCGCAGGACTGGAGCGATCGGCTGCACCAGATCCGCTGCCCGACCCTGCTGGTCGTGCCCGGCCTCGGCAAGATCGGCTCAATGCGCAGCTTCGAGCTGATGCGCGAGCGCATACCTCGGATCGATGTCCTGTCCTATGAGGATGCTCCGCACAACGTCTGCGACTTTCTTGCCGACCGCTGCGTCGCCGATCTACGCAGCTTTCTCGGCCGCCATTTCGACACGCATCGCCCCGCGGCGAATGCCGCTGCGGACTGACGCAGGACCGAGTCGCTATTCCGCGGCCTGCGGCATCCGCCGCTCCCACTCCTGAACCACTGTCTCCATGCACTGGAATTCAGCGCCGTGCTCGCTCAGCTTTTGGATCAGCCGCTCGAGCATCATCATGCGGTGCCCACGGCCGATGACGAATGGGTGGCAAGTATAAGTGATCACGCCCCACTCGTAGTGCTGCTGCATGTAGAGGAAGTCGTCGAACCAGTTCTCCAGCACGTCGTTGGCGTTCGTCAGGCCCGGCAACACGAAATTCGGCGTACGCACGAATTCGAAATGGGGATAATCGTCGAGCGACCAGCTGATCGGCATCTCGACGAGGCGCGTGGTGCGGCCGAGCACGGCCGGCTTCTCCAGCTCGATGACGTCGCCCTGGCGCGCACGATAGGGCAGATAATCGTGCCCCATCATGCTGCTGTCGTATTGGAAGCCGTGCTTGAGCAGGAGCTCGATCGTATGCGGGCTCAGATCCCAGGAGGGCGAGCGATAGCCACGCGCGACGCGGCCGGTGAGCCTGCGGATCGCCTCGTTGCCGCGAACCAGTCCCTCTTCCTCCTTTTCGCGGGACATCGTGTTGGGCGGCTCGTGCGTCCAGCCGTGATGCGCGATCTCGTGACCCGCATCGACCACGTTCTGGCAGGCATCGGGATAGGTCTCGAGCGTATGTCCGGGAATGAACCACGTCGTCGGAATGCCGTATTTCTTGAACAGAGCGACCAGTCGCTCGGCACCGATGACGCCGAACTCGCCGCGGGAGATCGGCGTCGGCGAGGTCATGCCGCGGGCGATCCAGACTGACATCGCGTCGAAATCGAATGTCAGGCAGACAATATGGCGCGCCATCACTCTTGCTCCCCATATCCTAAGTAAGGCTTCCGTTAGCCTAGATCGGCGCGCCGGACTCTGCCAGCCTCGACGCCGCGTTCTGCTCTTCTCGCCGGGGGCGAGGCCGCAGCTTCCGTGAAAAGCGGCGGCTGCGCTTCACGCGACGCGGATACCGTCAGCGCACCGCTGGTGCTACGCTCAGTTTGATTGTAATTTTCAAGTGATTTGATGCGCGGCCTGCATTGACGGACGCGGATGTCACATTCCACGGAGAAACGCGGCATGACCACCGACATATATTCCCGGCCGGCCGAAGGCGCGACCGGAACACACCGACCGGCCTTGCAGGGCACCCGTCACATGGTCGTAGCCGGCCACTACCTCGCGGCCCATGCCGGGTTCACGATCCTCGAGGCGGGTGGCAATGCGGTCGATGCCGGCGTCGCCGCGGGCATTGCGCTGGGCGTGCTGCAAAGCGACCTGGTCAATATCGCCGGCGTCGCCCCGATCGTCGTCTATCTCGCCGCGCGCGATGAGGTCGTGACGATCAGTGGCCTCGGCACTTGGCCACGCGCCGTAACGCCCGACCTGTTTCAACGCATGCACGGTGGACACATTCCGGCCGGCGTTCTGCGTACGGTGGTGCCGGCGGCGCCGGATGCATGGATCACAGCGCTCGCGCGCTATGGCACGATGAGCTTCGGCGAGGTCGCCGCTGCGGCCATCCGCTTCGCCGGCGACGGCTTCCCGATGCACCGTTTGATGTCCGATATCATCAAGACGCATGTCGCCGATTATCGCCGCTGGCCGTCGAGCGCCGCCGTTTATCTTCCCGGCGGCCGCCCGCCCGATCCTGGCGAGATTTTCGTACAAAGCGATCTCGCGCGCTCGTTGCGCTACATGGCCGACCAAGAGCGCGCCGCCGCGACGAAGGGTCGCCTGGAGGGCCTTGAAGCCGCTCGCGCGGCCTTCTATCGCGGCGACATCGCGGCGGCGATCATCAAGTACCACAGAGAAAATGGCGGCTTACTGAGCGCCGCCGATCTCGCCGAGTACCGTTCCGGCATTGAGCCGCCGGTGCGTTATCGCTTCGCCGGCGTCGACGTTTACGCCTGCGGACCGTGGTGCCAAGGGCCGGTGCTGCCGCAGACACTGTCCATACTCGATGGCATCGATCTCAAAGGCCTCGGCCACAACGCGCCCGCATATATCCACACCCTCACCGAGGCGCTGAAACTTGCCTTTGCGGATCGCGAGCGCTACTACGGCGACCCGCGCTTCGTCGACGTACCGATAGACCGGCTCCTCTCGGCCGAGTATGCCGCCGCGCGGCGGGTGATGGTCCGACGCGACCGCGCCTGGTCCGAAATGCCGCCGGCCGGCGAGGTTGCGACAACCGTGGCGGGCGCCGCGCCGTATCGTCCAACAGCCGCCGTCGGCACGCCGCACTCGCCGCTCGACACCTCTTATGTTTGCGTCGTCGATCGCCACGGCAACGCCTTCTCGGCGACGCCAAGCGACAGCTCGTACGATATGCCGGTGGTTCCCGGCACGGGACTGTGTCCATCCTCGCGCGGCTCGCAATCCTGGGCCGATCCCAAGCACGCCTCGTCGGTTGCGCCCGGCAAGCGTCCACGCCTGACGCCCAACCCGGCCCTCGCCATCGCCAAGGGAAAGACGGTCATGCCGTTCGGCACGCCGGGTGGCGACGTGCAGTCGCAAGCGATGCTGCAAGCCTTTCTGAATTTGATCGTATTCGGCATGGACCCGCAGGCCGCGATCGAGGCGCCCCGCTTCGCCACGTACAGCTTCCCGGACTCATTCGAGCCGCACGGCTACCTCCCTAGCCGCCTCAATCTCGAAGGCCGGTTGCCGCGCGAAACCGGCGCGGCACTGTCGGCGCTCGGCCATGACATTGCGTGGTGGCCGGATTGGATCTGGAAGGCCGGCGCCATGTGCATGATTCGCGCCGACAAGACGACGGGCGTGCTGACCGCCGGCGCCGATCCGCGCCGCAACTCCTACGCCGTCGGGTGGTGATCTACGGTTCGGAGCGCGCCAGCAGCGCCGGTACCATCAGCGCGGCAAAGACGAGTCCGATTCTGGCATCGGTTTCGTCGTACCAGCCGGCCTCATGCGACAGATTGAGTGTGCCCAGCGTACGGCCATCATAGCGCACCGGCACGTTGAGCATCGAATCGCAGCCGAGCGCGGCGAGCAGCGCATGATCAGGAAAATGTGTGCGGATATCGTCGGCGCCGCGGCCAATGAACGCCTCGCCACGGTCGAACAGTTTGTCGCCCCACGGCCCGGGTCGACGCGGCTTGCGCCCGCCGAGCGGATAGGCCTGCGCATTGCTGGTATAGAGTCGCTCGCGGTCCCGCGTCGCCGGGTGATAGAGCAGCACCGTAAAGAGCTTGTGGCCTATCGCCCGCGCCAGGGCGCCATCGAGCACCGGGAAGATGCCATGCGGTTGCCCCGGCGCGCGCAACGCCGCCGCCACGGCGAAAATCTCGCCGATCGGATCGATGGCAGATTGACCCTTCATATGCGTACCGACTATTCATACACCTGACGTTGTTGCAACTTGAATTGTGGCAAGCGGCCTGCAAATATCCGCGCGCATGAAGAGCTATTCGATCTTCAGCTTGCTGCGCAATGCACTGAGCTATCACCAGAACTGGCAGGCGGCGTGGCGTAGCCCGGAACCGAAGCCGGCCTACGATGTGATCATCGTCGGCGGCGGCGGGCACGGGCTCGCGACAGCCTATTATCTTGCCAAGGAGCACGGCATCACCAACGTGGCCGTGCTCGAAAAGGGCTGGCTCGGCGGCGGCAATACCGGCCGCAACACCACGATCGTCCGCTCCAACTACCTTTGGGACGAGAGTGCCCGTCTCTACGAGCATTCGCTCAAACTGTGGGAAGGTTTGAGCCAAGATCTCAATTTCAATGTCATGTTCAGTCAGCGCGGCGTGCTCAACCTCGCGCACAATCTGCACGACCTGCGCGAGCTGCAGCGGCGCGTCAGCGCGATTCGCCTGAACGGCATCGACTCCGAAATCCTTAACGTCGAGCAGGTCAAGGAGATGGTGCCGATCCTCAACTGCTCGCCGGACAGCCGCTATCCGGTGCTGGGCGCCAGCCTGCAGCGGCGCGGCGGCGTGGCGCGCCATGACGCGGTCGCCTGGGGCTTCGCCCGTGCCGCAGATGCGCGTGGCATCGACATCATCCAGAACTGCGAAGTCACCGGCATCCGGCGCGACGGCGACCGCGTGCTCGGCGTCGAAACGACGCGTGGATTCATGGCTGCGCCGAAGGTCGCGTGCGTCACCGCCGGCCATTCGAGCGTGCTGGCGGCAATGGCGGGCCTGCGCCTGCCCATCGAAAGCCATCCACTGCAGGCGCTCGTTTCCGAGCCGATCAAGCCAATCCTACATACGGTCGTGATGTCGGCCGCCGTGCATGTCTATGTCAGTCAGTCCGACAAGGGCGAGCTGGTCCTGGGCGCCGGCATCGACGCTTATACGTCCTATGCCCAGCGCGGCAGCCTGTCGGTGATCGAGGAGATCATGGCGTCGACGGTGACGCTGTTCCCGATCTTCAGCCGCCTCAAGATGATGCGCAGCTGGGGCGGTATCGTCGATGTCTGCCCCGATGCTTCCCCGATCATCGGCAAGACACCGATCCGAGGCCTCTACTTCAACTGCGGGTGGGGTACCGGAGGCTTCAAAGCGACGCCGGGCTCCGGTCACGTCTTCGCCCACACGATCGCACGCGACGAGCCACATCCGCTGAACGCGCCCTACGCGCTCGATCGCTTCGCCAATGGCAGCCTGATCGACGAGCACGGCGCTGCCGCCGTGGCCCACTGACATGCTGCGCATCCCCTGCCCCTATTGCGGCCCGCGCGACGAGACGGAATTCGCTTACGGCGGCGAGGCACATATTGCGCGACCGCAAAACCCAGCAACGACGACCGATGCCGACTGGGCAGATTTTCTCTTCATGCGCAAGAATCCGAAGGGCCGCCACCGCGAACGCTGGATGCACGCCCGCGGCTGTCGCCAGTGGTTCAACGTCGAACGCGACACCGTCACTCATCAGATTGTTACCGTCTATCGTATGGGTGAGCCTCCACCGGAGACGCCCCGGTGAGCACCCAGCCGTTCCGTCTGCCGCGCGGCGGACGCATCGACCGCGCCCGCCCCCATCGCTTCATCTTCAATGGGCGCGCCTACAGCGGTTATGCCGGCGATACCCTCGCCGCTGCGCTCCTTGCCAACGGCATTCATCTTGTCGGCCGCAGTTTCAAGTATCACCGGCCGCGCGGCATCGTCACCGCCGGCGTCGAGGAACCGAACGCGCTCGTCCAACTCGGCGTCGGTGCGCGCAGCGAACCCAATCTACGCGCCACGCAGTGCGAGCTATACGACGGCCTCATCGCCACCAGTCAGAACTGCTGGCCGAGCCTGCGGTTCGATCTTGGCGCGATCAACGACCGGCTAGCCCGTTTCCTGCCCGCCGGCTTCTACTACAAGACCTTCATGTGGCCGCCGTCCGCATGGATGCAGTACGAGCACGCCATCCGCCGCATGGCTGGCCTCGGCACTGCCCCCGAAGAACGCGATTCCGACCGTTACGACAAGCGCCTCGTACATTGCGATGTACTGGTGGTTGGCGCCGGGCCGGCAGGATTGGCGGCGGCGCTCGCCGCCGGCCGCACTGGCGCGCGCGTAATTCTGGCGGATGAGCAGGTCGAATTCGGTGGCTCTTTGCTTAGCGGCAGTGCCGAAATCGACGGGCGCCCGGCGCTCGACTGGGTCGCGCGCGCGACTGCCGAGCTCGACTGGATGGCTGAGGCGAAGCTGCTGCGCCGCGCGACCGTGTTCGGCTACTACGACCACAATTATCTGGCGATCGTCGAGCGCGTGGCCGACCATCTGGCCAATCCGGGGGAGCGTGAGCCGCGGCAGCGGCTGTGGAAGGTGCGGGCGCGGCAGGTGGTGCTGGCGACCGGGGCGATCGAGCGGCCGCTCATCTTCCGCGATAACGATCGGCCGGGCATCATGCTTGCCGGTGCCGCGCGCGCCTACGCCCACCGCTACGCCGCCGTGCCGGGCCGCCGCACCGTCGTTTTCACCAACAACGACAGCGCCTATGCCGCGGCGCTCGATCTCATCGAGGCCGGCGGGCCGGTGACGACGCTCATCGATATCCGTGCCGAGCCGCAGGGCGAGCTTGCCGACGCGGTACGCGCGCATGGCGTCGAGGTGATCGGCGGCTCGGCGATCGTCGCGACCAGCGGCCGGCATCGCGTCAAGGGCGTCGAAGTCATGCGGCTGACACCAGATGGAACCGGCGTGGCTGGCCCCGTCAAGTACCGCGACTGCGACGTTGTCTGCATGTCCGGCGGTTGGACCCCGGCCGTGCATCTCTTCTCGCAGTCGCGCGGCACGCTCGCCTATGACAGCACGCATGGCTGCTTTGTGCCAAGCCGCGCGGCACAAGCGACGCATGTCGCCGGCATCTGCAACGGCGCTTGGACGCTCGCCGAGTGCCTGCGCCAGGGTTTCACCGCCGGCACCGCCGCCGCCCGCGCCGCTGGCTTTGTCGAAGTGGCAGCCGCCGCGGCACCGCCGGCGCCGGAACCGACTGCGACGCCACCGCGCATTCTGTGGGCCGTCCCCTCAGATCGTGCGGGAACGACGAGCAAGCACTTCGTCGACTTCCAGAACGACGTCACCGTCGCCGACATCCAGCTAGCCGCGCGCGAAGGCTATCGTTCAGTCGAGCACGTCAAGCGCTATACGACGTCCGGTATGGGCACCGACCAGGGCAAACTCGGCAACATCCCTGCGCTCGGCGTTCTTTCGGATGTTCTCGCCGCCGATCTGCCGTCGCTCGGCACGACGACCTTCCGGCCGCCCTATACGCCGGTCAGCTTCGGCGCGCTAACCGGTCGCGACATCGACGCCCTCGCGGATCCCATTCGCGTTACCCCGATGCACGACTGGCACGTGGCGAACGGCGCCATCTTCGAGGACGTTGGGCAGTGGAAGCGCCCCCACTTTTATCCGCGCGCCGGCGAGACGATGCGCGCAGCCGTTGATCGCGAGGTGACGGCCGCACGCACGGCGGTCGGCATACTCGATGCCTCGACGCTGGGCAAGATCGACATCCAGGGACCGGACGCCGTCACATTGCTCAATCGCATCTACACCAATGGCTGGACCACGCTCGAGGCCGCGCGCTGCCGCTACGGCCTCATGCTCAAAGATGACGGCATGGTGATCGATGACGGCGTCACCACGCGGCTGGCGCCCGACCATTTCCACATGACGACGACCACCGGCAACGCAGCGCGGGTGCTTGGCTGGCTGGAAGAATGGGTACAGACGGAATGGCCCGACCTGCGCGTCTACATGGCGTCGGTGACGGAACAATGGGCCGTCGCGACGCTCTCCGGCCCGCGCGCCCGCGACGTGCTGGCGGCCGCCGGCACCGACCTCGATCTTGCACCGACTGCGTTTCCGTCCCAGAGCATGCGCCAGGGCGCGGTGGCCGGCATGCCGGCACGTGTCTTTCGCGTGAGCTTCACCGGCGAGCTATCCTATGAGGTGAACGTGCCTGCCCGCTGCGGCGGGGCGTTGTGGGAAGCGCTAATTGCGGCTGGGGCGCCGTTCGGCATCACGCCTTATGGCACGGAAGCCATGCATGTGCTGCGTGCCGAGAAGGGCTTCATCATCGTCGGCCAGGAGACCGACGGGACGGTGACGCCGCTCGATCTCGGTCTCGACCGCCTTGTCTCCAAGACCAAGGACTTCATCGGCAAGCGCGCGTTGTTGCGTCCAGACACGCAACGGTCCGACCGCAAGCAGCTCGTCGGCCTGCTCACAGAAGATCCGAACGAGGTGTTGCCGGAAGGTGCGCAGATCGTCGTCGAGCGGCGTCCAGAACCGCCGATGCCGATGATCGGCCATGTCACGTCGAGCTATTTCAGCCCGACGCTGGGGCGGTCGATCGCACTTGCTCTCATCGTCGGCGGCCGCGCGCGGCACGGCGAGACGCTGTGCGTGCCGCTGCTCGGCAAGACGGTGAAGGTCGAGGTGGCGGAGTCCTGCTTTTACGATCGGGACGGAGCGCGGGCCAATGGCTGATCGGACGCAATGGGGGAGCCCGCTCGACGCCGCCTCGTGGCCACCGCGCGGTATCTTCGCGACCGTGCGATTCGAGGAACGGCCCTTTGTCGGCAAACTGATCCTCCGCGGTTCGGCCGACACGCGCGAATTCCTCGATGTCTCCCGTGCCGTTCTCGGTTTCGCATTGCCGACGACCGCCAATACTGTCGCCGTGGACGGCGATCTCGCCGCCCTGTGGCTGGGGCCGCGCGAGTGGATGGTGACGACAACGCCCGAGCGCGAGGCCGACATCGCCGAGCGGCTGTGCCGTGCACTCGTCGGACAGCACGCCGCCGTCACGGATGTTAGCGACGGGCGCACGGTGATTCGATTGGCCGGACCCAGCGCGCGCGACATCCTGATGAAGGGTTGCCCGCTCGACCTGCACCCGCGCGAATTTGTCCCCGGCCGTTGCGCACAGAGCCAGCTAGCCCGCGCGCAAATCATCCTGCATCAGATCGACGAGACGCCGACCTACGATCTCTATGTCGCGCCGAGCTTCGCCAGGTATTTGTGGGCCTGGCTCGTCGATGCCGCAGCCGAGTACGCGATCGCCTGACGACGTAATCTGCCGAAGTGCAAGAGCGAAGATCAGAACCGCTCTGGCCGAAATGGCGCGAGATCGAGCGCCGGCGCGGCACCCTCGATCAGCTCCGCGATGAGCCGTGCGGTGATCGCGCCGAGCGTCAGCCCGAGATGTCCGTGCCCGAAAGCAAGATACGCGTTCGCAAAAAGCGGCGATCGCGCAATCACCGGCAGCGAGTCCGGGTTCGACGGCCGATGGCTCATCCGTGGCTTTGCCGCCCCATTACCAAGCGCGGGCAGAAGGCGCTGCGCCAACGTGAGCAGCATGGCATGCCGCCATGGATCGGGCGGAGCGGCGAGCCCGGCGAGCTCCATCGTCCCGGATACCCGCAATCCTCCGGCACGCCGCATCAGCGCGATGGCGGTTCCGACGACGCCGGCGCCGATGACGGCAATCGGCGCGGTCCCGGCCTGCTGCGTGGCGGCCATGGAGATCGGTTATAGGCGGCCGCAATGCCGCCGCGCGCAAAAAAGATGGCGGTCCCGAGCTGGGACCGCCGAGTTTACCGTAACCCCAGAGGCGCGGGGGGCTACGAACCGTTGCGCCGACGCAGCGCACGTCCGAGTGCGGCGAGCGAATGGGAGAGACGTGTTGGCCATCGCCGCACCGGCCGATTGTAAGGAAAGCAAGGGCCGTGCCACTCCTATGTCGATTGGCATATATGTGCATGTCCAATGATTTGGGTGCTGAGATTTCAGATCATCAACACTTACTGTCGCGCCGGTGTAAGAAGTTTTGACAGTCATTGTAACACATACCGACACGCCCTGCGGTAACTTGGCACCGCAGGCGACAATTTCATTCGCCAGCGTCCGCACGCCGCGCCAGCCGTCGACGCTTCGCCCAGCGTGGGTTTCAGCTCAATTCATATGCGCCGCCAGCGCAAACGGCGCCAATAGCGACGGCGGTGATGCTGGTGGAGTGTCGCGCAAATGGTGGGCCATGAGGGACTTGAACCCCCAACCAACGGATTAAGAGTCCGCTGCTCTACCAATTGAGCTAATGGCCCGGATTCCGACCGCACCCGGCGGGCGGCGCCGGCGATATAGCAAAGCGCCGACGGTTTGTCGATAGAGGCTGGCGGCCTTCAAGCCTCGGGCGTTTGCCCGTGGCGACCGATTTGCAGGTCGCGGTGCACATAGACGTTGATCAGCATGCCGAAGCCGATGAGCAGCGTCATCATCGCCGTGCCGCCATAGGAAACAAGTGGCAACGGCTCGCCGACCACCGGCAGCATGCCCATCACCATCGCTATGTTGATGAAGGCGTAGATGTAGAAGCTGGAGACGATACCAACCGCGACCAGCCGCCCGAACTGGCTGCGCGCCCTGAGCGAGATGGCGGCCCCGTAGAGCAAAATGAGGACGTACAATCCTATCAGCGTCAGCCCGCCGACGAAGCCCCACTCCTCCGAAAGCATGGTGAAGATAAAGTCAGTTTGCTTTTCCGGCAGGAATTGCAGATGGCTCTGCGTCCCCTGCATAAATCCCTTGCCCCACATGCCGCCCGACCCGAGCGCGATTTTCGACTGGATGATGTGATAGCCGGAGCCCAAGGGGTCATTTTCGGGATTGAGAAAGGTCAAGACCCGCTGCTTTTGATAGTCGCGCAAGTGATTCCAGGCGAGAGGTATGACCGCGCCGGCGGTCGCCGCGATCGCGGCAAATTTCCACAGCCGCACTCCGGCGACGAAATAGACGATGGCCGACATCAACAAGAGAAGGAGTGCCGACCCTAGATCCGGCTGCTTCGCCACCAGGACGGCAGGTGCCAGCACCAGAACCGTCGGCCACACGAGACTGAGGGGCCGCCCGACGTCTTCGAGCGTCAGGCCATGGAACCAGCGCGCCAGCACGAGCACCAACGAGATCTTCATCAGCTCCGAAGGTTGCAGCTGAAGGAAGCCGACGTCGAGCCAACGCTGCGCGCCCATGCCGATGCGTCCCGCTACCTCGACCGCCACCAGCAGCACTAGCGCGACGAAATAGAGGGCGTAGGCGAAGCGATACCACACGCGCAGGTCGACGACCGCCACAACGAGCAGCAGAACGAAGCCGACCCCGAAGCGATACATCTGCCGCGAGGCCCAAGGGTCCCAGCGGCCACCGGCGGCCGAGTAGAGCATGGCGAAGCCGATCGACGAGACGACGGCGATAAGGAGGATGAGGCCCCAATTGACCTGGCGCAGTTTGCCGAGGATCGTCAAATCGCCGCGCGGGGTCGCAAATAACAGCGGCATCGTCGGCCCCTAGGTGCTGGCGACGCGCTGCAGCGGCTCGGGGTGCTCCTGTTCGCGGCGCTGCGCCTCAAGCAAAATGTCGCGCACGATCGGCGCCGCCACGGCCGAACCACCGATGCCGTGCTCGATGACCACGGCGCAGGCATAGCGCGGCGACTCAAGCGGCGCGAAAGCAACGAACAGCGCGTGATCCCGATCGCGCCAAGGCACCTGATTTCCCTTGCGCACGCCGGTACGGCGCTCCTCGGCGGAGATGCGCCGCACCTGCGAGGTGCCCGACTTGCCGGCCATTGCCATCGAGGGATCGCGGATACGCGCTTTGAACGCCGTGCCGCGTGGATCGTTGACCACGCCGCGCATGCCGCGTGTGAGAATGGCGAGACTGCTTGCCGACAGCCCGATCGACGGAAAATCCGGCTCCTGGCGCGGCCCGAGCCGTTGGCCCGACGCTTTATCGCGAGCGAGATGGGGCACGACAGCCAGCCCGCCACTGGCCACCCGCGCCGTCATCACTGCGAGCTGCAACGGCGTCGCCGTTATAAAGCCCTGACCAATGCCGGCGACCAACGTTTCGCCCTGCTGCCACGACACGCCGGTCGTGGCGAGCTTCCATTCGCGCGTCGGAATCAGGCCAGCGCGCTCGCCCGGCAGATCGATGCCAAGCGTCTGCCCGAGGCCAAGGCGCTTGGCCATCTGCGCGATGCGGTCGATGCCGACGCGGCGCGCCACCTCGTAGAAATACACATCGCAAGACCGCGAAATACCCTCGATCATGTCGAGGCTGCCGTGTCCGTGCTTCTCCCAGCAATGGAACCGCGCGTCGCCAAGGGCGTAAACGCCGGGACAGCGCACCCGCAGGTCGGGACCGACCAGCCCGGATTCAAGCGCCGCCAACGTGACAGCAATCTTGAACGTCGAGCCGGGCGCAAATTGCCCGGCAATCGCCTTGTTGGCCAGCGGGGTCAATGGATTCGTGGTGAGCTCCCGCCACTGGGGTCCCGAGATTCCCTTGCTGAAATCGTTCGCGTCGTAGCTCGGCGTCGAGGCAAGCGCCAGAATCTCGCCATTGCGGATGTCGATCAACACCGCCGCACCGCTCTCCTGGTCGGCTAAGCGGCTCATCGCGAAGCGCTGCAGGTGAAGATCGAGCGTAAGCACCATCTCGTTGCCCGGCTCGCCCTCGTTGCGCGCGAGCTCGCGGATCGGTCGGCCGAGTGCGTTGACCTCGACCTGGCTGTTACCCGCGCGGCCGCGCAGCGCAAGGTCGTAGGCCCGCTCTACGCCGTTGCGGCCAATGCGGAAATCGGGGAGCTCGAGCAGCGGATCGCCGGTCAAATCGCTTTCCGCCGGCGGCGCGACGTAGCCAACGATGTGGGAAACCTCCGGACCCTGCGGATAGAAGCGGCTTGAGCCGACGTCGATCATCACGCCCGGCAGATCGGGCGCGTTCACGGAGATGCTCGAAACCTCGTCCCAAGTCAGATTTTCACGTACGGTTACCGGCAAAAAGCGGCGCTTGCGCACAATGTCGCGCGTGATCCTCCGCCGGTCGCCGTCGCCGATCTGTAAGATGTTGGACAAGACGTCCAATGTCTCGCTCACACTGCCGGTCTGCTCGGGGATGACGACCACTCGATAGTTGAGTTGGTTTACTGCCAGGAGCTCCCCGAAGCGGTCGAGGATGCGCCCGCGCGGCGGCGGCAGCAGGCGCAAGCTGATCCGATTCTCCTCGGCGAGCACCTTGTAACGCTCGCTTTCGATAACCTGCAGATAATACATGCGGGCCACCAGTGCGCCGAGCAGCCCGAGCTGGCCACCCGTGAGCAGGGCGACCCGGCGGCTGAAAAGTTTCGCGCGCTGGTTTTCACGCTGCATGTCCGCACTATGCCTCCACCAGGAAGGCTCGCTGCGCGCAACCCATGACCCAGGCAAGAGCCGGATAGAGCCCGACCGTAATAGCCAACTTGGCCGCGAATACGATCGGCTGAACCGGCGCACCGCCAATCACAAGCGCGAGCACAGTAACAAGCACCTGGACACCGACGGCGATCAAGGCGAAGCCGCACCAGATGATGGCGAAGCTCCGGCTGCGAAAGGCCCGATGCTGGGACACGATCGTCCAATGGACGAGCAAGAGTGTCAATGCGCTTAGTCCCAGCGGCACGCCGGACAGAATATCATCCAACAGCCCGACGACGAAGACGACGGCCGGGCGCATGAGGTCGGCGCGGTGAACCGTCCAATAGAACACCGCCATCAGCACGAAATCGGGCGCAATCAGTCCGTAGTCCGGCACGGGCAGAGGAACGAATTTCAGCAGCACGACGAACAGCGTGAGCATGAACGGCGTCGCCCGCCGGATTGCGACGTCGAAGCGCTGAAGCGCGAGGGTCTTCATCGCCCCGAGCGTCGGGCGGGTGGCGGCGCGCCGACCGGCAGCATGCCGTTCAGCCCATAATCGATGATCTGGACATGGTCGAGGCGGTGGAACTCGACATAAGGCTTGACGCGCGGCGGCCCTTCGCCAACCGCCGCCACAATGCCGACAGGCAGTCCGGGTGGAAACACGCCGCCGTGCCCCGACGTGACGACACGCTCGCCGACTTGGGGTTTCACCGTAACGGGCAGGAACATGAGGCGCGGGCGGTCCGAGTTGTCGCCCACCAGCACCGCGCGTTCGCGACTGTCCTCGAGCAACACGGGCACTTGGCTGTTCAAGTCCGTGAGCAGCAGGATCCGCGCCGCGCGAATGCCAACCTCGCCGACGCGGCCGACCAGCCCGTCACCGGAAACCGCGGTCTGGCCCTTGGCGACGCCGTTCGCCGAGCCGGCGTTGATCAGTACGGACCGTAGGAACGATCCACCTGCATCGGCGACAATCCGCGCCGATATGAAGCTTTTCTCCGGGTCCGGAGCGAAGCGCAACAAGTTTCGCAATGACTGGTTGTCGGCGTCAAGCTTGCGCGCCACCGCCTGCCAGTACAAGAGCCGTGCATTTTCCTCGCGGAGGCGCGCATTTTCCGCGTTGACATCGATCAGTCGCGATATGCGCTCGCCGATATCCGCAACCGTCGCCGCCGGACGCGACAGCGCATCCATTACCGGCACGAAGGCGTCCGTGACCGCCATGCGGAGCCGCTCGATCAGCGGCACTTCGGCCTTGCCAAGCACCATCAGCCCCGCCGACACCGCGACGAGGCCGAGAAACGTGAAACGCTGCGCCAGCGCCCTAATTGGCGCGGCGAGCCGCATCATTGAACCAGGGCGTCCGATCCGCATCGCGTTACCCGCCCCGATCCTCGATCGCGACCGTTAGCCCGGCGGGCTTTCCTCGCATGGTTACTTCAATAGGTTCCGATCAACACGTTGCGCAATGCCTTCATTTCCTCGAGGCACCGGCCGGTTCCCAGCGCAACGCAACTCAGTGGGTCGTCAGCCACCGACACCGGCAGTCCGGTGGCATGCCGCAATACGTAGTCAAGATTGCCCAGCAGCGCACCCCCGCCCGTGAGCACGATACCCTTGTCGACGATGTCGGCCGCGAGCTCCGGCGCCGTGTGCTCAAGGGCGACCTTCACCGCTTCGACGATGGCGCTCACCGGCTCGGCAAGGCTTTCGGCGATCTGGCGCTCGCTGATCACCAGCTCCTTGGGCACGCCGTTCATCAGGTCACGACCCTTGATCTCCATGAGCCGCCCCTCGCCGTCCTCGGGCGGACAGGCCGAGCCGATCTCCTTCTTGATCCTCTCGGCCGAGGATTCGCCGACGAGCAGGTTATGGTTGCGGCGGATATAGGCGATGATTGCTTCATCCATCTTGTCGCCGCCGACACGCACCGACTTCGAATAGACGATGCCGCCGAGCGACAGCACCGCGACTTCGGTGGTGCCCCCGCCGATGTCGACGACCATCGAGCCGGTCGGCTCGGTCACCGGCAGGCCGGCGCCGATGGCGGCGGCCATGGGCTCCTCGATCAGGAAGACGCGGCGGGCTCCGGCGCTTTCGGCTGATTCCTGAATGGCGCGGCGCTCCACGGCGGTGGAACCGGAGGGCACGCAGACGATGACCAGCGGGCTGGCGAAGGAGCGGCGGTTGTGAACCTTGCGGATGAAGTGCTTGATCATCTCCTCGGCCACTTCGAAATCGGCGATGACGCCGTCTCGCAGCGGGCGAATGGCCTGGATGTAGCCCGGCGTACGGCCCAGCATCATCTTGGCCTCGTCGCCAACGGCCAAAACCTTCTTCTTGCCCTTTTCCTCGGCGATGGCCACCACCGACGGCTCATTGAGGACGATGCCGCGGCCCTTGACGTAGACCAGAGTATTGGCGGTCCCGAGATCAATCGCCATATCGGCGGACATCCAACCCGTCAGCTTCGAAAACATAATCCCTCGCTCACACTACGATGTCGTCAGTCAAACCGATCCGCCAGGGGCTGCCGGCGAATCCAAGTCGTCATAAAAATTCCCGAGTGGGCGTGCTATATCACGCCCCGGTCGCGTCGGGGGCTGTTTTTTCTCTTTTGACCAAAAGTTTATTCAGCGCATTGACATAGGCCCGCGCCGAGGCCACCAGGGTATCGGTCTCGGCGCCCTGGCCGTTGACGGTTTTGCCGTCTTCTTCCAGGCGCACGGTGACTTCGGCTTGGGCATCGGTTCCCTGGGTCACGGCGCTGACCTGATAAAGCTGCAGCCGCGCCTCGTGGGGGAACAGTGCCTTGATGGCGTTGAAGGTCGCATCCACCGGGCCGTCGCCGGTGGCCTGCACAGCCTTGATCTGGCCGTCCACGGAGAGTTCCAGGGTCGCCGACGGCGGCTGGTGCTTGGTGCCGCACAGCACTTCCAGCGAGACCAGCTTGACCCGGTCGTTGCCGCGCACCACGGCATCGTCGACCAGGGCGACGATGTCCTCGTCGAACACGTCCTTCTTGCGGTCGGCCAGATCCTTGAAGCGGTTGAAGGCGTCCTCGACGGCGTTGTCGCCCAGCTCGTAGCCCAGATCCTTGAGCTTGGCCTTGAAGGCGGCACGGCCGGAATGCTTGCCCATCACCAGGTTCGAGCGGTTCAGGCCCACGGATTCCGGGGTCATGATCTCGTAGGTCTGGGCATGCTTGAGGACGCCGTCCTGGTGGATGCCCGATTCATGGGCGAAGGCGTTCTTGCCGACGATGGCCTTGTTGGGCTGGACCACGAAGCCGGTGATGGTCGAGACCAGCCGCGAGGCCCGGGTGATGCTCTCGGTCTTGATGCCGGTCTTGAAGGGCATGAGGTCGGGGCGCGTGCGCAGCGCCATGACGACTTCTTCCATGGCGGCGTTGCCGGCGCGTTCGCCCAGGCCGTTGATGGTGCATTCCACCTGCCGGGCACCCTTGCCCAGGGCGGCCAGGGAATTGGCCACGGCCAGCCCCAGGTCGTTGTGGCAGTGAACCGAGATGATGGCCTTGTCGATATTGGGCACCCGGTTGAACAGCATGCCGATCAGGGCGGCGTATTCCTCGGGGATGGCGTAGCCGACGGTGTCGGGAATGTTGATGGTGCGCGCGCCGGCCTTGATGGCGCCCTCGACGCAGCGGCACAGGAAGTCATGTTCGGTGCGCGAACCGTCTTCGGCCGACCATTCCACGTCATCGGTCAGGGTACGGGCATAGCTCACCGAGTCGATGACCTTTTCCAGCACCTTGTCCGGCTCCATCTGCAGCTTGTACTTCATGTGCAGCGGGCTGGTGGACAAGAAGGTATGGATGCGGCCGCGCGCCGCCGGCCGGATGGCCTCGGCACAGCGTTCGATATCGCCCTTGGTGGCGCGGGCCAGGCCACAGATCACCGATGATTTGACGGCCTTGGCCACCGCCTCGACCGCTTCGAAATCGCCGTTCGAGGCGATGGGGAAGCCGGCTTCGATCACGTCGACGCCCATCTCTTCCAGCACCAGGGCGATACGCACCTTCTCTTCCAGATTCATGGAGGCGCCGGGCGATTGCTCGCCGTCGCGAAGGGTGGTGTCGAAGATGATGACCCGGTTTTGATCCATGGAAACGCTCTTGACTGCGGGCACCCTGGCGACAGGCGCCGGCAAAGGGGCAAGCGGGGTGGAAAGGCGGCGGTGAAACAGGCTGTGAAACCCGTTTACCGCCGCTATAGGAAGGCCATTTTGCGGCGCAATGTCAACAGGATCATGTGTATATCCTGTGTCGAAAGGCCTCGATTTTGCGACTACTTGTGGACGCTGACCTGATCCGGGGAGGTCAGGCCGCCGATTGCGGCGCCGGCGGCACCGCCGACCAGGGCCGCTCCCAGTACCGGGCCGCCGGCGATATAGGCGATTCCACTGCCGGCGGCCGCCCCGATGGCGCCGCCGGACAGGGCGCGCTGTTCCCATTCCTTCATGTTGGAACACCCTGAAACGGTCAGGGCGGTGGCGATGAGGCCGATGCAAGCGAGACGGGAAGACATGATCTTCTCCTTTATCAGACATGGGGAATCTCGTCTGGTTTCATGAACCGGACTCATTCCCAACTGCCAGCCATCATACTGATAAAAAAGGCATAATTATGTGAGTCACCTCACATTTTATCCGTGGACAACCAGCTAATGTCGACAGGTGAGCTCGGAATTGTCCCTGTTAGGAGTCGGAGTTAAGGTCATGTCCTCATCCTCTACCCTCGCCACCGCCGCGGCCGTCGCCAACCAGCGTCGCCGCCGGCGTATCAACGAAAGTCTGGCCGGGCCGATGATTCGGATCATGACCGGGTTGGTGCCGGATCTGGCGGTGCTGCCCAGGGGACGGGAGTTCGAGATGATCCTGGCCGACTGGCAAAGCCTGCATTCCTGCTTCCAGGCCTTTCGCGCCCATCGTGACCTGTTCCGGCCCATTCTGCTGGATCGCAACCTGGTGCCGGTGGACAGCGACAATACGCCGCTGGAATGTGGCCGGACCATCAATCAGGTGGTGGCCATGATCGTACGCTCGGCGGCCAAGCGGCATTTCCGCCAGCGTCTCAATCCGCCCGCTCCCTGGACCGGGCGCTCGGGCTCGCGCTTCGACCGGCCCGAGGGATTGGGATGGGGCGGCATGACCCAATGGCTGGCGGGGCGGACCCAGGCGCATCGCCGCGCGCGTCTTGCCTCCCGGTCCTCGCCCGCCGACCTGCTTTACTCGTCCATTCACCGCTACCTGCTGCACGATTGGCAAGTGCCCATCATTCCGCAATACGCCCGCATGAGCCCGCCGGAAGTCCTGGCCCTGGGGGCGCGCATTCTCGACTTCCGTGATCCGGCGCAATTGGCGGCTTGGCTGGATGGGGGCCAGGATTACCGGCTGTTGCCCGGCGACGAGGCCGAGGCCGCACCGCTACGGGCCGAGCCCCTGCCTGCGCCCGAGCCCCTGCCTGCGCCCGAGCCCATGCCCGCCGTGCCCCCGGAAGCGGTGGTCGGCAGCGCCTCGCTGCCCAGCGCTCCCCTGTTCGATGCCCCCCTGTTCGATGCCCCCCTGTTCGATGAACGCCCCCGTGTGGACAAGCTGCTGTCCTTGGACGGCCGCCTGATCCGCATGGAGACCATGGTGTCGATCCTGGTCCGCCCCGAGATCAAGGATGCCCTCGGCCGCCCCAGCCTCGAGGAGTTGCGCCGCGCCAGCCGGGCCCTGGCCACGACCGGCGCCGGAACCGTGCGGCGCCTGACGGTGGATTTCGGCCTGTCGTCGGAACAGATGGCGGCGATGTTGACCAAGTCGGCCTTGTTGCTGCCCGCTCCCGTCTTCGAGCGCCTGTTCGGCCGCAAGAGCGAATTGGTGGTGATGCTGGCCCTGATCGAGAAGGCCAGGCGGGCCGGCCTTGGCCCCGACAGTTCGCCCCTCGCATTCGCGGCTTTCGCGGAAGATCTGTTCGGGCGCTTCGTGCGCTGACGAAAAAGGCCCCGGCGGTTTCCCGCCGGGGCCTTCCCGATCGTCAGAACCGTGCCGAAGCTTAGTTCTTGGCCTTGTCGACCAGCTTGTTCTTGGCGATCCAGGGCATCATGGCGCGCAGCTTCTCGCCGATGACCTCGATGCCGTGCTCGGCCTGGATGCGCCGCGTGGCCTTGAAGGACGGCTGGCCGGCCTTGCATTCCAGCATCCAGTCGCGGACGAAGCGGCCGGCCTGGATGTCTTCCAGGACGCGCTTCATCTCGGCCTTGGTCTCTTCGGTGATGATGCGCGGGCCGGTAACGTAGTCGCCGTATTCCGCGGTGTTGGAGATGGAGTAGCGCATGTTGGCGATGCCGCCCTCATAGATGAGGTCGACGATCAGCTTGACCTCGTGCAGGCACTCGAAATAGGCCATCTCGGGGGCATAGCCGGCCTCGACCAGGGTCTCGAAGCCGTACTGGATCAGCTTGGTCAGACCGCCGCACAGCACCACCTGCTCGCCGAACAGGTCGGTCTCGCATTCCTCGCGGAACGAGGTCTCGATGATGCCCGAACGGCCGCCGCCGATGGCCGAGGCATAGGACAGCGCGATCTCGAGGGCGTTGCCCGAGGCGTTCTGGGCCACGGCCACCAGACAGGGCACGCCGCCGCCCTTCAAGTATTCGCCGCGGACGGTGTGGCCGGGGCCCTTGGGGGCGACCATGAACACGTCGAGATCGGCGCGGGCCTCGATCAGCTTGAAGTGGATGTTCAGGCCGTGGGCGAAGACCAGGGCGGCGCCCTGCTTCATGTTGGCGGCCAGATCATTGTAATAGAGGTCGGCCTGCAGCTCGTCGGGGGTGAGGATCATCACCACGTCGCCCCACTTGGCGGCGTCGGCGGGGGTCATGACCTTCAGGCCTTCGCCCTCGGCCTTCTTGGCGGTCGCCGAGCCGGCGCGCAGCGCCACGGCCACGTCCTTGACGCCGGAATCGCGCAGGTTCAGGGCATGGGCATGGCCCTGCGAGCCGTAGCCCACGACCACGACCTTCTTGCCCTTGATCAGATTAACGTCGGCATCCCGATCGTAATAAACGCGCATGAGAGGTTCCTTTCGGCTGGCGGAGAATGCTCCGCGCAAAATCTGGCGGGCTTTCTAAATCGGATTCGGTCCGCGCGCAATGGCGACGACGCCGGTCCGCGAAACATCGGCGAGGCCCAGCGGCTCCATCAGCTTGATGAAGGCGTCCACCTTCTCGGTGGCGCCGACCACTTCGAACACGAACGATTCGTTGGTGGAGTCGATGGCGCGGGCCCGGAAGATGTCGGCGATACGCAAGGATTCCACCCGCTTGTCGCCGGTGGCGGTCACCTTGACCAGGGCCAGTTCGCGGGCCACATGGGGGCCTTCGATGGTCAGGTCATGGACCTTGTGCACCGGCACCAGGCGACGCAGCTGATTCTTGATCTGCTCGATGATCATGGCGGTGCCGCTGGTCACGATGGTAATGCGCGACAGCTTCTCGCCGGCATCGACCTCGGCCACGGTCAGGCTTTCGATGTTATAGCCCCGGCCCGAAAACAGGCCGATGACCCGGGCCAGCACGCCGGATTCGTTGTCCACCAGGACGGCGACGGTGTGGCGGTTGACTTCTTCCATGGGCTTGCTCACGTCCGTTCCCCCTTACACCAGAACCATGCCGTCTTGCTCCGAGCCCGGCTTGTCGCGCCCCTTGTCCTCCGGGCCCAGCACCATCTCGTTATGGGCCATGCCGGGCATGATCATGGGGAAGACGTTCTCCGAGGCATCGGTGCGCATCTCGACGATGACCGGGCGGTCCACCGCCATCATCTCCTTGATGACGCCATCGACCTCCTCGGGCTTTTCGGCGCGCAGGCCGACGGCGCCGAAGGCCTCGGCCAGCTTGACGAAATCGGGATGGTGGATCATGTGGCTTTCCGAGTAGCGGCCGCCATGGATCAGCTCCTGCCACTGGCGGACCATGCCCAGATACTGGTTGTTGAGAATGACGATCTTCACCGGCAGGCGATGCTGCACCAGGGTGGCCATCTCCTGGATGTTCATCTGGATCGAGGCCTCGCCGGCGATATTGACCACCAGGGCGTCGGGATGGGCCATCTGCACGCCCATGGCCGAGGGCAGGCCGTAACCCATGGTGCCCAACCCGCCCGAGGTCAGCCAGTGATGGGGCAGGTCGAACTTCAGATACTGGGCCGCCCACATCTGATGCTGGCCCACTTCGGTGCAGAAATAGGGGTTGCGGTGCCGGGTCAGTTCGTAGAGGCGCTGCACGGCGTATTGCGGCTTGATGATCTTGTTGGAATTCTCGAAGGCCAGGCAATCGGTGGCGCGCCACTGGTCGATCTGAGCCCACCACGCCTTCAGCGCCTTATCATCGACGCGGCATTGCTTGGCCTTCCACACCTTGATCATGTCCTCGAGGACATGGGCGCAATCGCCGACGATGGCCAGATCCACGGCCACGTTCTTGTTGATGGAGCTGGGATCGATGTCCACATGGATCTTCTTGGAATCCGGCGAGAAGCCGTCCAGCTTGCCGGTGACGCGGTCGTCGAAGCGGGCGCCGATATTGATCATCAGGTCGCAGCCATGCATGGCCATATTGGCTTCGACCGTGCCGTGCATGCCCAACATGCCCAGGAACAGCGGGTCCGAACCGGGAATGGCGCCCAGGCCCATCAGGGTGAGCGTGCAGGGATAGCCGGTCATGCGCACGAACTGGGTCATGAGCTGACAGGCCGCCGGGCCGGAATTGACCACGCCGCCGCCCACGTAGAAGATCGGCCGCTTGGCGTGGGCGATCATCTCGACCGCCTTCTCGATGGCCTTCAGGTCGCCCTTGACCTGGGGCTTGTACTTGGACTTGACCTTGGAGGGCGTCTGGTACTCGCCCTTGGCCTGGACCACGTCCTTGGGCAGGTCCACCAGGACCGGGCCGGGGCGGCCCGAGCGGGCCACATGGAAGGCCTCGTGGACGATGCGGGCCAGGTCGTTGACGTCCTTGACCAGATAATTGTGCTTGGTGCACGGCCGGGTGATGCCGGTGATGTCGGCTTCCTGGAAGGCGTCGTTGCCGATCAGATGGGTGGGCACCTGCCCGGTCAGGCAGACCAGCGGCACCGAATCGCATTGGGCGTCGGCCAGGCCGGTCACCGCATTGGTGGCGCCGGGGCCCGAGGTCACCAGGACGCAGCCGACCTTGCCGGTGGACCGCGCATAGCCTTCGGCGGCATGGACGGCGGCCTGCTCGTGACGCACCAGCACGTGGCGCAGCCGGTTCTGCTTGAACAGCTCGTCATAGATGGGCAGTACGGCGCCGCCGGGATATCCGAAAATGACCTCTACGCCCTGATCGACCAGGGCCTTGAGGAGGATTTCCGCTCCGGTCAACGTATCGTGATGCACCATCTCAGCACCTTAAGCTTATGTCGTTGTCGCCCGCGAAAAGCGGCGGGCACGCAAGGAATCGCGCTGCTGCACTGCGGCGCGGGGGCACAACCTATCCCCATGTCCTCATGGGGTCAAGAGGTGTTGGCGAATTTTCAGAAAGATTGTGGCTATTAAACTTTCCGAAAGTTGCTCGGAAGCTACCATCGACGCATTCAATTGATGGCGGAACCAGGTGAGCTGGCGCTTGGCGTAGTTGCGGGTGGATTGGCGGGCCGCGGCGATCGCCTCCTGCTCTCCCATCTCGCCGCGCAGAAGGGCGGCCAGTTCCCGCAATCCCAGGGCCTTGGAGATCGGCAGGTCGGGCGCGTGGCTCTGGGCCTCGAAGGCGCGGACTTCATCGAGGGCGCCGGCCGCCATCATGGCGCCGAAGCGTCCGTCACAGGCGGCGTAAAGCCGGGCCCGCTCGGGCAGCAGGGTGATGGAGAACCAGTTGGCGGCGACGGCGCCCTGGCGCGCGTCCTCCTGCCAAAGGGCCAGGGAGCGTCCGGTGGCTTCGATCACTTCCCAGGCGCGGGCCATGCGCTGGGAATCGCCCACTTGCAGGCGTCTTGCCATCTCGGAATCGCGCTGGGCCAGCCGGGCATGAAAGGCCTCGTTGCCCATCTCGGCCAGCTTGGCGCGGGCCTCGGCACGGACGGAATCGGGAATCTCGGGAATGGGCGACAGCCCCTCCATCACCGAGCGCAGGTAAAGCCCGGTGCCGCCGGTGAGAATGGGCAGCTTGCCCTCGGCCCAGGCCGCCCGCATCGCGGCCGCCGCCATCTCGCTCCACCGCGCCGCAGAGCACAGTTCGCCGGGCGCCAGGACGGCATAGAGACGATGGGGCACGGCGGCCTCGTCGGCGGGCGACGGTTGGGCGGTCAGGATCGGCAGGCAATCATAGACCTGCATGGAATCCGCATTGATCACCACCCCGCCGAATTCGCGGGCTATCTTCAGCGCAAGCCCGGATTTGCCCGACGCGGTGGGACCGGCGATGACCAGGGCGGGCTTCATGGCGACTTCCACCCCCGCGCCAACCTCCACCCCACCAGGGCGAACGCCATCGACCACAGGGTCATGGCGGCGGGGATCAGCACTTCCGGGGCCAGGGGGGCGGCGATGCGCAGATCGGCGGCGCCCACCAGCAGCACGGCGGCGAGGATGGCGGTGCGCGGCCAGCCGGCATCCTGGCGGCGCTCGCGGATGGTGTCGATGCGCAGCATCATGGTGGCGGTCACCACGCCCATGCCGCCGATGGTGGCCAGATGCAGGGCGTCGGTGCCGGGGCCGATCCCCAGCAGGTCGCTGGCCGTGGCGGCGATCAGGCCCACCGCCAGCAGGGAATATCCCACCTGAAGGGGGCCGAGCGAAGCGTCGCCGAGCGCCAGCTTGGGCCGCCAGCGGGCTTGGCGCATCAGCCCGGCCACGCCTGCCACCACCAGGGCGCCGAACGGGGGCAGGGCCAGGGCATCGCTCAGGATCTGCGCCGCCATGCCTGCCACCACCACCGCCTCCAGCCAAGGGCGGTTGCGGTCGAACAATTCCCGGGCATCCTCCTGGCGTACCAGTCCGGCCATGCCGGCGGGAATGACCCTTCCGCCCATGACCAGGATCATCAGCGCCACCAGGTCGAAGGCGGTGAGCACGCCGCGGCGCTCGCCCGCTTCCAGCAGGCCCAGGCGCCCGGCCTGATACAATCCCTCGGCCAGGGCGAAGGCGGCGATGGTTGGCGCGAACACCATGTTGTGGCCCCATTTGGCGGCCTTCAGGAACGGCCAGCCGCCGAGGACGAACAGGGTGATGGGATAGGCCAGCGCCAGGACCAGTCCGGCCCAACCTCCGATCCCCGTCCAGGCGCCGATGCGCGCCGCCAGCCATGCCGCCAGGGCGAAGGCCAGCCGGGCGTGGCTGATCTTGGTGAAGAGATAGCCGCCCAGCACCGCTCCGGCGAAGCCCAGCAGCATTTCGTGGGCGTGGCGTGCCACCGGGTCGCAGCCGGAGCAGCCGGGCAGCAAGCCGGCCCATTCCGCCACCCACAGGGGCACGGACAGCGCCGCATACAGGCAGGCCGCCAGGAAGAACGGCCGATGGGCCTTGGGAAAGCGGCCGGAGCGGGAGAGGGGTAAGGGGGGCACGCTACCGCCAGTCCAGGGGATAGCTGACCAGCCCGTCGGCCAGCTTGGGCTCGAACCAGGTGGATTTGGGCGGCATCACCTGATTGGACTCGGCCACCGCCACCAGATCTTCCATGCCGGTGGGGAACAGGGCGAAGGCGGCGGCCATCTCACCGGAATCGACGCGACGCTCCAACTCGCCCAGGCCGCGCTTGCCGCCGACGAAATCGATGCGCTTGTCCTTTCTCAGATCCCTGATTCCGAGGATCGGTCCCAGCAGCCGGTCGGACAGCAGGCTGACGTCGAGGCGCGCCACCGGATCGGCGGGAGGCGGATTCTTGAGACCGAGGCGGTACCATTGGTCCTTGAGGTAGAGTCCGAACTCACCGGGCCGGGCCGGACGCGCCGGCTCCGCCACCGGCTCGACGGCGAAGTCGGCCTCCAGCGCTTTCAGGAAGGCGGCGGAGTCGAGGCCGTTGAGATCGGTGACCACGCGGTTGTAGTCGAAAATCTTCATCTCGGTGATGGGGAAGGTTACCACCAGGAAGGATTCATGGGCGGAATCGCTGTCGGCACCGCGCCGCCGGGCGGCGGCCACCCGCGAGGCGGCGGCGGAGCGGTGGTGGCCATCGGCGATGTAGAGTGCCGGCATGGCCTCGAAGGATTGGATGATCGTCTTGATCTGGGCTTCGTCGTCCATCACCCACAAGGTGTGAGTGATGGCGTCGGCGGCGGTGACGCCATAGACCGGGGGGCGGGCGGTGACCTGGGCGAGGATTGCGTCCAGCTCCGCCGTGGAGCGATGGGCCAGCAGCACCGGCCCGGTCTGGGCGTTGCACGCGTCGATCTGGCGGACGCGGTCATCTTCCTTGTCGGGCCGGGTGAATTCGTGCTTGCGGATGCGGTTGGCATCATAGGCCGCCACCGAGCCGCCGCCGACGATGCCGGTCTGCACATGGAGGCCCATCTGCAGGCGGTAGACGTAGAAGCAGGGTCTGGCATCCCTGACCAGCACACCGGCATGGATCATGGTCCGCAGATTTTCGGCGGCCTTGGCGTAGACTTCGGGGGAATAGACGTCGGTGCCCGCGGGCAGATCGATCTCGGGCTTGGAGACGTGCAGGAAGCTCAGCGGCTTGTCCGCCGCCATCACCCGGGCCTCCGCCGAGGACAGCACGTCGTAGGGCGGGGCGGCCACCTGGGCGGAATGGGCGGGGGTGGGGCGCAGACCGGGAAAGGGACGGAGCAGCGGCACGGACAATGGAGCCTCCCAGAACATGTCGTCACCTTCGGTTTAGTCCTCTCCCGCCGTCACGCCAAGGGCTTCCTGCTTGCCAATCCGCGTTGCGGTGCAGTAAACGGAACCGCCTTCGTCTTAGCCCCAAGGATGTGTGATGGAAAACGTTCTGACCCTGATCGCCGGCCATGGCGGCGAAGGGCTCGATTCCTCGCTGGTGTTCGAGGTTCGCGGCGCGCTGCGCGCCCTGGGGGCCGAGGCCGGCGCCGCCTCGTGGCTGTCGGAGGGACACGCCTGCGACCTGGAATTCCAGGGGCTCGACCCCCGCCAGGCCGATCAGGTTGCCGCCCGTATCCTCGAAGGCTGGGACGTGGACGTGGTGGCCCAGAAGACCGAGGGGCGGCGCAAGCGCCTGCTGGTCGCCGACATGGATTCCACCATGGTCACCGGGGAGACCCTGGACGAGTTGGCCGACTTCGCCGGCCTCAAGAATCATATCGCCGCCATCACGGCGCGGGCCATGAATGGCGAGATCGGCTTCGAGGCGGCATTGCGCGAGCGGGTCGGCCTGCTCAAGGGCCTGTCGGCCGATTGCCTGCGGCAGACCTGGGAGCGTATCGAATTCACCCCCGGCGCCCACAAGCTGGTGCGGACCATGGTCAAGCACGGGGCCACCGCCGTGCTGGTCTCGGGCGGCTTCAAGTTCTTCACCTCCAAGGTGCGCGAGGCCTGCGGCTTTCACCGCGATATCGCCAACGAGCTGATCGTCGAGGATGGTCTACTGACCGGTCAGGTTGGAGACACCATCATCGGCCGCGAGGCCAAGCTGGCCACCCTGAACGCCTTTGCTGCCGAACTGGGCATCACCCCGGAACTGGCGGTGGCGGTGGGCGATGGCGCCAACGACCTGGACATGCTACGTGCCGCCGGCCTGGGCGTCGCCTTCCACGCCAAGCCGGTGGTGGCCGCCGAGGCCAGGGTGCGGGTCGATCACGGCGATCTGGTCACCCTGCTCTATGCCCAGGGCTATGCGGATGAGGAGATGGTGGAGTAGCTATCGGCCAGGATGTTCAATCAGCCCAGTTTCTGCCGCTTTATCCCAGATACCGGAGACTGTAACTATTTCACCGACAATCGCGTAAACCACCACGATGCGGCGCAAACCTGGAATATCTCTGCCACGTGGATACTCGGCACCCAGGCGCCCATCCTTGAGATTTATTCCGAGACGAGCGTCTCATTCAAGAAACTTGCGGACAATTCCAAAGGTCTTTCCCAAAGCAGGAAGATGCCGCTCATTTTCCGCCACCCAGTCCTCGACCGAGGGATTTACCGAAACGATAAAGTCAGGCATGGGCTGCGAGCGTCTTTTCGATGGATTGGGCCGTTTCCATATCAGGCGGGCCAAGCCCGCTTTCTCGGATTAGCGATTCCTGCTCGCATAGGAAATAGGCCCGCATATCAGCCTTCGAAATTGGCTTGGAGCTGACATCGCAATCGTACGCATCAAGCCAAGGCGTCTCGCGATGCGTCTTCTTCATCAATGCAACGCCTGACATTTCGCCATAGCGGTCCCAAACCTGATCAATCAAAGAGATGATTTCGATTGAAATATCGCTGGTGAGTGGGGCCAAGTCGCGGGTAGGCAGAATCGCGCCGTCTCCAAACATCTTGAAGGCGTGGTAGATGGAGGGGACGACGGGGCCATATTTCCAGGCCTCGATTTCCTCGTCAAAAAGCGGCTTCCCCAAGACGGCAAGTGCCCAGCCCTGGGTGTAGTACAGCACTTTCTGAAGCTTTAAATTGGTGATGGAATCACCGGCTTCAGTGTTGATTTTTGAAAGGATGTAATCGGCGATCTTGCGCGCGTCCATGGGCCTGCTCATTGAGGGGGCACCCTACGATCTCTATCAATTTATGGAACAAACGAGAAACCGTCACCCCCTCCCCCCGGCTAAGCCTTGGGGAGGGGGTAAATACCGCCTACTTCTTCTTGCCCTCGGCCAGGGGCAGGGCGATGTAGCGCAGTTGCTGGGGGTTCTCGACCCGGAGCAGCAGCGATTTGGCGCCCGCCTTGCGGCCTTCGTCGATCAGCTTGCCCAGATCGGCGGGGGTGCGGACCGGCTTGTGATCGGCCTCGATGATCAGATCGCCGGGGCGCAGGCCCTTTTCGGCGGCCGGGCTGTCCTGCTTGACCTCGGTGACGACGATGCCTTTGGACTCGTCTTCGATGGCGAAGCGCTCACGCAAGGCCGGGGTCAGTGACGACACGGTAAGGCCGGCGCCGGGGATGGAGAGCACGCCGTCCTTGCCCGCCTGGGGCTTGGGGGTTTCGGGCTTGCCCTTGACCTGCTGTTCGGAGGGGTCTTCCGGCATTTCGCCCACGGTGGCGGTGATGGTCTGGCGCTTGCCGTCGCGCCACACCACCATTTCCACCTTCTTGCCGATGGGCGTGCTGGCCACGTAGCGGGGCAGGCGGCGCATCTCGGTGATGTCCTTACCGTCGAACTTGAGGACCACGTCGCCGTCCTTGAGGCCTGCCTTGACGCCGGGGCCGGCGGGATCGACCTTGGCCACCAGGGCACCCTTCTGGTCGGGCAGGCCGATATTCTCGGCCATGTCGGTGTCCAGGGACTGGATGCGGATGCCCAGCCAGCCGCGCCGCACCTTGCCGAACTTCCTGAGATCCTCGAGAACCGGCATGGCCAGGGAAGACGGCACGGCGAAGCCGATGCCGATGGAGCCGCCCGACGGCGAGATGATGGCCGAGTTGATGCCGATGACCTCGCCCTTCATGTTGAACATGGGGCCGCCGGAATTGCCGCGGTTGATGGCGGCGTCGGTCTGGATGAAATCGTCATAGGGACCGGCGTTGATGTCGCGGGCCCGGGCCGAAACGATGCCGGCGGTGACGGTGCCGCCAAAGCCGAAGGGATTGCCGATGGCCAGCACCCAATCGCCGACGCGGGCTTCGTCGGAATTGCCGAAGGGCACGGCCTGCAGGGCCTTCTTGCCGGGCTCGATCTTCAGCAGGGCCAGATCGACCTTGGGGTCGCGGCCCACCAGGGTGGCCTGGAAGACGCTGTCGTCATGCAGGCGCACGCTGATCTCGTCGGCGTCGGCGATGACGTGATTGTTGGTCACGATATAGCCGCCGGCATCGATGATGAAGCCCGAGCCCAGCGAGGTCGCCTTGCGTGACGGCGCATCGGGACGGCCGCCGCCCTGCTGGCGCTCGAGGAATTCCTTGAAGAATTCCTCCAAGGGCGAGCCCGGCGGGAATTGGGGCATTTCCGGTGCGCCCTGGGGGGCCTTGACCGTCTGGGTGGTGGAGATGTTGACCACGCTGGGCAACAGCCTTTCGGCCAGATCGGCGAAGCTGGCCGGCGGCGCGGCGGCCTCGGCATCGGCGGCGCCGGCATGGAGCAGCACGGCGATGAGGGCCATGCCCGCCAGCAGCAGGCGGGGCGGGCGGATGCGATTGTCACGGCTTGCGATGAACACTGGACCTAGTCCTCCAGGCGGGCTTTCAACCCCCACGGCTTGCGGGGTCATATGGATTTAATCCGCCCGGACGCCCCTGGCAAGCGGCGGCGGGCAGGCGGGCAGTTTCGGACTCAATCATGGCGCCATCAAGGCGGAGCGGACCAGCCAGACTCCGCCCAGGCCGAAAGCGGCCGCCACCAGCCCGATGATCCGCAACAGGTCGGGCGGAGCGGCCAGCATCTGGATTACCAGGCGCTGCATCCGCTCGGGGAACGCCGCCCAGGCGAGGCCCTCGATCACCAGGGTCAGCGCCAGGGCGGTCAGCAGATCCCTCACGTCCTGATCAACGCCGGTCCCATCAACGTCTGCTGGGGCCGTTGCCGAACGATTTCAGGAACTCGTTGTCGGGCGACAGCACCAAGGTGGTGCCGCTGCCCTCGCCCAGGGCGGCACGGTAGGCCTGGAGCGAGCGATAGAGGGTGAAGAATTGCGGATCCTTGCCGAAGGCCTCGGCGAAGACCCGGTTGGCCTCGGCATCGCCCTGGCCGCGTTCGATCTGGGCCTGGCGCTGGGCCTCGGCCAGCAGGACGGTGCGCTCGCGGTCGGCGCGGGCGCGGATCTGCTGGCTCCATTCATAGCCCTGGGCGCGGGCTTCCTTGGCCTGACGCTCGCGCTCGGACTTCATGCGGTCGTAGATGGACTGGCTGGTTTCCTCGGGCAGGTCGGCGCGGCGCAGCCGCACGTCCACCACCTGGATGCCCAGCTCGCGCTCGGCCCGTTCCGCCACTTCCTGCTGGATCTGCTGCATGATCTTGGCCCGTTCCTCGGACAGGATCGAGGGCAGCATGACCTGGCCCATCACCCGGCGCATGGCCGAGGAGACGATCTGGGCCAACTGGGCGCGGGCCAGGGTCTCGGTGCGGACCGCCTGATAGAATTTCAGCGGGTCGGCGATGCGGTAGCGGGTGAAGGTATCGACGACGATGCGCTTCTGGTCGCCCAGGATGATCTGCTCGTCGGGCGGGTCCAGCGCCAGCAGGCGCAGATCATAGCGGACCACGTCCTCGATGAACGGGATCTTGGCGTGCAGGCCCGGCTCCTTGATGGTGGCGCGATGGGCGCCGAAGCGCAGCACCAGGGCCTGTTCCGCCTGATTGACGATGAACAGGGACGAGGTGGCCAGCACCAGGGCCAGCACGGCCCCGATTGCGGCGATGGCGATGGAGCGGTTCATCGGGCGCCTCCGGCCTGCTTCTTTAGTTCGGGAAGCGGCAGATAGGGCACCACTCCCTTGGCGGAGGGATCGATGATCACCTTGGTGGCGCTTTTCAGGATTTCTTCCATGGTCTCGATGTAGAGGCGCCTTGCGGTCACGTCCTCGGCCTGCTTGTAGGCGCCGTAGACGGACAGGAAGCGCTTGGCGTCGCCCTGGGCCAGATCGACCACCTGCTCGCGGTAGGCCTGGGCCTCCTGGGTCAGACGCTCGGCCTCGCCACGGGCGCGGGGGATGATGTCGTTGCGGTAGGCCTCGGCCTCGTTGCGGGCGCGTTCCTGGTCGGCGCGGGCACGCTGGACATCGTTGAAGGCGTCGATGACCGCTGACGGCGGGTCCACCTTCTGCAATTGCACCTGCTGCACCTGGATGCCGGCGCCATAGGCGTCAAGCAGGCGTTGCAGCTCTTCCTGGGCCTGAAGGGCGATCTGCTCGCGCTTGTCGGACAGGGCCGCCTGGATGGGATTGCGGCCGATGACCTCGCGCAGGGAGCTCTCGGCGGCGACCTTGACGGTGATTTCCGGGTCGCGGACGTTGAACAGGAACTTGCCGGCATCCTTGATGCGCCAGAACACGGCGGCATCGGCCTCGACGATATTTTCGTCGCCGGTCAGCATGCGGCTTTCCTCGAGCACGTTGCGCGATGTCGAGCCGCGCTCGCCCCGGCTCTCACCCACCGAGCGATAGCCCAGCTGCAACTGGTTGACCTTGGTCACCTTGGGCAGAAGCACCGTATCGATGGGATAGGGCAGGCGGTAATGCAGGCCGGGCTCGGTGGTGTCGACCCATTGGCCGAAACGCAGGACCACGCCCTGCTCGTCGGGGCTGACCTTGTAGATGCCCGAGAACACCCAGGCCGCCACCGCCAGCGCCGCCAGCACCATCAGTCCCTGGCCGCCATTGACGGCGCCGGGGCCGCCCGGCATGGCGCGGCGCAGCTTTTCCTGACCCTTGCGGATGAAGTCTTCGATATCGGGACCGCCGCCCAGGCCGCCGCCATTGCCGCCGCCGGGCCGGTTGTTGCCGCCGCCGCCCCAGGGGCCGCCGCCGCCGCCGCCGTTACCCCAGGGGCCGCCGCCGCCGCCGCGAGGATTCCAAGGCATATATTGTCCCCTTGTCGAAGTCAGATGGGTGCGCGGGCCAAGACCCACGCCCTCGGAACATAGGGCAGGATTCCGGCTCGCGCAACGCGAGGGGCGAACATTACCTGTTTTCAATAAACAACGGGCCGGGGCCGAGGGGAGGGAAATCGCCTTTGCAAACGCAAGCGGCGGCCCTATATGAGGAGATGCTTGTGCGGCCGTGGCGGCACATACCCAACTAAATTACTAAGCTTCTCCAACGAAGAGGACAGCATGGCCGAGCTCACCGAGCAGCAGATCATCGAGGCGCTGAAGCGGATCAACGACCCCGACCGCAAGGCGGATATCGTCAGCTTGGGCATGGTGTCAGGTCTGGTGGTGAAGAACGGCCATGTCGCCTTCGCCATCGAGGTCGACGCCCAGCGCGGCCCTCATCTCGAGCCCCTGCGCAAGGCGGCCGAGAAGGCCGTTCACGACCTGCCCGGCGTGCTGTCGGTCTCGGCGGTGCTGACCGCCGAGCGCAATGCCCAGGGCGGGCCCAAGGGCGGCCACGATCATGGGCATGGTGGAGCGGGGCAGGCGGAAAAGCCGCTGCTGCCCCACGTCAAGGCCATCGTCGCCATCGCCTCGGGCAAGGGCGGCGTCGGCAAGTCCACCACCGCCACCAACATCGCCATGTCCCTGTCGCAGATGGGGCTCAAGGTCGGCCTGTTCGACGCCGATATCTTCGGACCCAGCATGCCGCGCATGCTGGGCATATCGGGCGAGCCGGTCAGCCCCGACGGCCAGACCATGCTGCCCATGGAGAATTACGGCGTCAAATGCATGTCCATGGGCTTCCTGGTGCCCGAGGATTCGCCCATCATCTGGCGCGGCCCCATGGTCATGGGCGCTCTGGAACAGCTGTTGCGCGACGTCCATTGGGGCGAGCTGGACGTGATGATCATCGACATGCCGCCCGGCACCGGCGACACCCAGCTGACCATGACCCAGCGCGTGCCGCTGACCGGCGCGGTGATCGTCTCGACGCCCCAGGATATCGCCCTGCTGGATGCCACCAAGGGCCTCAACATGTTCCGCAAGGTCGATGTCCCGGTCCTCGGCATCATCGAGAACATGAGCTATTACATCTGCCCGAAATGCGGCGACGAGGCCCATATCTTCGGCCATGGCGGCGCCAAGGCGGAGGCGGCGCGACTGTCCACCGAATTCCTGGGCGAAGTGCCCCTGGACATCGCCATCCGCCAGACCTCCGACGCGGGCGAGCCCATCGTGGTCTCCAAGCCCAACTCGCCCCACGCCAAGGCCTACATGGCCATCGCCGCCAAGATCTGGGACAAGGTCCAGACGCTCCAGGCCGGTGGCCGCAAGGGTCCGCGGATTGTTATGGAATAGGGGATTTCGCCCACTCTCACTCGGCGGCGGTATTGGCCGTCGCCGGGCGGGGATGGGCGAGGTCGCACATGACGCCCGGGCCGTTGACCAGGGAAAATCCGGCCTTGATCACCTGGGCGATCAGCGGGCGGCGGCGAATGCCCCAGACATAGCAGGCCATCCCCGATTTGTGGGCGACGTCGCGGAAGCGCTCCATGCGTTGCAACAATTCCAAATCGCCGACCTTTTCGTCATCATGCAGTTCGGCCAGATCGATGCCGATGGCGCGCACGCCCTTCAAGGCCTTGACCATTCCCGGCGCCGACAGCGGCAGCCTGGCCATCACCGGACAGTCCAATTTCTCCAGCGGCTCGAACAGCCGGTTGATGACATGGGGCGGAATAGCCGGCGACAGGCCGAAAATCTCGATCTTCAGCAATTTGCGCAGCGCTTGCGGCGGGCAGGTCTCGAACGGGATGCGGATGCAGTCGCGCCAGCGCGGCGCCAGACTCATCCAATGGAAGGGAACGGTCAGCCCCACCTTGTGGCGGCCGTAGAACAGGTCTTTCAGCTCATAGGCCGCCTGGGTGGCGATGAAGCGGTCCATGGTCAGGGATTCGATGGGAGCGGCGTCGGTATAGGCCCTGACCCCTTCCAGGGGCGGAGCGCCGTCGCGATCGACCCGGATGACCTTGGCGTGGAAGGCGCCCACCGCCCGGCGGGTGGCCACCCAGGTGGGGGTCCAGACCAGGGTCAGGCTGGAATCGGCATTCAGATGGCTGCCCGATGTCAGGCCGGCCTGGGCCTGGCGCTCCATCTGTTCTTCCAGCCAATCGGCGCCCTTGCCGTCCTTGGCTCCCAAGGTCAGGGTCTGGCGGGCGGCGTCGGCGCCATTCAGGGCCTTGCCTTCGACCACCATGGTCTGGCGGGCCGCGTCGGCACCGGTAAGGGCATTGCCTTCCACGGAGAGGGATTGGCGAGCCGCGTCGGCGCCGTTGAGATTGCCGCCCGCCATCGTCCAGGTGGTCATGGGGGCGTCGGCGCCGCGCAAGGCCGCGCCCTCGACTGCCCAGGCAGGCTTTTCGCCGATTCCGTCCCATTGTTGTTGGCCCTCGACCGTGAAGGCGGGCAGGGGCTGATCGCTGGCTCGGCGTTTGGCCGGTTCCTCGGTGACCCATTGCGGCACGCTGTCGGGATCGATCCGATAGGGTTTGTCGCCGCCGCTGATGGAATAGGCGGCTCCGGTCCTCGATGCACCCGTGAGGGCCGCCGCCTGATCGCTGGGCAGCATGGCGGCCAGGGTGGCGCGATGGGGGGAGACCTGGGCCGCTCCGGCCTCCAGCGCCGCTCCCGCCGTGGCCACCGCCTTGCGGATGGCGTCATGGTCGAGACTGCCGTCCTCGGCGATGGCGTCCTTGAAGGCCATGTTGGCGGCGACGACCTGTGGCCGTCTGCCGTTGATGACGGCGTCACCGAACAGATAGGTGGAGAGATCGGTGGCGATGGACGCGACACGGGTCCGGGTCTCCTGGCGGTTGGCCACCGGCATGGCCAGACAGGCGATCTCGGCATCCAGGCGGGTGACGACATCCTTGGACAGGTCGATATGGCGGCGGATGATGGCGTCTCCGGCCACTTCCAGCAAGGCCCCCAGCCGCCCCCATTTGGAGCCGACGGCATTACGGAAATCGGCCAGGGAGAAGACGTGCAGGCGCCGCTCTTCACCCTGATCGGCATCGGCGACGCCCTGGATCACCTGGGCGAAGGTATCAGGGTCAAGAAAACCGCTTTGCGGACGCCTGGCCTCGTGAGGAGCGCTCTGCCCACGGCCGTCTAACCGCGCATCCTGCACGGCCCGGTCTTGGAATCGCCCCTTCAGTCTGGCCCATAGGCCCGAAAGACCCAACATGCCAATCCCCCCAACCCCCTACGTACATTTCCATAAGTCAAATGGCCTGTCCAGACACCCGCTTCAAGGTTGGGCAGGCTCTGGTGTTCTCTCGCCATAATGTGGTATGGCAGAGGGCGTGGGGGCGCACCATCTGGGTGGCGTTTATTTATAGGCAGGAGAATAATGCATGCGTTCGATCCTTGGCGGCCTGTCGTTGCTGTTCGCCCTGTTCCTTGCCCTTCCCGGTGACGCCCAGGCTCAGTCCCTGGCTCCCGAAGCGGTGGTGCGTTCATTCAACGAGACGCTGATCGACGTCATGAAGAATGGCCCCAAATTGGGTTTCAAGGGCCGTGTCGATAAACTGCGTCCGAGCGTGGGAGCCACCTACGACATGGCCTCCATGACCAAGAGCACCCTGGGCACCGCCGCCTCCAAGCTGACGCCCGAGGAAGCCGCCAAACTGGCCGACACCTATTCGGCGTTCTCGGTGGCGACCTATGCCGCCCAATTCGACGAATGGGATGGCGAGCGCTTTGAAGTGGGCGAGCCCCGCGCCGCGGCCGCCGGCAGCACCATCGTACCCAGCTGGATCGTGCCCAAGGCCGGCGACGCCACCCAGATCGACTACGTGATGCGCCAGGACCAGGGCCAGTGGAAGGTGATCGACGTGCTGTTCGACGGCACCGTCAGCCAGGTGGCGGTGCGCCGTTCGGAATTCGTCTCCATTTTCCGGGCCAGGGGCTTTACAGGTCTGATCGAGACCATCGAGAAGCAGACCGTCGCCCTGGAAAAGAAGTGATCTTTCCAGCTGTTCCGTCCGTCATCCCGGCCACCATCGGGAAGAGGGAACTCGTTCCGGCCCGCCCGTACCTGGGAAGAAGCGGCAATTCTGGCGGAGATCCCTCGACGTCGCCGGGGATGACGGGGGAGGGATGGCGATGAGCCTCGTCGGGCAGGGATTGTCCCTGCTGCTGATCGCCCTGACCGCCGCCGGATGCCTCTATCAGGTGGCCTCGGCCTTGCTGGTGCGCCGCTTCCAGGCGGCGCCCAAGCCCGGTGCCGGTCCGCGTCCTCCCATCAGCGTCATGAAGCCCCTGTGCGGGGCCGAACCGCGCATGGATGAGAATCTGTCCTCGTGCCTGCGCCAGGATTATCCCGAATTTCAGCTGGTGTTCGGGGTGGCCGATCCCGCCGATCCGGCCCTGGCGGTGGTCAGGGCGCTGCCCGGCGACCAGCCTGGCGCCGAGATATCGGTGGTGGCCGATGCCGCCAGCCACGGCCGCAACCTCAAGGTCGGCAACCTGCTCAATATGTGGCCGCTGGTGCGCCACGACCTGATTGCCATCGCCGACAGCGATATCCGGGTCGATCCCCATTACCTGGACGACCTGGCGGCCCCCTTCGCCGATACCAAGGTGGGCGTGGTGACCAGCCTGTATGTGGGACGCCCGGTGCCGGGTCCGTGCAGCGCCTTGGGCGCCATGGGCATCAATCACGGCTTTCTGCCTGGGGCGGTGCTGGCCCGCGCCATCGGCCGCAAGGACGGCTGCTTCGGCGCCACCATGGCGGTGCGGCGTTCGGTGCTGGAGGCCGGCGGCGGGCTGGAGCGCCTGTCGGATGTCCTGGCCGATGATTGGGTGCTGGGCAAGATGGTCCGCGATCAGGGGCTGGAAATCGCCCTGGCGGCGCGCCCCGTGGACATCATGGTGCACGAGCCCGACCTGAAAAGCCTGCTGGCCCACGAAATACGTTGGGGTCGGACCATTGCCGCCGTCGACCGGCCTTCCTATATGGCGTCGGTGATCACCCAACCCGTGGCCCTGGCGCTGCTGGCGGTGCTGGTCGGCGGTGGATCGGCTTGGGGACTGACGGCACTGGCGATTGCTGCGCTGTGCCGGTGGTGGGCGGTTCGGGCCGAGGAGAAAGCGCTGGGTCTGCCCCCATCGGGTGTCGGGCTCCTGGCATTGAGGGAAATTCTGTCGTTCGTCGTCTACGTTGTCGCATGTTGCGGACGAACTGTGGTATGGCGTGGCCGGCGTTTTGTCGTCCAGCCGGATGGCACTCTCGCCCCTGTTGAAGGCACTGAAGGCACTAAACCATGAAGAAGTCGCTTTTCCTCAATCCCCCCTCCTATGAAGGTTTCGACGGTGGTGCGGGTGCCCGCTACCAGGCCAAGCGTGAGGTCAAGTCCAATTGGTATCCCACCTGGCTGGGCCAATTGGCCGCTTTGGTGCCGGATTCCAAGCTGGTGGACGCTCCGGCCAGCGGCAAGACGCTTGATGACGTGCTGCCCCTCGCCAAGGATTTCGAGCTGCTGGTGATCTATGCCAGCGCCGCCACCTATATGTCCGAGATCAAGGTGGCCGAAGCGTTCAAGGCCGCCAATCCCAAGATCGTGATCGGCATGGTCGGCGCCCATGTGGCCACCGTGCCCGAGCCGTCGCTGATGGCGTCCACCGCCATCGACTTCGTGGCCCGCAATGAATTCGACTACACCATCGTCGAGGTGGCCGAGGGCAAGCCCTTCGCCGAGATCGACGGCCTGACCTTCCGGGGCGAGGACGGCAAGCCGGTCCATACCAAGGACCGTGCGCTGATCCATGACATGGATGCGCTGCCCTATGTGTCGCCGGTCTATCGCCGCGATCTCAATGTGGATGATTACTTCATCGGCTACATCAAGCATCCCTATATGTCGTTCTATACCGGCCGGGGCTGCAAATCCAAGTGCAGCTTCTGCCTGTGGCCGCAGACCATCGGCGGTCGGGTCTATCGTGCCCGCAGCGCCGCTTCCGTGATCGAGGAGGTCAAGCAGGCCCGCGCCCTGTTCCCGGAAGTGAAGGAATTCTTCTTCGACGACGACACCTTCACCGACGATCTGGAGCGGGTCGAGGAAATCGCCAAGGGTATTGGCGGTCTGGGTATTCCGTGGTCGTGCAACGCCAAGGCCAATATTCCGCGCAAGACACTGGAAGTTCTGAAGGCCAACGGCCTGCGCGTGCTGCTGGTGGGCTACGAATCCGGCGTGCAGGAGATCCTGAACAACATCCGCAAGGGCCTGCGCCTGGATATCGTCAGAAAGTTCGCCGCCGATTGCCACGAGCTCGGCATCATCGTCCACGGTACCTTCATCCTGGGCCTGCCGGGCGAGACCCGCGAGACCATCAAGCAGACCCTGGCCTTCGCCAAGGAAATCAATCCCCGTACCCTGCAGGTGTCCATGGCCGCGCCCTATCCGGGCACCGAGCTGTACGAACAGGCCATCGCCAACGGCTGGTTCAAGCAGGAGAAGGAACTGGTCATCGACCATGGCTGGCAGGTGGCGGCGCTGAACTACCCCGACCTTTCGTCCGAGGAAATCTTCAAGGGCGTGGCCGATTTCTATAAGGCCTTCTACTTCCGCCCCAGCAAGATCGGCGAGATCCTGCTGGAGATGATCCAGGATTGGGACATGATGAAGCGCCGCCTGCGCGAAGGCGTCGAGTTCTTCCAGTTCCTGCGGACCCGTGACCGCGCCAACGCCTGCTGATACGGGCTGGTGCCAAGGAAAAGGCCACCTCGCAAGAGGTGGCCTTTTTGCTGATCGGCTATAGGCTCAAGCGGTGCTAGACCTTCGGTGTTTCCGCCGGCGGGGCTTTCGCCTTGGCGGCGCCTTCGACGAAATGCCAGGCCAGCAGGGCGGGCAGGCCCATCATCAGCTCGCGGCCGCGCTTGAGCAGGGAGACCGCCAGGGCCAGCTCGGTGGGCAGGCCGAGGGCGGCGCCCACCAGCATGTAGCCGCCTTCCTGCAGGCCGATAGCTCCGGGAATGACGAAAGCCACCGAGCGGATGGCGTAGATGATGCTTTCCAGCGCCAGAACCTCGGCGATCCCCATTGGGTGGCCCAGCAGGCGCAGCGCCACCCAGGCCTCGATGGCGCCGGCGGCCCAGGCCAGGATGTGCCAGCCCACCGACCTGGCGATGCGGCGGCGGTCGCTGTACAGGGCATGGATGGCGGCATGCACGCCGGCATCGGCGTCGGGGGCGTCCCAGGCATGGGGCATGATCTTGGAGGGCAGGGTTTCGAGGAACCGCACCACCGCCGAGCGCTGCAGCGCCACGAAGGCGGCCAGGCCGGGCACGCTGATGGCCAGGGCGATCAGGGCCCAGCGGGTGACCTCGGCCTGGGGATAGAGCCACAGCCACATGCCCACACCCAGCAGGCTGAAGAAGAACTGGGCGATGGCTTCCGAGGTGACGTCGACCACCACGATGGCGCTGGCATCGGCGAAGCGGAAGCCGTGGCGGGTCATCATGCGGATGGCGGCCATCTCGCCCGACAGCGGCAGGAAGCCGGCCAACTCGCCGACCCCGTCCTTGATCCAGCGGCCCATCATGAACACCCGCGACGGCATCTCGTCCTGCAGCGAGCCCCAGGCCAGACCGCACAGGATCAGCGGCAGGATATGGGTGACGGCCATCAGGGCGACGCCGCTCCAGCCGGCGGTATCCAGCGCGCCCTGGACATCGCCGAAACCGTCGCGCAGCCACCAGGCCACGGCCAGGACGGCGGCGATCAGGGCGAGACGGATGGCGCCGGCTTTCATGACGTGGCGGCCTCGGCGGCAAAGGTGGTGAGGCGGATGCCCAATTCGGCGATCTTGCGGCGGTTCTCGGGTGCGGTCAGGGCCTTGTACTCCTCGGCCACCTGATAGCTGGGTGGCATGGGGCGCTCTTGCCAATGGCCGGTGGCGGGATGGCTGTAGATCTCGTTGAGGCCGTCGGGCAGGGCGTCCAGGAACGAGCCTACCCGTTCGGCATTCATGGCGCCAGAATCATTGACCCCGAAGGCCCGGTCATTGACCACCAGACCGGCCCGCAAGGCGGCCTTGCGCATGGCCTGATTGCGGCGCCAGTGGAAGATGCCGTTCATCAGGCGCAGGCCCAGCTTGTCGCCCCTGGCCCGGTAGGACGGCAGCGGCGGCTCATAGGGAATGCGGATGCCCGGTGCCCCGTATTCCACCGCCAGCTTCAGCACCAGGGCGAAGACCGTCGGGTGCTGGTGGTAATGGTGGTGGAAATCCACATGGGCCAGTTTCAGGCCGGTCTGCCTGAACAGTTCGAACTGGGCCCGCATCTCGGCGGTGACCTGGGCCTGGACGGCCTTGGACAGGAAGATGCGGGTGCCGAGGCGGACCAGATCCAGGGTGAAGAGGCCCTTATCGTCGACCAGATCGGGAATTTGCGACGGCGGCAGGGCGGGAATGCCGTCCACCAGGGTCACATGCAGCCCCACCCCCAGATTGGGCAGGCGGCGGGCACGGGCCACCGCATCCTCGACCCAGGCTTCGGTGACCATCAGGCTGGCGGCGGTGAGGATGCCGTTGACATGCCCGTCCTCCACCGCGTCGTTGACCTGGAGAGAGCGGCCGAAATCATCGGCGGTGACGATCAGGCGCTTGCTCACTTGGGCGTTCCGTTCGAAGGGGAGCCGATCAGATGGAAGATAGCCGGCAATACCACGAAGGTGGCTGCCACCGACAGTCCCAATGACAAGAACAGCAACAGGCCCATGGACGCCGTGCCCAGATGCGGCGACATGGCCAGGCTGCCGAACGCCGATCCGGTGGTCAGGGCCGAGAACAGCACGGCGCGGGTGGTGGGCGACGACAGATGGTCGGTGATGCCGTTGCGCCAATTGACCACGAAATAGATGTTGAAGGCGACGCCGATGCCCAGCAGCAGGGGCAGGGCGATGACATTGGCGAAGTTGAGCGCGATCCCGGTGGCCCGCGCCGCGATGACCGTGGCCATGGCGCCCAGCAGCAGCGGCGCCAGCACCAGCACCGAATCCAGCACCCGGCGCAGCATCAGGCCCAGCAGCAGGCCGATGGCGGCCAGAGCCCCCAGGCCGGCGATGGCGAAGGCGCCGATGACCACCCGGCCCGATTGCTCCATGGAGATGGGAGCGCCGGACATGGCGGGGGTGATGGCGGTGACGGCGGCATTGAAGCGGTTGCGGGCCTCCTGGTCCTGCATGCTGTCCTTGGGCAGAACCTGGATGCGGGCGCGACCATCGGCGGCCACCCATTCGTGCTTTAGCTCGGCGGGAATGGAATCCAGGGTGACCGGCTCGACATCGAGGGAGCGGCGCAGGCTCGACAGCAATCCCGGCAGCCCGTCGGCGACGCTGTGGTCCAGGGCCATGGCGGCCTTGGCTCCCTGCTCGGCGATGCGGCGCAGATGGCGGGCCAGGGATTGGGAGGGCTTGTGGTCGGGCGCGATGGTCTCGAGCTGCCCGGCGACCTTGGAAATGGCGGCCAGCAAGTCCTCGGGCGAGGGCTTGGCCATGACCCTGGCCGGCGACAGGGTCGGCCCCAGGACCATGGCGGCGTCGGTGATGAGCGGCAGCTTGTCGTCCTGGCCATCGGGGATGAACGTCTCGATGGTCATGACCCGATGGACCTGGGGCAACGCCTCGAACCGCGCCGCCAGCCTGGCCGCCTCGGCCACCGAGGGGGCCAGGGCCTCCACGGCATAGACGCCGTTATCGGGGTCGCGGGCCAGATCGAGGAAGGTGGAGACCGCCTCGGCCTTGGGGTCTTGCAGGTGCAGGGGATCGAAATCCAGCTTCATGATCGGCAGCAGGGCGGCGCCGAGCAGGGCGATGGCGCCGCCGACCCAGACGATGGGGCGGGAGCGGCGGCGTAGCCACGAATCGGCGGCCTGAAGACGCAGGCCCACCGGTTCCTTCTCGGGATGGGGCTTGAGCAGGGCCAGCAAAGCGGGCAGGACGGTGAAGTCCACCACCAGGGCGATGATCATGCCGCCGCCGGCGATCAGGCCCAATTGCGACACGCCGGTATAGGCGGTGGGCAGGAAGGACAGGAAGCCCACGGCGGTGGCGATGGCCGCCAGGGACAGGGGCGCCGCCATGGTTCCGGCCGAGGCCAGGATGGCGGCGGCGGCCTCGCCCTTCAGGTAGCGCTCGTTGCGATAGGCGGTGACGAACTGGATGGCGAAATCCACGGCGATGCCCACGAACATCACCGCGAAGGCCACCGAGATGGGGTTGAGGCTGCCGACGGTGGCGGCGGCGAAGGCGGCGGTGGCCACCAGCCCCACCACCAGGGAGATCATGATGGCGCCGACCACGCGGGCCGAGCGCACGCCCCAGAACAGCAGCCCCAGTACGGCCAGCAGGGAGAGCGGCGCCGAAATCTCCACCCCTTCGGCCACGGTGGCGAAATTGGCGTCGGACAGGGCCACCTGTCCGGTGATGCGCAGATGATAGCCGTTGGCGGCGGTCAGGCCCAGATCGCGGGCGGTGGCGCGGATGGCGTCGATGGCGTCGGAGCCAGGCTCCAGCTCGCCGTAATTCAGGGCCGCCTGGACCATCAGGAAGCGCCGGGGCGTATCCTTGGCGCCGCCTCCCGACATCAGACCCTGCCAATCCACCGGCGCCACGCTCTTTCCGGCGGCGGCGGCGGCGGCGGGGGCCTCCAATTGGGCCAGCAGCGGCTCGATGTCGGCGGGCTGGGCCTGACCATGGGCGACGCCTTGCAAGATCAGATCGACAGAGCCCAGCAGGCCGCGCAGCGAGGGGTCGCGGGCGATCCCCCCCAGGAAAGGCTGGGACTGCACCAGGCGCTCGGTGAGGGCGGTGACCTCGGAGAGCGACAGGAACAGCAGCCCATTGCGGCGGAAGAACATTTCCTCGGCCGGGCGCGACGCCGCATTGACCAGGCCCTTGTGCCGGGCCGGCAAGGCCTGGCCCAGCCGCTCGATGGCATCCTCGGCCATTTCCACGCTGGGACCGTCCAGGATGACGGTCAGGCGGTCGGTGGAATGGGGGAAGGCGGCATCGATGGCGCGCTCGACCTGACGGAAGGGCAGATCGGACGAGATCATCTTGCTCTCGTCGGTGTCCAGGGTCAGCGTCTTGGCGGCATACAGGCCCAACAGAACCGTCAGCAGCGCGGCGACGGCAACCACCGTCGCGGCGCGGTGCCAGCACCAATCCACTACGCTTACCGCCAGGTTCCGCAACATTGTCGCCAGCATCCGTTGGGTGAGTGATTCGAAGGCCGGAATGTGCCTCTACCGCCGGTGCATAGCAAGCACCATTGGATTCAGGCGGAAATCGCGCTACTGTTTTTGCTGCAGTGCAACATCAATGGAGCGCGGCAAGTGGTAAAGGCGGTGACCAGTGCAGTGAGGAGGGCGGGCCGACGTTGGCTGCCGCTACTGCTTGCACCGCCGGCGCTGGTGGCGGTGCTCTTCAACGCCTGGGATTTCGTCAGCCTGTGGATCGACCACGACCGGGCCTATGAGGAAACCCAGGTCCAGGTACAGACTCTGGCCCGCGAGGTCTCCCGTACCCTGACCAGCACCTTGCAGCCGGTGGAAATCCATCTGACCGACCATCTCGTCCCGGCTGCGTCGCGGCTGGTGACCGGGCGGGGCTCGCCCAAGCAGATGCAGGAGGTCTTCAAGCTGACCCGTCAGCGCCTGCCCCAGGTGGCGGCGGTGATGGTGTTCGACAATGTCGGCCGTCTGGCCGCCGCCTCGGTTCCCGGCGTCAGGCCGGAGCCCGATCCGCGCAATATTCCCGGCATCGCCCAGCATCGCGACGCGGGCGACGATCTGGCCGTCTTCGTCGGTGATGCCGCGCTGGTCCTGGCCGATCCCAAGGGCTCGCGCTGGCGCCTGCACATGACCCAGGCGTTGCGCAATGCCGAGGGTGACTTCATCGGCATGGTGATGGTGCAACTGGATACGGAAAGCATCTTCGCCATCATCGGCGAAATGAACATCGTCACCGGTGCGGCGGTGCGGATTTTCGACGGCTCCGCCCGGCTGCTGGTCAATCATCCTCGCGACTTCACCGTCATCGGCAGGGCCTTTTCCCAGACCCGGCTGTTCAAGACCTGGCAGGAGGTGCGGCATGAACTGGTCGGCCGCTTGCCCGATCCCACCGACAATTCCCCCGAGATCGCCGCTTTGAGGGGGATCGAGCGCTATCCGCTACTGGTGTCGGTGGGGGTGGCCGAGGATCTGGCCCTGGCGGAATGGTGGCGCGAACTGGCCATCCTGCTGCTGACCATCGTGGTGTTCGTGACCGCCTCCAGTTGGGCGGGGCGGCGGCAATTGGCGAAATGGGTGTTGCATCTCAACGGCAAAGGGGAGGAAGAGAAGGGGTTCGCCGACGGCGACGGCATTTGAACGGATCGTTTCATGGACCAGCCCCTGCCTCTGACCTTTCCCGCCCATGCGGCGGCGCCGTTCCTTCCCATGTCTCGGGCCGAGATGGATGTGTTGGGCTGGGACCAATGCGACATCGTCCTGGTCACCGGCGACGCCTATGTGGACCATCCCAGCTTCGGCATGGCCATCGTCGGGCGCCTGCTGGAATCCCAGGGATTCAGGGTCGGCATCATCGCCCAGCCCGATTGGAGCGGCCCCCAGGCCTTCACCGCCCTGGGGCGACCCCGGCTGTTCTTCGGGGTGACGGCGGGCAACATGGATTCCATGGTCAACCGCTATACCTCGGATCGGCGCATCCGCAGCGATGATTCCTATACGCCGGGCGGCGAGGGCGGCAAGCGCCCAGATCGCGCCGTCATCGTCTATGCCCAGCGCTGCCGCGAAGCCTTCAAGGACGTTCCGGTCATCCTCGGCGGCATCGAGGCCAGTTTGCGGCGCATCGCCCATTTCGACATCTGGTCGGAAAAGCTGCGCCGTTCGGTGCTGATGGATGCCAAGGCCGATCTGCTGGTGTTCGGCAATGCCGAGCGCGCCATCGTCGAGATCGCCCGGCGCGCCGCCGGGGGCGAGGCGCCCAAGCTCATGCATGACATCCGCGGCACCGCCTTCGTCCGCGACGGCGTGCCCGAGGGCTGGAGCGTGATCGATGCCAGCGATATCGACACCGCCCCCGCCGCGATCAAAGGCGACAAGGTGGTGGTGCGCCTGCCGGCCTTCGAGCAGGTGCAGGCCGATCCGGTGCTCTATGCCCAGGCGTCCCGGGTGCTGCACCAGGAGAGCAATCCCCTCAACGCCCGGCCGCTGGTCCAGCGTCACGGCGACAAGGAATTATGGGTCACGGCGCCGCCCTGGCCGCTGTCGACGCCGGAACTGGACGGGGTTTACGACCTGGCCTATGGGCGGGGGCCGCATCCCTCCTATGGCGATGCCAGGATCCCGGCCTGGGAGATGATCCGCTTTTCCATCAACATCGTGCGCGGCTGTTTCGGCGGCTGTTCCTTTTGCTCCATCACCGAGCACGAGGGCCGCATCATCCAGAGCCGCTCCCAGGATTCGGTGGTCCGTGAAATCGAGGCCATCCGCGATCATACCAAGGGCTTCACCGGCACCATCTCGGATCTGGGCGGGCCGACGGCCAATATGTGGCGGCTGGGCTGCCGCGAGCCCGAGGTCCAGAGGGTCTGCCGGCGGCTGTCTTGCGTGTTTCCCGATATCTGCAAGACCCTGGGCACCGACCACCAGCCGCTGATCGGGTTGTACCGGGCGGCGCGCGCCGTCAAGGGCGTCAAGCGGGTCAATATCGGCTCGGGGGTGCGCTATGATCTGGCGGTGAAAAGCCCGGCCTATGTGGAGGAACTGGTCCGCCACCATGTGGGCGGCTATCTCAAGATCGCCCCCGAGCATACCGAGGACGGGCCGCTGGCCAAGATGATGAAACCGGGCATCGGTTCCTACGAACGCTTCCGCGACATGTTCGAGGCAGCGGCGAGGAAGGCCGGCAAGCAGCTCTACCTGATCCCCTATTTCATCGCCGCCCATCCCGGCACCAGCGACGAGGACATGCTCAATCTGGCTTTGTGGCTGAAGAACAACGGCTTCAAGCTGGATCAGGTCCAGACCTTCCTGCCGACGCCCATGTCCCTGGCCACCGCCATGTATCACAGCGGCCGCGATCCCATCCGGCCGGTGCGCCGTGATTCGAACGAGGTGTTCACGGCCAAGGGAATGCGCCAGCGCCGCCTGCACAAGGCCTTCCTGCGCTTTCACGATCCCGAGAACTGGCCGATCCTGCGCGAGGCTCTGGCCAAGATGGGCCGCGCCGACCTCATCGGGCCGGGCAAGCACCAACTGGTGCCGCGGGGCGGACGGCCGGCCGGACCGGCGCCTAGGCCGGCTTTTCGAGGCAGGAAGCCGGGAAATGCACGCTGACGGTGGTGCCATGGCCGGGGCTGGAACGGATTTCCAGAATGCCCCCATGCAGTTCCGCCAGGGACTTGGCCAGGGGCAGGCCCAGGCCGGCGCCCTCGAAGCGCCGATCCAGCCCGGTCTCCACCTGCCCGAAGGGTGACAGCGCCACGGCGATGTCGGCCTCGCTCATGCCGATGCCGGAATCGATGACGTGGAAGGTCATGCCGCCGTCGGCGGGCAGTTCGGCCCTGAGGGTGACGCTGCCGCCCGCGGGGGTGAATTTGACCGCGTTGCCCAAGAGGTTGATGAAGATCTGCTTGGTCCGGCGGCCGTCGATCATCAGGCGGGGCAGGCGGGGAGCCACATCCTCGATCAGGCGGATTTGTCCGGCTTCGGCGCGGGTAGAGACCAGGCGGATGCAGGAATCCGCCAATTCCCGAGGTTCCACCGGTTCGATGCACAGGGTAAAGGCGCCGATTTCGATCCGCGAGATGTCCAGGATATCGTTGATCATGGCCAGCAGATGCTGGCCGGCGGAATTGATGTCCTGGCCATAGACGCGGTAACGCTCTGCCACCGGTCCGAACATCTCGCGGGCGATGATTTCCGAAAAGCCCAGGATGGCGTTGAGCGGCGTGCGCAATTCATGGCTCATGGCGGCCAGGAAGTCGGTCTTGGTGCGGTTGGCGGCCTGGGCCAGGGCGGTGGCCTCGCGCAGGCGCTGCTCCGACAGGTGGCGGTGGGTGACGTCGTGGGCGATGACCATCACTCGGGGGGTGCCGCCCTGGTCATGGGGATAAGGCGTCATGGTGGTCTCGTACCAGCGTCCGTCACGCTCGTCCTCGAAATAGACGGCGCGGCCCTCGAAGATGGCCTGCTGGGCGTGGGCGAAGCGGCGTTCGGCCACGTTGGGCGGCATGGTGGCGAAGATGTTGGCTCCGATCATGTCGTCCTTGGCGCGGCCAATGCCGTGGGCGGCTTCCTGGTTGAGATCGACGACGGTGCCGTCCAGGGTCAGCAGCAATACGATCATGCCGGGAGCATCCAGCATGGCCCGCGCCATGGTGGCCGCCTCACGCAGGGATTCCTCGGCACGGGTCCGCGCGGTGATGTCGGTGAAGGTGCTGATGAAGCCGCGTCCGGGGATGGGATTGCCGCGAACCTCGATCACCGTGCCGTCCGGGCGGGTGCGGTCGAAGGCGTGAGGCTGCATCTGGCGGGCCATCTCCACCCTTTGATCGGCAAGATCGGCTGGATTTCCGGGGCCGTACTCGCCGCGCTGGGCGTTGTACAGCATGAAGTCGCGGAACGGCGTCCCAGGCACGTTGAAGCCGGGCGGCACCTGGGTCAGTTCGAAGAAGCCGGAATTGGCCACCACCAGCCTGAGGTCGGCATCGAACAGGCTGACGCCCTGGGGCATGTGCTGGACCGTGGCTTCCAGGAATTCCGCATAGGCGCGATGGCGCTCCTCGCTTTCCTGCAGGGCGCGGGTGCGCCGCTCCACCATCTGATCCAGACGCTCGTTGGATTCCCGCAGATTGCCGGCCACCTGCCGGGCGACGGTGACATCGCTGTAGGTGGTGACGAAGCCGCCGCCGGGCAGGGGATTGCCGATGATTTCCAAGATGGTGCCGTTGGGCCGGACACGGTCGAAGCGGTGGGAGACGAATTGCCTGGCGGAACCGGTTCGCTCCCGGACGTATTCCTCCACGTCACAGGCGCCGTACTCGCCGCGCTTGGCATTGAAGCGGATGATATCCTCGAAATCCATGCCGGCCCGGACGAAATCGGCGGGAAAGTCGTGCAGGGTGACGAAGCGGTCGTTCCACAGCACCAGACGCAACCGGGCGTCGAACACGGAAATGCCCTGGTCCAGATGGTCCAGGATGCCGCGGATCATGGTCAGGTCGAAATGGTGACCTGCGGATGCCTGATCTCGGCCATTCTCCATGCTGTCAGAGCCTCCCCCAATGACGATTCCACGTATTATGTCATCGTTTCGAAGCGATTTAATACACGCCCTTGGCATTGATGAAGGGGGCATAGCGCCGGTCTTCCACCAGGATATGGTTGGTGATCCAACCCTGCAGGAAGGACAACACCTCATCGGCGCCGATGGTGGCGGCGCTCAGTCGCTCCTCCAATTCGCTGACTTGCGACATCAGGCGCTTGTGCTTGGCGGCATGGCTGTTGCCCTCGGGATAGCCGTAGCGCTCCAGCAGCGTTTCCTCCTCGGTAAAATGATACATGGCGTAGCCAATGAGGAAATCCAAGGCAATCCCCGTCTCGGACTTGTCCTTGCCGTGGCGCACGGCGTCGATCAGGCGGTTGGACATCTCGAACAGGCGGCGGTGGTGATTGTCGATGCGCAGGATGTTGACCGAATATTCCTCGCGCCAGATCAGATCGCCGCTGGTCACGACCTGGGCCTCGGCGCAGGCGCGGGTACGGCGGTGGAAGGTTTCGAACAGCTTCCAGCGCACGCCGGGAATGTCTTGCAGCGTCGCCGCCGGCAGCACGGACAATTCCATGGGAGCGGTGGCGATGACCCGCGACAGCCTGGGGGTGCCGAAAGCGGCGGTTTCCTCGCCGAAGAAATCGCCTGGGCCCAGATGCTCCAGCTCCTGAGCGCCCACCATGCGCAGGCCCTTGCCGGAGCGGATCAGGGCGATGCAGTGGTCATCGACGTCCAGATCATCGCCCAACGCCACATTGTGGGGGCGCATGTCGTTGGCGATCCGGTTCAGCGTGCCGGTGGAGACGACCTCGCCGAACAGCCAGGTCCGGCTGAGGAATTCGCGGATCTCCATGAGGCGGGAGATGTCGGCGAACAGATCATGGCGCTTGACGAATTCCAGATAGAAATCGGGCGACAGGCGTAGCGCCTGGACATAGGAGGTGGCCCGGTAGGTCTCCATGGACGGCAATCCGTGCAACCCGGCCAGTTCACCCAGCAGAGCCCCGGCGGAGAGTTGCGAGCGGATTCGTGAATCGCTGGACAGCATCTCCACCTGTCCGGTCAACAGCAGGTAGATGGCCTCGCTCTGGCTGCCTTCACGGATCAGGATGGTTTCGGGATTGAAGGTTTCCAGCGGGCAGTTGAGCAGCACCTGGAGATGGGCGTCGCTCACCGTGGGAAAATAGCCGGCCAGATGCTCATAGGCGGAGCGTCGGGCGAAATCGCGGTAGCTGCGGACCAGCACGTCGACGGTCCCGAACGAAGCCCCCGACCCGATGCGTCTTTGCTCGTCGGTGAGCTTGAGGGCGGTGTGCGACAAGATGATCTTGCGCGATGTGTCCACCGAGAAGTCCTGGGCGGCGCCATGGATCAGGCCGCCGCCGATATCGACTTTCTTGACGTCGGCGGGTTCGACGTAATCGGCGGTGATCTTGTCCATCCAGGCCTGGGAGAGACCCGGTTTGCCGGGTTCCTCGGTCACCATGCCCTTGAGAATGTCCAGCCCGACCACATCGGCCATATGGGCGTAGGTGCGATAGCCGCCCTCGGCCAGGACTCTGAAATAAAAGGGGGTGGTCTCCACCGGATGGGGCGAGAAGATCGGCCGGACCTCAAGCCCGTCCACATCGTTCCACTCGCCCATGCTCAGGTCGCGGACCTCGAAATAGTCCGAGAAATCCTCTTCCTCGATGGACAGCAGCGCCGCCAGCTTCTTGGTGACGGCGGCGCGCACCATGGGGGTGGCGAAGTACTTGATCCGGCGGTCGGCGCGGATCAGCGTGGTCAGGCCGGCGAAATGGTCGTCGTGGGAATGGGTATGGAAAAGACCCTCGATCTCGTTGATGCCGATGCCCAGCGCGTTCAGGGCGTAGATCAGATTGGGACCGGCGTCGATCAGGAAAATGCGGCCCTGGTAGACCAGAATGGCTCCCATGCTGGGGCGGCGGATGTCCCAGCCGTCGCCATCGCCGGAATGGATGACGGCGAAATACTCGCGCGGGATTTGATGGAAACCCAGGGTGTAGGGGCATTCGTGGATTTCGAATGGCGGCAGGTTGAGGTCGACGTCGACGCTCTCGCCCTCATGGCTGAATTCGAAATGGTTGAGCCCCAGCCGTCGCAGCATCAGCCCGCCGCCAAGCTCCACCGGCGCGTCGGCCAGGGTCAGGGTGTCGAGCAACTCGCGCGGATGCGAGATGCGGCCGAAGGCGAAACGCAGCTTCAGCCGCATCATCTCGTGCGACGTGGCCGGATCCAGGCCGGCTTCCATCAGCTCTTCGGCGGAGATCAGGCCGTAATTGCCCCGATAGATGTACTGGAGCTGGGCCTGCAACTGCTCGTGCCGGCCGATCAGCCGGGGCCGGCGGCCGGTGTTGTTGGGATGGCCGGGCAGCAGCATTCCCTGGCGGTAGAACATCTGCAGGACCGGGAATTCGGCCAGATTACAAAAGGCACCGTTCTGAATCATCACATCGGAGAGCAGGATGGCGTTGGGTCCGGTCTCGGTCTTCACCCCCGCCACCTGGGTGGGGAGGATCAGGCCCCTCAGCATCATGTGCTTGACCGAATCGGCTGGACAGCCGCACAGGATGCGGATGTCCAGCTCGGGAACCTCGACCCAGACCACGCCGGCGGCGATATCGACTTTCTTCAAACCCGACATCGCCGTTCTCCCACCATTGCCGGCTGTCTCGTATCCACCAACAATCTACGCCAAGACGAAGGTCGTAGTCTAATGGGATTGGTTGCGGGAGATGCCCCTCAGCTCAGCTTGCCGCATTCCTCGGCGCAGGCGGCGCAGGAATCGGCGCAGGCCTTGCACGTGTCATGCTTGTCGGCGTGCTTACGGCATTCCTTTTCGCAATCCTTGCAGATGGCGACGGCGGCCTTGGCATAGGCGACCAGATTGGGGGAGTTGTTGCTGGCCAGCTTGGCCAGGGCGGTGCAGGCCGCGATCAGCTCATCGACCTTCTTGGCGCAGACGGCCAGGCTGGTATCGCCGGCGATGAAGGTGTCGAAACAGTGAGACAGGCAGGCATCTCCCGTTTTCACGCAATCGAGCGCGGTGGCGGCGATCTTGGCGTTGGGGGCGCTGGCGCCGTGATGGTGGTGATCATGTTCGGCGGCCATGGCGGGAGCGACGAAGGCGGCGGCGGCGGCGGTGCCGGCGGCGGTCAGCAGGTCTCGACGGTTCATTCTCGGTCCTTTCAGAAATTGTCCATGGAATCGTTATAGGCGACGACCCGATTGCGACCGGCGCGCTTGCCGTCGTACAGGGCGTTGTCGGCACGGTCGAGGGATTCCTCCACCGACAGATCGGCGGTGAGTTCGCTGAGGCCGAAGCTGGCGGTGACGGGGATGGCCCGGCCGCTCTCGGTCTTGAGGTCGAGAGCGGCGATGGCGGCGCGCATGCGCTCGAGCACCTGCATCCCCGCCTCTTGGGACGCCGAGGGCAGGCAGACCAGGAATTCCTCGCCGCCGTAGCGGTAAAGGATGTCGTAGGGCCGCACCGCGCCACGCAGGCACTCGGACACCGCCCGCAACACCCGGTCGCCGGTGGCGTGACCGAAAGTGTCGTTGATCTTCTTGAAGTGGTCGATGTCGGCCAGGCCGACGCAGCAGGGCTGGGCCTGGCGGATGGCGCGATCGCGCTCGCCCACCAGATGGCTCATCATGGTCTGGCGATTGCCCAGGCCGGTCAGGGCATCCACCGTGGCCAGGGTGCGCCAGACATCGCGCTCCAGCCCCTGGGCGGTGGTGCTGAAGGCCAGGACCAGGGCCATCATGGCCTCGTAGTCGGAGGTGGTGACCGTGTGCCCGCCCACCGCCCGATCGATGATCTGGTCGGCCTTGAAGTGAATGTCGCGGTGCAACTGGCCCAATTCGGCGAAGGCCGGATAGCCGGCCAGGGTGGTGTCGACGGCGCCGTCGAACCAGGATGTGAAAGCGCAGCCCCCCGGCTTGGGCGGGGGGCGCGATTCGTCACCCCAATTAAGAATGGCGCCGTACCAGGATTGCAGCCAGTCCACATGCGCGGTCAGGGCGTGTTGATAGGCCGACAGGCCGGCGAACATTTTCTCGGCCTGGAGGTGGGGGCTGTCGGAGCCGGTGGCTTCGGTGCTCATGGGATACCTCCTCGGGATTCAAGGGTCTTTTCCGCCGATTCGGGGGCGGCGAAGCAGGTGCCCTGCCCCAGGGTGAAGCCAAGCTCGGTCAGGATACGGGCCGCCTCGACGCTTTCAATACCCTCGGCGATGGTCTCGATGCCGAGGCGGCCGCAGAGGTCGAGCAAGCCCCGCAATACTCCGCGTTGACGTGGCGATCGTTCGATGCCTTCGATCATGCTGCCGTCAATCTTGAGGATATCGATGGGCAATTGGTAGAGAAAGCTCAGCGGCGAGAATCCGGTGCCGAAATCATCCAGGGCGATGCGGATGCCGCATCGGCGCAGTTCGGACAGGAGTTGAGTGGCCTCCGAGGTGTCGTCGAGCAGCATGGTCTCGGTGATTTCGACGCAGATTCGCGATGGCGGTAATTGGTGCTGGTCCAGCATCCGTTTCAAGCTATCGACCAGGGTGCGGTCGCGCAGATGCCATGCCGAGACGTTGATGGCCACGAAGGGGGCATCGGCGGCCTTGCCGAGGCCGGCGCAGATGTTCAGCGCCCGATCCGCCATGGTCAGGTCGATGCGGCGGATCAGGCCGGTCCGCCGGGCCAGGGGCAGGAAGTCAAACGGCGTCATCAGGCCGAAGGCGGGCGACCGCCAGCGGGCCAAGGTTTCATAGCCCCGGATCGCGCCGCTTTCCATGTGGATGATCGGCTGAAGAAACGGCTCGATCTCGCCTCTGATGATGCCCTCGGCGATATCGCGTTCGCGCAGGATCTCGGTATAGCCGGGTCCGAATTCCGAGCTCAGCGGCGCGATCATGGCATCGCCGGGCTCGGCGCTCTGCGTCTGGCGCAGGCGGCCGACCAGCTTGCGCATCAGTTCGGCGAAGAAGGGGTCGGCCCGGGCGATGGCCTGCTGAATCTTCTCGGCCCGGACCACCACCAGACGGCTGTCCAGTGCGGCGATGGCGGCGGCGGAACGCGCCCCGCCGTCGATGATGCCCATTTCACCGAAGACCTCGCCCGGTCCCAGCCGGGCCACGCGCTTGGCGGTCCCGCCCAGGTCGTGGACGATGTCCACGGCCCCGGCCTCGATCAGATAGGCCAGTTCGGCAGGTTCTCCCTCACGGAAGATGATGTCGCCGGCGGCGACTTCCCTGGTCAACATAATCGGTAACACTCCCCACTGGCGCGATTCCCAGGCGCGCGCGGCATTCAGTGAAGCACGCCCCGCGATTCTTGAACAGAGGGGTGGTTTTCAGGGCGGCGGCGGCAGAGTGACGCGAACCGGTTGGCCCTCCTGAAGAGCCGCACGGGCCAGCAAAGTATTGACCGCGTCCATGGCTGTATCCACCGACCAGCGAATCTGGCGCTCGCCCGTTTGATTGCCGTGGGCCACCGCTTCGGGAAGGATGCTCTTTTGCAGGAAGCCGGCAAATCCCGCCAGGGCGCGGGCGGTCAGTTCCAGCGCATCTCCCGCCACTTCGAATCCATCGCTGGTTTCGGCCGCATCGGCGATGGCGCGCAGCGTGGACATCATGGCGCGCGTGCGGGGATCGGCGGTGGCCTGATCGGAATTCTCGGTCTTGCCTGCAACGAAACGTAGTATTGCAGAAAAGAATGTGTAGTCATTCATCGTATATTGCTTTCGGTGTGCTGGATGTTTTGCATATGACATTTGGCATGTGAAGAGTTAACAAAACTGTCATCGATGAAATACAAAACGTCACTATGCGCTGATTGTAAGTCCGTGCTCCAAGTGTAAGTATTCCAGTGTCGTTTCGGCTGCGAACGGAGTGGGGCATGCCGTCAAAAGGAAGCAGCTATTTGATCGGCCATCCAGAGCTCGATGCCGATCATGATGCCATGATCTCCATCTGGCGGGAACTGGAGGCCAGCCGGACCATGGAAACCGCCAAGATGGTGGCGGTGCGGTTGATGAATGAAACCTCAGCCCATTTCGCCCGGGAAGAGGAATTCATGGCCCAGTGCCGTTTTCCCGAATTGGGCCGCCACCGGGCCTTGCACAGCGAAATGATTTCCTCGCTCAGGCGGGTTCTGCTGTCGCCGTTGATGGGCAGCGGTAAGCATGAGGATTTTGTTCTGGCGGTGCGCAGCCTGATGGAAAAGTGGATCAGCGTCCATCTCGTCGCCGAGGATTCCAAACTGGCACCCTATGCCCGCAGCCAGAGCGGCCGTATGGCCCTGGCCCGGCGCTGACCCTTTCGTTTTCCCGTTGAAGGGGGCTTGATCACGGTCAAGGTGTGGTGGCACCATGCGTGCGTTCCTGTACGGAACCCGAGGGAGGCCCTCCTTGCGCAGAATCCGCGTTTCACCGTTCATGACCGCTTGCGGCGCCCGGCCTTTGGCCCGGTTGCTGCTGTCGGCAATGGTGGCGCTGGCCTTCGCGTTCCAGGGTCTGCTTCCCGGTCTTGACCTGGCCTTGCGCGGCGAGTCCGTGCCGGGAGCCCTGGGCCTCAAGACCGCCATCTGCCATTCACCCTCCCAGGCCGGGTCCGCTTCCGCGGCCAACCCGTCCGCCGCCGGGGGCGAAGAGCAGTCGGACAGCCACGGATGCTGCCTGGTGTGTCAGGTGGCCTCGCTGGCGAAAGGGGCATTGCCGTCCCCGACCTTCACACTACCCACCGCAGGTACGGCAGAGCTTCGCATCGCCGCGAGAGCCTCGACCCACATCGACGGGCAGGCATCCCATCACCAATTTGCGCGCGGCCCTCCGCTGGCCTGACGCCACCAGGTGGCCTGAGGCCGCTTTTGCCGTTTCCCCCCGCTGACCAGCCTTGCGTCCGCAATCCCTGATTCAGGGGCGTGCGCCCTATCTCATTGCCTGGAGTCTCTGTTCATGAAAAAGTTGACTGTCGCCGCCCTGCTGTTGGGGCTTGCCTCGTTCGCGACCGAAAGCCGGGCCGCCGATATCGAGGTTTCCAATGCCTTCATGCGCGCCGCCCCGGTGGCCGGCGGCACCGGCGCCGCTTTCATGACCATCGTCAATCACGGCGGGGCCGACCGGCTGATCTCGGCCGAGGCCGATATCTCCAAATCCGTGGAATTGCATACCCATGTCAAGGACGGCGACGTCTACCGCATGCGCAAGGTCGATGCCCTGGCCGTGGCCGAACATGGCTCCGCCGAGTTGAAGCCGGGCGGCGACCACATCATGTTCATCGGCCTCAACGCGCCGGTGAAGGAAGGCACCAAGGTGCCGCTGACCCTGAAATTCGAAAAGGCCGGAAGCATCGTCGTGCAATTGCCGGTACAGGGCGCCGGGGCCATGGCGCCGGCGGCCGGGATGATGCCCGGTGCCGGCATGATGCACGGCGGTCCCGGCCACTGAGTCGGAAGCCTAGGGTGCCGTCCCGACCTTGACTGGTGGCGGCGCCATATCCGGGGTGAGGCGGGCGCCGGAGGCCAGGGCGTCCAGCAGCCTGGACGCCTCGGCGCCGTCCCATTCGGCGGCACCGATAAAGCGGCCGATCTCGCGGCCCTGACGGTCGATCAGCAAGGTCACCGGCAGGGCCGGCGCCTGCAGCTTCTCGGCGGCGCTGCGAGTCTCGTCGGTGCGGATGTCCAGGGCCTTGATGCCGAGGCGAGCGAAGGTATTGGCGACGGCGATCTTGCCCGAGCGATCCAGGGACAGCGCCACCAGCGCCACGCCCTTGGCCTCCAGGCCGGGTTTGAGGCGGTCCAGGGCCGGCAGTTCGGCGATGCAGGGCATGCACCAGCTGGCCCACAGATTGAGCAGGACAGGCTTTCCCGCCAGCAGGTCCAAACCGGCGGGCTTTGACTCCGCATCGCGAATGTCGAGGGCCGGAACCGGGATCGGGCTGTCGTGAATGACCAGGCCGCGCGCGCCCTTGGCGAAGGCGGGGCGGCCGAGGCCCATGGCCAGGGCGGTCAGGATGAAGGCGCGGCGCCGCATGCTCAGTTCTCCCCCCGGCGTGGCTGCAGATACGAACGGACCCTCTCGGCGACCCGGTCGGGGGCCGAGGCGTGGGGCATGCGAGCCAGAAAATTGCCTTCGCGGTCCATGATGAACAGGGCGGCGGTGTGGTCCATGGAATAGGCCTTGGGATCGCCGTCCTCGGCGGGGCTCCTTTCATAGCGGACATTGAAGTTGCGCGCCGCGGCGGCGACCTGATCGGGTGTTCCGGTCAGGCCCATGATGCCGGGAAAGGCGTTCAGGTATTCCTTGAGGTGGGCGGGAGAATCGCGTTCGGGATCCACCGAGATGAACATGGTCTCCACCTTGGCGCGGTCGGCGCCCAGGTGATCGAGCGCCACCGACAGGGTGTTGAGGATGGTCGGGCAGATGTCCGGGCAGAAGGTGTAGCCGAAGGTCACCAACCTGATCTTGCCCCGGTACATTTCATCGGTGACGGTGCGGCCGTTCATGTCGGTCAGGATGAAGCGGCCGGTGACCCCCGTCGGGTCGGCGGCCTCGGCGGGCGGCGCGGACAACCCGGCCAGAAACATCAAGATCGCGATCAACATGGTCCGCATGGGGGTTCGTCCTCGATTGCCGGCGGCTCTTGATGCCGCTCATCCGCCCTTTTTGGAAGCGCCATCATATCCCGTCAGGTCTGCGCATGAAGCGCGGAATTTACGTAGTCTTTCTTGACGAAAGTTAAGGCCTTTCCCGCGGGGCGGTCCCATCGTCTTTGCCGAAGGTTGGGTAAAGCATTTTTGTTTCAACAATTCAAAAGGTGGGGAAGATGATCAGAAGCCGCAAATTGGCGACTCTGCTCGCTACTGTCAGCTTTGGCGCCCTTGTGGCCAGTGCCGCATCGGCGGAATCGCTGCAGGACGTGATGAAGCGCCGTGGTCTGACTGAAAACGATATGCTCGCCGCCGCGAAGACCTACAATCCGACCGGCAAGCTCGATGAATTCATGGTGTTCAGCTCGGGCGGCCAGAGCGGTCAGGTGATCGTGTACGGCGTGCCCTCCATGCGCATCCTGAAGTATATCGGCGTGTTCACTCCCGAGCCCTGGCAGGGCTACGGCTATGACGACGAGTCCAAGCGCGTCCTCAAGGAAGGTTCCGAGGTCCAGGGCCGTTCGGTGCTGTGGGGCGATACCCACCATCCGGCGCTGTCCGAGACCAACGGCGAGTCCGATGGCCAGTGGCTGTTCATCAACGACAAGAACACGCCCCGCATCGCCGTCGTCGACCTGCGTGATTTCGAAACCAAGCAGATCGTCCAGAATCCGATCCTGCAGTCCGAGCACGGCGGCGCCTTCGTCAGCCCGAACACCGACTACCTGATGGAGCCGGCCCAGTATCCCTCTCCGCTGGGTGGCGAATTCGCTCCGCTGGAGCAGTTCAACGAGAAGTATCGCGGTGCGGTGACCTATTGGAAGTTCAACCGCGAGAAGGGCCGTATCGAGCCCGAGAACTCGTTCTCCATCGAACTGCCGCCCTACAGCCAGGATCTGGCCGATTTCGGTAAGGGTCCGTCCGACGGTTGGGCCTTCGTGAACTCGTTCTGCACCGAGCGCTATGTCGGTGGCATCGAGCGTGGCCGCCCCCCCTTCGAGGCCGGTTGCTCCGCCAAGGACAGCGACTTCCTGCATGTGATCAACTGGAAGAAGGCCGCCGAGCTGGTTAAGGCCGGCAAGGCCAAGAAGGTCAACGGCCACAGCGTCCTGCCCATGGACGTGGCGATCAAGGAAGGCATCCTGGTGCTCATCCCCGAGCCCAAGAGCCCCCACGGCGCCGGCGTCACCCCCGACGGCAAGATGGTCATCGTGTCCGGCAAGCTGGA
>JACQDQ010000189.1 GCA_016201015.1 Pseudomonadota bacterium | reverse complement strand
CGCCGCGTAGCGGCGAGACCCGGGTATCCACGGACTCTTCTCCGGAAGAAAGACGTGGATCGCCGGGTCGAGCCCGGCGATGACGAAAAAAGGAAGGGCGATTCAACGTGATCGAATTCAGCTCTAGGCGAATCGATGTCAAAGGAACCGAAGGAACTCTTCGACCGTCAGGCCGGCTTGTTCAATGATAACGCGCAACGTCCCGATTGGCACGTCGCCGGCATGATATGGAGCGACTTTTCGCCGTCTTTTGTCCTGGGGATGCTGGTGGAAATAATGGCTGCCGCGCATTCGGATCAGCAAGAGCCCGGCTTTTTCTAGGGCGGCGGCGACTTTGCGTGGCGAAAGCGCGGGCAGGCGGCTCATACCGCGGCGTTCACCTGCACCAATTCCTTGAAGGCTCGTTGCGGCGGTTTGTCCGACGGCGGAATCGACTCGCCTTGCTCGCGCATCACTTCGAGGCATAGCTCGATGGCCTCGCGCGCCATGCGGCGCGCTTCATCGAGCGTTTTCCCGTAGGTAACCATGCCGGGCACCGAGGGGCAGGGGACGGTATAGCCGCCCTCCGGCTCCGGCTGGAAGTGGCAGACATACGAGGCCGTCACGGCGGCAACGCGTTCGCGGCGCTTCTTCATGGCTATTGTCCAACCAGTCAACTGATCGGTGCACATCATACAAGAACGCGCCGCGCTCTGCTGCTGCTATCCCCGCGCGCCGAAGATCGCGGTGCCGATGCGCACCTGCGTCGCGCCGAAGCGGATCGCCGTCTCGAAGTCGCCGCTCATCCCCATGCTGAGGGCGGCGAGGCCGTTCCGCTGCGCGATCTCGCGCAGCAGCGCGAAGTGCGAGGCCGGCGACTCGTCCGCCGGCGGAATGCACATAAGACCGGCGATCGGCAGGCCGAGCCGCTCGCGGCAGTCGCGGATGAAGGCGTCGGCGGCGGCCGGCGCGATGCCGGCCTTCTGCGGCTCCTCGCCGGTATTGACCTGGATCAGGCAGTCGGGCCGGCGGCCGGCTTTCGCCATCTCCGCCGCCAGCACGCCGGCAAGCTTCGGCCGGTCGACGGTTTCGATCGTGTCGAACAGCGCCACCGCCTGCGCCGCCTTGTTGGTCTGCAAGGGGCCGATCAGATGCAGCTCGAGGTCGGGAAACTCGCGGCGCAGCGCCGGGTATTTCGCCGCCGCCTCCTGCACGCGGTTCTCGCCGAACACGCTCTGGCCGGCGGCGAGTGCCGCGCGCACCGCGTCGATCCCATGGGTCTTGCTGACCGCGACCAACGTCACTTCGCCTGGGTTGCGGCCAGCGGCGGCGGCGGCGGCGGCGAGCCGCGCGCGCACCGCGGCGAGATTGTCGGCGATCGTCATCAGACCAGGATCGTGCCGTCGGCCGACAGATAGCCGTACTCGATCAGCGCGTCGCGGTGGCGCGCCACGATCGCCTGCGCCTGCGCCTCCGACAGCGCCTTGCGCCAGCCGCCGACCTTGCCCGCGCGGAAGAAGCGCTCGGATTTCTGCGAGCGCTCGATGAAGCCGCTCTTCTTCTCTTGGCCGGCGAGCACGTCGAAGGCGCTGAACTCGATCGCACGGCGCAAACGCTCGGCGTCGAGCGGCAGCTTGAGGAACTCGACGACGGGCGCGAACGCCGCCTCCGGCTGCGCCGACATATCCTCATAGCGCATGACGTGCACGCCGAAGGGGGTGCCGACAGCCCAACTCCGCACATGCGCGCTCCATGACGACAGAAGCTGGAAGATGTTGCGCGCATTGGTCAACGTGATGTTGTTGTCGAAGTTGATCGCCTTGATCGCCTTGTCGAGGGTGAGTCCGTAATGGTCGGCGAACGACACCACCATGTCGAACGGGTTGCGGATGATGTAGACGGCGCACGCGGTCACGTCGGCCGCGATCGTCGAGATGCCATCGAGCGCAGCGATCGCGGTGTGCGTCTTGACCAGCACGGCGCCCGGCGCGGAGTTCGCCATCGCCGCGTGCACGCGCGGCCTGAGCGCCTGGATCTCGCGCGGACTGAGCGCGGTCGCCGGCCGCCCGGTAAGGTCCTCGTAGGGCCGCACATGATTGTCGGAGAGCGAGAATTGCGGCAACTGGTTGATGTCGACCGGCGCCGCCGCGTCGCTCACGTAGTTGGCGAGGAAGGCACGCAGCCAGGTATTGCCGGACTTGGGGTAGGAGGCGAGCCAGACGATCGACGACATTGGGCACCGAAGCGGGCAGAAAAGCCCCTCTCCACCCGCTTGGGGGGAGAGGGTGGCGCGAAGCGCCGGGTGAGGTGGGCACATGGCGATCATCCCCCACCTCACCCTTCCCTCTCCGCCCCCGAGGGCGGAGAGGGAAAAATGTGGCGATGGCATGCGCCTTTGACTCCGTCGGGTACTACTAGCAAATCATTCCGGCCTTGCCCACCGGCGCGATTGAGGGTGGATTCGGCCGACCGAACCGGGCCATTCTCGCCGCCATGACCGATGTCGCACAAACGCTTGCCGCGGCGATGGCCCATCATCGAGCCGGGCGGCTGGCCGATGCCTCTGACCTCTACGACCGGGTCCTCGCGGCCAGTCCCGATCTGGCCGAGGCGCTGCATCTGTCGGCGCTCGTCGCCTTGCAACGCGGCGGACTCGATCAGGCGCTGGCGCGCCTCGACCGTGCTGCTGCGCTCAAGCCGGACGACGCCGTACTGCTCAACGATTTCGGCGTCGTACTGCGCCTCAATGGTCGCGCGCAGGAAGCCGCTGCCGCCTTCGCCCGTACGGTCGCGCTCAAGGCCGACTATGCGGAGGGCTGGCACAATCTCGCGCTGGCGCGGCGCGCGCTCGGCGACCTGCCGGCCGCGGCGGCGGCGGCGCGGCGCGCCTTGGATATCGCACCCAAATTCGCCGCCGCGCATCACGCGCTCGGTTTGGTTCTGAACCACCAAGACGATGCCGCCGGGGCGATGGCCGCCTTCGGCCAAGCGGTCGAGCTCGCACCCGATTTCGCCGAGGCTCTGCTCGGGCTCGGCATCGCGCGGCGCAAGGCGGGCCGGCTCGACGCGGCGGCGGCGGCGCTGCGGCGGGCCGTGGCGCTGCGTCCGGAGTGGCCGGACCCGCAGATGCAGCTTGCGCTCGTCGAGTTTCACGCCGGCCGCTTGCCGGAGGCCATTGCCGGCTTTCGCCGCACCCTGGAGCTCGACGCGCAGAACGTCGATGCCGGCCGCAATCTGCTCTACGCCCTGGCGCTGGCGCCGGACGCGACGCCGGAGACGCTGCTTGCCGCCCGCAGCGAATTCGCCGCCCGCCATGCGCCGGCGCAAGCCGCCTTGGCGCACGCCAACGACCGCGATCCCGAGCGGAAGCTCAAGATCGGATTTCTCTCCTCCGACCTTACCCGCCATCCGGTCGGCGAGATGGTCGCGCCGCTGCTCGCCGCCCGCGACCGCCGCCGCTTCGCGGCCTATGTCTATGCCGACATCGTCAAGCCGGATGCCGTCACCGCGCGCTGCCGCGAGGCAGCCGATAGCTGGCGCGACATCAGCGGCAAGAGCGATGCCGAAATCGCCGCCGCGATCCGCGCCGAGGAGGTCGACATACTCGTGATGCTGGCCAGCACCTTCGACCGCAACCGCCCGATGGTCGCGGCCTACCGCCCGGCGCCGGTACAAGTCAGCCTGTTCGACATGGGCAGCTCTGGCCTCGACGCGATCGACTACTTCATGACCGACGCCGTGCTGCACCCGCCGGACACGGCGGAGCGCTTCACCGAGTCGCTCTTTCGCCTGCCCAGCCTGTTCGTCTACGAATCGCCGGTGGCGATGCCGAGCGCCGCCGTACCGCCGGTTGTTGCGCGCGGCCATGTCACGTTCGGCTCGTTCAACAACCCGACCAAGGTGAACGCCGTAGTGGTGCGGCTGTGGGCGCATATCCTCGGCGCCGTGCCGGGTGCGCGGTTGGCGCTCAAGTACCTGAACAACTATGCCGATGCCGCGGTGCGCCGCCGCATCCTCGATTTGTTCGCGGCGGCAGGCGTGGCTGCCGCCCGCATTGAATTCCTGTCCCAGAACGAGGACCGGGCCGCGCATCTCGCACGCTACGACGGCGTCGACATCGCCCTCGATCCGTTTCCCTTCACCGGCGCGACAACGACGTTTCAGGCGCTGTCGATGGGCGTGCCGGTGGTGACGCTGGCCGGCGACCGCTTCGTCGCGCGCATGTCGGCCTCGATCCTCGCCGCCGCCGGCCTCGATGAGCTGATTGCCGCGACGCCCGACGACTACGTGGCGAAGGCAGCGGCGTTGGCCGCCGATCCGGCGCGCCTCACGGCATATCGGCGCGAGATCAGGCCGCGCCTTGCCGCTTCGGCGCTGTGCGACTCGGCCGGATATGCACGCAACGTCGAGGCCGCGTTTCGCGCGATGTGGCGGCGCTGGTGCGCGCAGTGACCGACGCGCGCCTGGCTGCGGCGATGGCGCATCACCGCTCCGGCCGGCTGGACGAGGCGAACGGCCTCTACGAGCAGGTGCTGGCGGCGAATCCGGACGAGGCCGAGGCCCTGCATCTCTCGGCGCTGATCGCCTTGCAACGCGGCGAGCACGATCGGGCGCAGGCGCGGCTCGGCCGCGCCGCCGCGCTCAAGCCGGACGACGCCGTGCTGCTCAACGATTTCGGCGTGGCGCTGCGCCTGGGCGGCCGCGCGCGCGACGCGGCCGCCGCCTTCGCCCGCAGCGGCGCGCTCAAATCCGACTATGCCGAGGCGTGGCACAATCTCGGCCTGACGCATCGCGCGCTCGGCGAGCTGCCGCAAGCGGCCGAGGCGCTGCGCCGCGCCGCCGCGCTCAGGCCCAATTCCGTGCCGACCCACAGCGCGCTCGGTATCGTGCTGGCGGCCCTGGGCGATATCGCCGGCGCCTGCGCCACATTCCGGCGCGCCGTCGAATTGGCGCCGGACAGCCCCGAGACGCACAACAATCTCGGCCTCGCCCTGCATCACGCCGGCGAGGGCGAAGCGGCACGCGCGGCGCTCGAACGCGCCCTTGCGATCAAGCCCGATTTCGCCGACGCCGTGTTCAATCTCGGCGTCGTCCGGCAAAAGGCCGGCGACTTTGCCGGCGCGCAGGAATGCTGGCAGCGCACGGTGGCGATCGATCCGCGCCACGCGATCGGGCGGGTCAATCTGCTGTTCAGCCTGCAATACGATCCAGCGGCGACCGGCGAGTCGCTGCTCGCCGTCGCGCGCGACTGGGACGCCTTGCACGGACATCCGGCCGACGCTTTCCGCGACTGGCCGAACGCGCGCGATCCGCAGCGGCGGCTCAAAATCGGCTATGTCTCGCCCGACCTGCGCGATCATTCCTGCGCCTATTTCCTGCGCCCGCTGTTCACCGCGCATGACCGCGGCGCGGTCGAAGTCTTCGTCTATGCGGAAGTCGCCAGACCCGATGCCATGAGCATCGTGCTGCGCGGGCTGGTCGATCATTGGCGCGCGACGCAGCACCGCCCGGCGCCGGCCGTCGCCGAGGAGATCCGCGCCGACGGCATCGACGTCCTGGTCGATCTCGCCGGCCATTCGAGCGGCAACCGGCTCGACGTCTTCGCGCTGAAGCCGGCGCCGCTGCAAGGCACCTGGCTCGGCTATGCCGGCACCACCGGCCTGTCGGCGCTCGATTTCCGCCTGACCGACGCGCGGGCCGATCCGCCCGGCGCCGAAGCGCAGGCGAGCGAGCGGCTGATCCGGCTGCCGCGCGGCTTCCATTGCTGGCAGCCGCCGAGCTGGGTGTCCGAGCCGGCGCCGCCGCCGGCGATGAGCGCGGGCCACATCACCTTCGGCAGCTTCAACAACGTGCAGAAGCTGTCCGCGCCGACGATCGCGCTGTGGGCCGAAATCCTGCGCCAGGTGCCGGATGCGCATCTGGTGCTGAAATCGAACTGGCTGTCGCGGCCGGCGGTGGCCGACCGTCTGCACGCAGCGTTCGCGGCGCACGGCGTCGCCCGCGAGCGCGTGCAGATGTTGGCGTGGATCGGCGAGCCGCACGCCCACATGGCCGCGTATCACCGCATCGATATCGCGCTCGACACCTTCCCCTATAACGGCACGACGACGACGCTCGAAGCGCTGTGGATGGGCGTGCCGGTGGTGACGCTCGCCGGCATTCATCACGCCGCGCGTGTCGGCATCAGCCTGCTCGGCCAGCTCGGCCTCGACGAGCTCATCGCGGCGACGCCGGCCGCCTATGCCGACATCGCCACTGGGCTGGCGGGCGACGCGGACCGCCGCGCCGATTATCGCGCCGCCCTGCGCCGCCGCCTCGCCGCCTCGCCGTTGATGGATGCGCGCGGATTTGCGCGCGATGTCGAGGCCGCATATCGCGCGCTGTGGCGGGAGTGGTGCGCGCGGAACGGTGGCGATTGACGCACCGGCGTCACGATTTCCAATCCGACAAATCGCCCGCGACCGACGCCAGCTCTTCCGCCACGGCTCGGTCGCTCGCATCGCCGGCGACGCGCAGCGACTGGCGGCGGCACGCCGCCGCGAAACGCGGAGAGCGCGTGTCGGGAACCCAAATCTGAATCGGCCTGAGCCCTTGTGCGCGCAGCCGCGCACGGTAGCGACCGACGCCCGAGGTGGCCTGATTCTTTACATGTCACCTGTCATGTTTCATGACATGTAAATATCGGCAATACATCAGACGACGGGAAGGCGTGCGGAACAACCAAGGCTTGTCCCGTTTGTGCGGAATCATCCCCTCCTCACCCACCTCAACGCCTTCGGCGTCTCGGCCCTCTCCTCCCTAAAGGGAGGAGAGATGATATGGGGCGGGCGGCGAGGGATG
>JACQDQ010000188.1 GCA_016201015.1 Pseudomonadota bacterium | reverse complement strand
TTCGTGCTGCCGCCGCTGGCCGTTGTCGCCGGTATCGTCGGCGATCGGCTGTGGGGCTGGGCGGCTGGCCAACCGTTGGCGCCGCGCGCCGGCCTGGCCGCGGGGCTGGCATTGTGGGCGGTCTGGCACATCGCGACGATGGTCCGCCTCCATCCGGATCAGTACGTCTACTACAACGCGTTGGTCGGCGGCGTGAAAGGCGCGGAGGATCGCTTTGAGCTCGACTACTGGGGCAATTCGTACGCCGAGGCGGTCGAGCGGCTCGCCGATCGTCTTGCCCGCGAAGAGGTGGACGGCACCTGGCCACGCCACTACTACATCGCGGTGTGCTCCAGCGGAACGTCCGCGAGCTATTTCTTTCCGCCGAACATGTCGTTGGCCAGCAGCGAGATGGAGGCCGATTTCTACATCTCGGTGACGCGGCTGGGCTGCGACAAGGAGCTGCAGGGCAAGGAAATCGTGCGGGTGGAGCGCGACGGCGCCCTGCTCAGCCTGGTCAAGGATCGCCGGGTGATGCGCTTCACGCAGCCCGAGAGGATGGTCGCCGCCGGCACGGAGGAGGTCCGCATCCACCCCGGCCTGGACCTCGGCGCATCTTCAGACACTGCGGTCCGCTGACGCCGCTGTGCGCCGCGTCGTCTCTGCCGCAAAGCCGTGCGCTTCGTCGACCACGTAGAGCGGACGGCGCTTCACCTCCTCGAAGACGCGGCCGAGATAGCTGCCGATGATGCCAAGGGTGAAGAGTTGCACGCCACCAAGGAACAGAACCGCGACGATGATCGACGCATAGCCGGGCACGTCGACGCCCAGAACCAGCGTCTTGATCGCGAAATACAGACCCAGGCTGAGCGAGATGATGGCGATGACGGCGCCGACATATGCGCTTGCCGTCAACGGAAACGTCGAGAAGGCGGTAATGCCGTCGATGGCGAAATGCAGCCGTCGGCGCAGGCTCCAGCCGCTGGCGCCGCGGGCCCTGGGCTCGGTCTCGAACGGCACGCCGACTTGCCGGAAGCCGACCCAGGTGAAGATGCCTTTCATGAAGCGCGCCCGTTCCGGCATCGTATTGAGCACTTCGACGACGCGGCGGTCGAGCAGGCGAAAGTCGCCGGCACCGGCCGGCATCTGGATGTTCGACAGGTACTTGAACAGCCAATAAAACGACCGGGCGAGGACATTCTCGACCGGGCCCTGGTTGCGGCGCGAGCGGCGCACGGCGAAGACGACGTCGAAGCCGTCGCGCCATTTGGCAATCAGAGCGGGGATCAGCTCCGGCGGATGCTGCAGGTCGGCGTCGATCGGTATGCACGCCTCTCCGGCCGACCGGTGCAGGCCGGCGGTGACGGCAATCTCCTTGCCGAAGTTGCGCGACATGCCGATGATCTTGATCTGCGGGTGCGGCCCGCGCAGCTCGACCAGTCGCGCCCGCGTCGCATCGGTGCTGCCGTCGTCGACGCAGATCACTTCGTAATCGAGGTGCAAGCCGTCGAGGACCGGCAGCAAGCGTGCGAAGAACGCTTCGACATTCTGTGCCTCGTTGAACATGGGCACGATGACGGATAAGACGGGTCCGACGGACCCGTCGTTCTTACGCGGCAGCGCGGATTGGAGTGCGGACATGGCGGTCCCTCCTCCTCCCCTTCGGGCGGAATCTCGCTTTCAGGCGATGTTGCCCCGTGGCCGCGACAGCCGTCAATCGACATCCGGCGGTCGGCCATGATCGAGTCGAAACGGCCGATCATTCTCTGCGCCGACGACTACGCGCTCAGCCCCGGTGTGAGTCGCGCGGTCTGCGCGCTGCTCGCCGCCGGCCGGCTATCCGCAGCGAGCGTCATGACGGCGAGTCGGCTATGGCCGGAACACGCGGCCTGGCTCAAGCCGTTTGCCGAAAGTGCCGACATCGGCCTGCACTTCGCGCTGACCGATCTTGTGCCGCTCGGGCCGATGCCGCGTCTGGCGCCGACGCGGCGGTTCCCGGCGCTCGGCCGGACGCTGGTTGCGGCGCTGGCGCGGCGCATCGAACCCGATGAAGTTCGAGATGAGCTCGAGCGCCAGATCGACGCCTTCACGGCGGCCATGGGACGGTTGCCGGCCTTCGTCGACGGGCACCAGCATGTCCATCAGCTGCCGGTCGTGCGCGACGTCGTGATCGACGTGGTTTGCCGGCGCCTGCCGGACGCTTATCTGCGCATCTGCGACGAACCGGCATCGGCCATCTTGCGGCGCGGCGTGGCGCCGTTGCGCGCGATGACGATAAGTCTTCTCGGCCGCCGTCTACGCCGCTTGGCGCGCCGTCACGGCATTGCCGCTAACCGGCGCTTCGCCGGCGTCCACGATTTCTCCGGTCGGGACCCATTCCCGGCCTTATGCCGGCGGTTCCTGGCCGATTCGCCGGCCGGGTTCCTCGTCATGTGCCACCCGGGCACAGGCGAGGCGGGGCGGAGCACCGATCCGATTGCGGCGCACCGTGTTCGCGAATTCGAATATTTGTCCAGCGGCGAATTTGTCGACGACCTCGCGCACGCTGGCTGCTCGCTGGCGCGCTTCAGCCAAGCTTGCGGCAGAGAAACGTCATCCGCTGCAGATTGAAGCCGAAATTGCGCGCGCGTCGGGCAACGTCGAAGCCGGCGCGGCGGACGATATCGCGCAGGCCCGCCTCGTCGTAGGTCGCCAGGCCGATTCGACGCCGCAGCGCCCGATAGTCGGAAAAAAGCGTTCGCACCAGGCCGAAGACCGCCGCCAGCAGGAATCCGTGCCGCCAACCGGTGCGTAGCAGCGCGACAATGTCCGCAACGAGGCCGGCATCCGGCGGAATGACGTCGGCGATGACGAGCAAGCCGTCGGCACGCAAGAGCCGGCGCCAGCGCGCCAGTCTCTCGGTGAATTCGGCGGCGCTCAGATACTGGATGACCGAGTTGACGACGATGAGGTCGAGCGAGTCGGGCGCAAGTGCGGCAAGGTCGTCGTCATCCAACACGGTGATCTTCGCCGTGGCGGCGTGGCGTTGCGTGAGCCTGTCGCGCACGTCGCGGGACGCATCGAACAAGAACAGCCGGTCGACGCGTGTGGCGACGCGCGCCGCGTCCAGCGCCTCGCCGCAGCCGTAGTCGAGCACCAGCGCCTTGGCCCGCTCGGGGATCAGCGAAAGGAGGTCGTCGGCCACCTGGCGGTAGTGCACTGCGCGATGGCGATCGCTCACATAGATACTGTGCTCGGACTCCCAGAAGTCTCGCCAGGGCTGCATGCGGCGACCGGGCGTCGCGCCGACTTCGATTCGATGGGCTACTTACGCTCCGACTCGCGCGCCAGTTTCTCGGCCTCTTGGATCTGCTCTGGCGTCATCGCCGCCGCCATCTCGTCGCGCTTTTTGAGGATCGTGTCGCGTGCATTGGACGGCGGAACGGCGTTGGCGGCGATGGTGAACCATTTATGCGCCTCGACCAGATTCTTCGGCACACCCTGCCCCGCGGCGTACATCTGCGCCAGCATGTTCGCCGATTCCGAATCGTTCTGGTCGGCGGCGCCGCGATACCACTTGGCGGCCTCGGCGTAGTCCTGCTTCACGCCCTGGCCGTTGAAATAGATGTTGCCGAGGGCGAACTCGGCGCCGCGATCGCCTTGCTCGGCGGCCTTCCTGTACCACTTCAGCTTCTCGCCGTCGTCGCGCGGCACGCCGAGGCCGCGGCCGTAGAGATAGGCGAGCCAGGCCTGGGCCCGCGAATCGCCTTGCTCGGCCGCGGCGTTGTACCACCGCGCCGCCTCGGGGTATTCGGGCGGGTTGTTGTAATAGAGCATGAACGCGAGGTCGCGCTGCGCGTCGGCCATGCCCTGCTCGGCCGCGCGCCGGTACCATCGGATCGCCTCCGCGGCATCGGTCGGCACGCCCCGGCCGAACCGATACATATTGCCGAGGTTGTATTGGGCGTCGCGGTTGCCTTGTTCGGCAACGGCGCGCCATTCGCCAAGCGCAGACAGGTAGTCGCCTTTGCGATACGCGGCGAGGCCCTCCTCGTAGCCGGCCCGGGCAGGCAGGGCGGCGCACAACAATGCGGCGGTGATCAATACGCGCTTCATCGGGTCCTCCCCACGGCCCCAGCAAATCCGATTTGCGGCGAGCGGGTCAATGGCTCTGCTCGGCTCGTTGGTAGACGGCGAGCGCCGCGTCGACTGCGGCGCCGGATTTCGCGGCGAAACCCCGCTGCCGCAGCGCCGCCTCGAGCGCCGCAAGACAGACGAGCACGTTCTGCTTGCGGCAATTGTAGCCCATCGTGCCGATACGCCAGATGCGTCCGCGCAAGGGTCCGAACGAGGTGCCGATCTCGATCCCGAAATCCTCGAGCAGGGAGCGGCGCACTGCCTCGCCGTCCACGCCCTGCGGAATTTGGACGCCCGTGACATTGGGCATCTTGTGGTCTTGGTCGCCGAACAGCGACAGCCCCATGGCGGTGAGGCCGGCGGTGAGCGCGGCGCTGGCCAGCTGGTGCCGCGCGAAGCAGGCGGAAAGTCCCTCGTGCAGCACGATGCGCGCGCACTCGCGCGCGGCGTAGAGCATGGACGTCGCCTCGGTGTGATGGTTGAGCCGGGCCGGGCTCCAATAGTCCATCAGCATCGGCAGGTCGAAATAGTTCGACTGGATGATCGGCCCGTTGCCGGGGACGAAGCCGTCGGGCTGGATCCCGGCCTCGACGTGCTTGCGGCGGGCGACGGTGGCAACGACCCGCTCGTTGAAGGTGATCGGCGCCGAGCCGGGCGGGCCGGAGAGGCATTTTTGCAGGCCGGCGGAGATGGCGTCGATCTGCCAGCTATCGACGGACACGTCCATGCCGCCGAGCGTCGCCGTGGCGTCGACGTAGAGCAGGGCGTCGTGCCGGCGGCAAATCGCGCCGATCTCGGCGAGCGGCTGGGCCATGGTGGTGGAGGTGTCGCCATGGACGACGGCGACCAGCGCGGGGCGATGGCGGCGGACGGCATCCTCGATCTGCTCGGGCGGAAACACCTGGCCCCACTCGGTCTCGATCGTCTGCACCTCGGCGCGGCAGCGCCGCGCGATCTCGGCCAGCAGATGGCCGAAGCGGCCGAAGATCGGCACCAGCACGCGATCGCCGGGGGCGATCAACGAGACGAGACAGGCCTCGATGCCGGCCCGCGCCGTGCCGTTGACCAGCAATGTCCAGTGGTTGCGCGTCTGATAGAGATCCCGCAGAAGCGCCATCACGTCGTTCATGTAGCGCGTGAACTGGGGGTCGAACTGGCCGAGCAGGGGCATCGACATCGCGCGCAGCACGCGCGGGTCGGCGTTGATCGGCCCTGGCCCCATGAGCAGGCGCGGAGCCGGATTCAGCTCTTCGTACGGGTCCGGCATAGAATCCATTGCGGGGAGGCACGCGACTCGCAGGGCCGTTAGAATACTATGATTGCGCGCCCCGCAAACAGCCTCGCAAGGCGGAGGCCACCGTGGCGCATGCCGGCGGCCCGAGTGTCGGAGCGCGGCCCTCAGCCCTGGCGCGCCGCAATCGCCGGCCACGCGCCGCGCAGGCGGGCGCGATGCAGGTGCAGATGTTGCGCCGCGACAGCCTGAGGGTCCGGCATCGCCATATTGAGCTCCGCATCCAGATATAGGCATCCCATCTGGTCTGGCGGCAGCTTGGCAAACAGCTCGCGTGCCTCGTGGATCGCGGCGAGCAACGTCTTCTTCGTCGCCACCGGGTCGAACGTCTCCGCGGTGAGAATCTCGCTGGCGAGGCGCGCCGGATCGATACGTGAATTTCGGCTGACTTCGTCGAGGATGAATTCCGGCGTGAATCCCGGGTCCTTGGCCGGTGCCGCCCACGCCAGGGCGGCGAGCGGATAGCCGTGTGCGTGCAACGCGACGATGTCAACGACATCGCGCGGCTCCTGCCGTCCGGCGAGCGCCAGGACTTTGTT
>JACQDQ010000017.1 GCA_016201015.1 Pseudomonadota bacterium | reverse complement strand
GGCTGCCGGGCAGCCTCGGCGCCCAGCTTGCGGCGCCGGCCGTGCCGGTGGTCGGCATCACCGGCGACGGCGGCCTCAACATGGTCATCGGCGAGCTGGAAACGGCGCGCCGGGCCGGCGCGAATTTCATGCTGATCGTGGTCAACAACGCCGCATCGGGCTACGTCAAGGCGCTGCAGCACGCGATGTACGGCGGCAAATATCAGTCGAGCGACCTGGCGGAGACGGATTACGCGGCGGTGGCGCGCGCCATGGGCTGCCGCGGCATCCGCGTCGAGGATCCGGCGCAACTGGCGCCGGCGTTCCGCACCGGGCTCACCGAACGCGATCGGCCGACCGTGATCGACGTCGTGGTCACCCGCGATCCCGGACAGATGCTGCCGGCCGCCGACAATCGAACGCTTGTCGTCAAAGCAGGCGATCGGCCGGTCTAGCGGGGGGGCGCGATGTTTGACGATGAAGCCGTGCTGTTTGCCAACGAGGCCTTCTACCGCGCCTTCCACGACCACGATATCCCGGCGATGGAAGACGTGTGGGCGACGGACGGGCCGCTCGCCTGCATCCATCCGGGCTGGCCGGCAATCGTCGGCCGCCCCGACGTCATGGAGAGCTGGCGGGGAATTCTCGGCAGCCGGCAGGCGCCGCTGGTCCGGTGCCGGCAGCCGCGCGCGTTCGTCTGCGGCGACTTCGCTTTCGTCGTTTGCTATGAAGAGATTGCCGGCGACTTTCTCATCGCCACCAACGTCTTCCGCAAGCAGGGTCGGCGCTGGGCGATGGTCCATCATCATGCGGCGCCATCCCCGGTTCCGCTGGTGGCCGAGGAAGCGGATCAGGAACCGCGTCCGAACTGAGGCGCTGCACGGATCATAAGGACATTATCGCGATGCTCGACGACGAGGCTGTATTGTTCGCCAGCGAGGCCTTTTATCGCGCGTTCAACGACCGTGACATCGACGCGTTCGAGGAAATGTGGGCCGCGGATGATGCGGTGGCGTGCATTCATGCGAGCGGAGAACTTCTGGTCGGTCGTGCCGAGGTGATGGGCAAGTGGAAGCGCATTTTCGCCAGCCGCTATTCTCCGATCGTCGAATTCCATGAGCCGCGCGCCTTCATCTGCGGCGATGTCGCCTTCGTCATCTCTTACGAGGTGAGCGGCGGCCGAACGCTGGTGGGAACGAACGTGTTCCGGCGCGTGCGGCGGCGCTGGCGGATGGTGCACCACCAGTCCGGGCGGGTGGCGGCGACGGCGCCATTCGCGGACGCGCCGCGGCAGCCGCCCGCCAACTAGGCGCGAAGGCCATGGGCCGAGCGATTGCGAAGTCCGACCGGGACGACGTGCTGCGGGTCAACGAGGCGTTTTACGACGCATTCAGCGCCGGCGATCTGGTGGCGCTCGAAGAGATCTGGGCGGTCGAGCCGCCGGTCGCCTGCATTCATCCGCGATGGCCGGCGCTGCTCGATCGCTACGAGATCATCGAGAGCTTTCGCCGGGTGATGACCATGCCGTCGCCGCCGCGCCCGACCTGCGTCAATCCGCGAGCTTTCGTCTACGGCGATGTGGCGATGGTCGTCGGCGTCGAGGTCACGCTGCGCTCGCGGCACGTCGCCACCAACCTGTATCGGCGCCGCCGCGGCGGCTGGAAGATGATTCATCACCACGTCACCGAAGGACCGCACCCGCCGCTGCCCGGGATCGAGGAAACTCGGTAGCCCGATGCGGCTCGAATGCCGCGGCAGGATGGCAGGGGCCGCGCCTTTACCGCGGTGTCCGAACGACCTTGGACACGACCTCTGCTCCGTCGGCATGGCCGTGCCGCCGCGCCGCGCGGCGAGCCCCAGCTGTCAACGAATGACATCGCATGCGGCACACGGCGCGCTCGATGTTCGACAAACGGCCACCGAATTCAACGCAGAGAACACGGAGATGACGCCGAGGGCGCGGAGTATCGGATTGATTGTAGGGGCGTCCGCGGGCTTGGACCCGCGGATCAAACCCGCCCCGACGAAAGCATCCCTCTGCGCGCTCCGCGATCACTCGATGCGGACGTCGTCCCAGAAGCCGATCCAATGATCGACCTGCTGCATCGAGGCGCGCGGCGCCAGGTACGACCACGCGGCCCGCGCGCTGCGCGCGGCGTCGGTGGCGACGTCGTAGAACTGGACTCCGTGCGGGCAGGCCAGGTCGCTCTCCGTCTTCGGCGCCGGCCGCAGCAGATCCATCCGCACGGTGTCGCGCGGGAAGTAGCGATAGCCGCCGACTTCGAGGGTGCGATCGCTCTCCGCGATGGTCTTGCCGTGCCATATTGCCTTCATGACGAACCTCCCTCGAGTGCCAGCAACGCATCCAGCTTGCCGAAAGATCCCATCCAGCCGCGGTCGTGATTGTCGACACCGGTGCGATCGCGGAACGGACCGTGCGTCAGCGTCATTTCGGTGCGGTCGCCGACGGACTTGAAGACCAGGGTCAGCATCGTCTCGTGCTCGCGCGGTGCCGCGAAGTCGCCGCGCTCGTGCCAGGCCCAGGTGAAGACCAGACGCTCCGGCGGCGTCACTTCGAGATATTTTCCCGACACCGCCAGCAGCGGCTGACCGCTCCGGCCGCCCGACAGG
>JACQDQ010000201.1 GCA_016201015.1 Pseudomonadota bacterium | reverse complement strand
GTCGTCGTCACGGTCCAGGATGCGGCCGGCAAGGACCTTGTCGGCCTCATCGTCGGCAAGCAGCGCTACGCCAAGGGCGCGAGCGCGGCCGGCGACGGGACCTATGTGCGCAAGGTGGGCGACGCGCAGGCCTGGCTGGTACGCTCCCGTCTCAGCATCGACCGCGACGCCACCCGCTGGCTTGAGCGCCGCGTCGTCGACGTCGCGCGCGAACGCGTCGAGCTCGTGCGTAACGTTCAGGGCGATGGCGTACGGCTCGTCGTCGCCAAGGCGCGGCCGGCCGACCAGGATTTCTCGATCGCCGACATCCCGGAGGGCCGCAAGGCAAAATCGTCCTACGACGCGAATTCGGTCGGCACCGCTTTCGATTCGCTCGAGCTCGACGATGTCCGGCCGGCGGCGGACCTCGCGTTCCCGACCGAAGGGGCGATGGCCGAGATGGAAAGCTTCGACGGCTTCGTGCTGCGCGCCGTTTGGGCGGAAAAGGACGGTCAAAACTGGGTACGCCTGGTCGCGCGTTATCAGGAGCCGGCCAAGATGCCCGAGGCCTCCGATTCGGCCAGTGCGAAGCTCAAATCGGCAGACGATGTGCGCAAGGAAGTGGCTGTATTCAACGGCCGCCACGGAGCCTGGGCCTACCGTATCCCGGATTATCGTCTCGACTACATGAAGAAGAAGATGAACGACCTCCTCGAGGAGAAGAAGGAAGCGTCGTAATCGCCCGTGGAAACCGCGCGGCCTACTACTTCGCGTCCGCGGCTACCTGCATCTTGACTATCTTGTCCGGGCTGCGCGGCGGCTCGCCGCGCTTGATCTTATCGACGAACTCCATGCCTTGAACGACGCGGCCCCATACCGTGTATTGGCCGTTCAGGAATGAACCGGGCGCGAACATGATGAAGAACTGGCTGTCCGCGCTGTTGGGATCCTGGGTGCGCGCCATACCGAGCGTGCCGCGCACGAACGGCTCACGCGAGAATTCGGCCGGAAGCTTCGTCCCCGATCCGCCGCTGCCGGTGCCGCGAGGGTCGCCGGTCTGCGCCATGAAGCCGTCGATCACGCGATGGAACGTGAGGCCGTTATAGAAGCCCTGTCGCGCAAGTTCCTTGATCCGCGCGACGTGCTTGGGCGCAAGATCGGGCCGCAGCGCAATGACCACGCGACCATATTCGAGATCGAGATAGAGCGTATTTTCCAAGTCTTGCTGTTGCGACATTGCGGCACCTCCGATCAAGGTGGTGCCGAGGATCGCGATCATGAGGCAGCGAAACAGGCGCACCATTTAGGCTCCAATATTGCTGTTCGGGCAGTTCCCTCGGGTCGCGGCCGCAGCGCGGCGCCGGGCCGGGCCGGCGGCGCATCATGCGCAGGTGCCCCGGACAGTTCAAGCCCTTCCTTCTCGCCCATGCGGTGACGCTTTTCAGCGACCTTGCGTATGCCATTCCGGGTGGCTGACCGGCGCCATCAACCGCCACTTATCGGGAGCACCTTGCGCATGTGGACGACTACGCGGTCCGGGCGGGGTTCACGATGGCTCTCGGAATAGCCGAGACGGCGATAGAGGGCGATGTTCTCGCTCATCAATTCGTTGGTGAACAACCGCACTTCGGAGAACCCCTGTCGTTGCGCTTCGTCCTCGGCAAATGTCATCAGCGCGCGGCCGAGGCCCTTCTTCTGCAATGCCGGGCCGACCGCGACGCTCCAGATCAGCAGATGGTCGGCGGCCGGCCGCAGAATGAGCGTGGCATCGCATTCGCCTGCGGAACCGTCGATCACCCAGACTTGATCCTCGGCGACGATCTTTCCGTAATCGGCCCTCATCGGCAGCACGTCGTAGCCGAACCGTTGCGTGTACTTGCCATATGCCGCGTGGGCAGGCCGCGGCATCGGCCGCAGTTGCGGTGCGCAGACCGCCGAGCAGCGCGGACATTGCGATCGCGGCGCGGATCGGCTCAATGCCGCGCGATCGGAAACGTCGGCGGGATGATCTCGTCGAGCGGACGGCGCCCCCAATCGGCATCGGAGGCGCGCGGCACCGCCCGCCGTTGCGCCGCCTCGAGCCGGGCGCAGGCTTCCGCATGGTCGAAAGCGAGCGGCTTGCCGTCGCGCACCACCGGACGGCCGTCGACATAGACGTCGCGCACGGCTCGCTCGCCCGCCGAATAAATGAAACTGCGCACCGGATCGTGCACCGGCCGCATGGCCGGATGGGCGATGTCAACCAGCACAAGATCGGCTTTGGCGCCCGGCATGAGCCGACCGATATCGTCGCGGCCAAGCGCCTTGGCACCACCCGTTGTCGCGGCGTCAAAGATATCGGTCGTCCGCACCGAATGGGCATTGCCCGTCGTCACGCGCGCAAGGATCGCCGCCGTGCGCATCTCCTCGACGAAGTTGTGCGGGAACGTGTCGGTGCCGATGCCGAGATTGATTCCGGCGGCGCGATAGGCCCCAAAATCCTGCAGCGTGATCCCGCGACGGGAGAAGACGGTCGGGCAATGCGCGACCGTGGTGCCGGTCTCGGCCAGCAGACCGATATCGCCGCGTGTCGGCCAATGCAGCCACGAATGATGATCGAGGAAGATGCCGTGGCCGATGATCGCGTTCGGCCCCAGCGCGCCGAGGTCGTGCAGCCATTCGATCGGCGTGCGGCCGTGGCGGCGCATGATCTCCTGGAACTCGACGACGCTTTGTGCCGCGTGGATCTGGAACGGCAAACGCCGCTCCTTCGCGACCGCCACCGCATCGCCGATGAGCTCTGCCGTGCAAGTGTCGATCTGCGCCGGGCACACCATGCCGGAGAGGCGGCCGGAGGGGTGCTGCTGCGCGCGGTCGATCAGGCGCAGCGCCTCGACCAGCCCTTCGCGACCCGCCTTCTCGTTCCAGTCATAGCGCACGTCGTGGCCGTTCGGCGTATGCCAGCGCCCGGAGCGGAACATGGGCGCGACGATGGCGCGGATGCCGCTCGCGCCGAGAGTCTCCAGCCATCCCTCGTGCGCCATCGACAGATCGCACAGCGTGGTCACGCCGCTCATCATCAGTTCGCATAACGCGACCTCGGTCGCCGCCTGCGCGCCTTCGGCATCGGGGCGGAACAGGAAGAGATATTCGTAAAGCGAACTCATGTAGAGCTTGCGGCTGCCCACCTCGTCGGTGAGACCTTTGATCATCGGCTCGCTCGACGGATGGGCATGAATGTCGACGAAGCCCGGCAGCACCATGAGGCCACGCCCGTCGATATCGCGCGCGACCGCCCCATCGTAACGGCCGCCAACCTGGACGATCGCATCGCCGGCAAACACGACATCGGCATCGCGAAGGTAGACGTGGCGCGACGCTGCGCCGTCCCAGGCGACGACCCAGTCGGCATTGCGGACGCGCGTGGTTTCGGCGTGCGGCTGCGTCATGACCAGTAGTGACCTCTCGACGATGTTCCCCGTGCCTCGGCGCAGGATCGGCGCATCATAGCAAAGCAATGCGCGCCCTGATGTGGCGCGACACTAACTCCCGCGACGTCTTCGTCGCCGAGTTACCTTTTTCCGGCAAGGCCAACCGCCCGTGCCGCAGCGCATTTCGCAGGGCCGGCGACAGGCCGCTCGCCGCCACCGGTTCGGCCGGCGCGAAACTGCCACGTAGCGCCTTCTCCGGACCGAATGCAGCCAGAGCCGCAGCCTGTTGCGCCGCGGCGACAACCGAATCGATGAGCGGCACGGGCACAAGCGGTTGCAGACGTCGGGCGAGCCCGGCGAGCCCAGCGCCGCCCAGGATCACCGCCTCGGCGCCATCCTCCTCGACTGCCGCGAGGCATGTTGCCGCGAGCTCGCGCAAGACGGCGGCGGGATTGGCGGCGATCGCCGCGCCGGTTCGCGATACCGCGCGCACCGATGCCAGTCGCTCGCCGAGGCCCTGCGCCGCGACAAATTCCTCTAGCATCGGCACCCATCGCGCACCGCCGGTGACGATGGCGAAACGACCGCCGAGGAGGCAGGCGCTGAGGATCGAAGCCTCGGCCATGCCAACCACCGGCTTGGCCGCCAGCTCGCGCAGCGCAGCGAGGCCGGGGTCGCCGAAGCAGGCGAGCACCACAGCGTCATAGGCACCGCGATGACGCGCCAAGGCGTCGAGCGCGGCGTGCGCCGCGATCGCCGCCGCCGCACGGCTCGAGATGTAGCGTGCACCGAAACGGCCGGCGACGCCGACAACTTTCACTCCCGGTGGCACAGCGGCTCGTGCGACCGCAAGCATCTTGGTGGTGATCGCCGGCGAGGTATTGGGGTTGATCATGAGGAGACGCATCGGCCGGTGCCTTTTGCGATATTCTGGGCGACCAATGAACCCGCTGTAAGCCGCCCCGGACGCCCGACTCGCAGCAGATTGCCGTGTCCATGCACAGACCCAGCCTTGTGGCAAATTGGTCGGGATAATCTACGAGGATTGGTAGCGGCGGAGGGATTTGAACCCCCGACCAAGGGATTATGATTCCCCTGCTCTACCACTGAGCTACGCCGCCACGCCGCACCCTCGCGCCAAGCGCGCGAAGCCCCGCCCTATACGCCGCCCTCGCGCGCGCTGTCAAGCTGAGCTAAACCGTTATGATAGCAGGTAAAATCACCGCATCGGGACCGCCGCGGCCGAGCGTGCGATCCAGCCGCCGCCGAGCATGCGTTCGCCGCTGTAGAAGACGCAGGCCTGGCCCGGCGCGACGCTGTATTCCGGGCGATGCAGGCGCACACGCGCACGCCGTTCGCCAACGCCAAAGGCCGTCGCCGGTAGGCGCACGCTCATCGAGCGCAGCTTCACATTGACCGCCACGCCGTCCGCGGCCAGCGGAGCTTGGCCGAGCCAGTTCACGTCGTGCAGCACGATTTCGCTCCGCGCCAGCGCTTCGCGTGGGCCGACGACGACGCGCCGCGTCTCGGGCTCAAGCCGTGCGACGAACAGCTTCTCGCCGCCGCCTAACCCGAGGCCGCGCCGCTGGCCGATGGTGTAGTGGATCACGCCCTCGTGCCGGCCCAGCACATTGCCATCGACATCGACGATGTCGCCGGGCTCGGCGGCGCCGGGCCGCAGCTTCTCGACGACGCGCGCATAACTGCCGTTCGCCACGAAGCAGATATCCTGGCTGTCCGGCTTCCCCGCCACCGGCAGGCCAAGGCGCGCGGCGATGGCGCGCGTCTCCTCCTTCGGTAAACCGCCCAGCGGAAAACGTAGGAAGTCGAGCTGCGCCGGGGTCGTCGCGAACAGGAAATAGCTCTGGTCGCGCGACAGATCGGCGGCGCGATGCAACTCGGCGCCGGCCTCGCCATTGACGCGCCGGACATAGTGACCAGTGGCGAGAGCCACAGCGCCGAGATCGCGCGCGGTCGCGACGAGATCGCGGAACTTGACGGTGCGGTTGCAGGTGACGCAGGGGATCGGCGTCTCGCCGCGGGCGTAGGATTCGGCGAACGGCGCCATCACCTCGGCTTTGAAACGCGCCTCGTAGTCAAGCACGTAGTGGGGGATGCCGAGCCTATCGGCGACGTTGCGCGCATCGTGGATGTCCTGCCCGGCGCAGCAGGCGCCCTTGCGCCCGACCGCGGCGCCGTGATCGTAGAGTTGCAGCGTGATGCCGACGACATCGAGACCCTGCCCGACCAGCAGCGCGGCCGTAACCGACGAGTCGACACCGCCGGACATGGCGACGACGACGCGGGCACCCGCGGCGATGCCTTCAATGTTCGACGGCGACATGGGCTTCGCGGCGCAATTCAGTCCTTCTCCTCGATCCAGGCCATCTGGATGGCCTCGAGGATCTTCTCATTCGACTTGTTGGGATCGTCGGCGAAATCGGGCAGCGCTTGCACCCATTTCCACAGATCGGTGAAGCGCAGGTTGACGACATCCGCATCCGGCCTCGCCTCCTCCAGCGCGATCGCGATCTCGCGCACATCGGTCCAACGCAGCGGCATACACGATCTCCCTCAGGTCTTGTCGACCATCATATTGCGCGTTGCCGCCGGCAGCGTGACGGTGAGGCCGTCAAGCTCCTCGGTGATGATGATCTGGCAGCCGAGCCGCGACGTGTGCGTGAGGCCGAAGGCGAGGTCGAGCATGTCCTCCTCGTCCTCGCTTGCATCCGGCAGTCGATCGTAATCCTCCGGATCGACGATCACGTGGCACGTCGAGCAGGCAAGCGAGCCCTCGCACGCACCCTCGAGATCGATGTTGTTGCGGTGCGCGATTTCCAACACCGACAGGCCGACCGGCGCATCAATCTCATGCCGTGTACCATCGGGATCGATGAAAGTGATCTTGGGCATTGGCCCTATACTTCGCTCCTTGTCGCTTTTTGTTGGTCAGGTCGACACTTGGTCGACATGGCGGCCGGCGAGCGCCGCGCGAATGCCGCGATCCATGCGGCGCTCAGCGAACGGCCGCGTGACCAGGTCGAGGTCTTCGACTGCACCGTGGATCGCTTCGCGGTCGGTGCCGGAGACCGCGCCCTCGACGGCCACGATGCTCCGCTCGATTCGGGCGCCGTCGTCGCCTTGCAGCAGCACGGCATCGGCGGCGATGGCCGCGCGCACCGCGTTGATCGCGCGCTGCGCCTCGACCCGCGCTTCGGTCAGCAGACGGCGCTCCATATCTTCGCGCGCATTCTCCAGGCTCGCGCGCAGCATGTCGGCCATCTCGTCCTCGGATAGCCCATAGGTCGGCTTGACTTCGATCCGCGCCTCGACGCCCTTCGTCCTTTCGCGTGCGCTCACTGTAAGCAGGCCATCGGCATCGACGGCGAAAGTCACGCGGATGCGCGCAGCGCCGGCCGTCATCGGCGGAATACCATGGAGCTCGAACCGTGCCAGCGATCGACACTGGTCGACCATCTCACGCTCGCCCTGCACCACGTGAATCTTCATCGCGGTCTGGCCGTCTTGATATGTGGTGAATTCCTGCGCCTTGGCAACCGGGATCGGCGTGTTGCGGTCGATGATCTTCTCGACGATGTCGCCCATCGTCTCGAGACCGAGCGATAGCGGCGTGACATCGAGCAGCAGCGTGTCGGATCCGGCGGTAAGCGCCTCGGCCTGCAAGGCCGCGCCGACTGCCACAACCTCGTCCGGGTCGATATCAGCCAGCGGCTCGCGCCCCATGATCGCGGCCACCTTGCGGCGCACAAGCGGCACGCGGGTCGAGCCGCCGACCAGCACGATGCCGGCGAGATCGGCCGGCGCCACGCGCGCGTCGTCGAGCACGCCCCGAGATATCATGATCGTGCGATCGACGAGCGGCGCAATCAGCGACTCCAAAGTTGTAGCCTCGAGCCGATGGTACGACGGCGTTCCGTCGAGATCCAAGCGCCCCGCCCATTCGGGTTGGCGCGACAGGCACTCCTTGGCAAGACGGGCAACGACGAGCGCCTGCTTCGCTTGTCCGGAGTCGATCCCGTCGCCGACCGACTTGGCGCGTTCGCTCAGGAATCGCTCGGCCACGAAATGGTCGAAGTCGTCGCCGCCGAGTGCGGCATCGCCGCCG
>JACQDQ010000200.1 GCA_016201015.1 Pseudomonadota bacterium | reverse complement strand
TGCCGCGCCGCCACCTGCCGCTGCGGCCTCGGCAGCTCCTGCGCCACCGGCCGCGGCTGCTTGTCCAGCGCCGCCCGCTGCTGCACCGCCGCCCGCCGCTGCAACCTCGCCGGCCCCCGCCACCGGCCATGTGTACCAGATGGTCGCCGCGACCACGGCGCCGATAGCGATCCATGTCAGCAATTCGCTGGTCGGCATCCCGCCCGCCGCCGGCGCCGGCTGCGCCTGCGCGGTCAGTGGAATGTGAAGGGTCAAGGCGATGAGTCCGGCAAGAGCAAATCGGCGCATATGTGCCCCCTTCAAAAGGCTTACCTGGTTCGGAGCGGGCGGCTCCCGGTCGTCGGCCAGCCGCGCGCCAAACGTCGGTTCTTCAGAGAAATTTGACCACGACGATGCCCCGGCCACAAGGGCATGTTTGCGGCCGCCACGCCGCCGTTACTCGCCGACCCGCGCCTGAACGATCGGCTTGCCCGGCATCTTGAGGGCGACGATGGCGCGCAGCCCCGGCCCGGCGGCGAGAGTCGTCGCACCTTGCATCAGATTGGCGCCGGCGGCCTGAAGCTTCACGGTTTCGCGTTTGCCTTGTGACTGTATCGTCACATTGACCTCGGCGCCTTCGGCCGCGACGGCCTTCATGTTCTCATCGTAGAGATAGGCGCGCACGGTGCCGTCCTTGAGGATGAATTCGATGTGGTGGCTGCCGGCCTCGATAATCTTGCCACCGTTTGGACCGACCGCCGGATGATCGTGGGCCATCGCTGCTGCCGGCGCGAAGGCGAGGATCAACGAGAGCAGGAATGCGCGAACCATCGGTATCGCCTCTTCAAGTTTTTGGTAGGGATCAGTACGCTTCCTTGACGACGGCGAGAGTATTTTGATCGCGCAGCCTGAGCAATGGCCGCTCGCCGGCCAAGCGGAACAGCACCGGTGTCAGCACCGCGTCGAGCAGCGTCGAGCTTAAGAGCCCGCCGAAGATGGTGATCGCCACCGGGGCGAGGATTTCCTTGCCCTGCTCGCCGACGCCGAGAATGAGGGGGATCAACGCGCAGCCGGCCGAGAGCGCCGTCATCAGCACCGGGGACATCCGCTCGAGGCTGCCGCGCACGATCATGTCGTCACCGAACTTTTCTCCCTCGTGGAGGACGAGGTTGATGTAGTGGCTGACCTTGAGGATGCCGTTGCGCGAGCTGATGCCAATCAGCGTGATGAAGCCGATCATGGTCGGAATCGAAAGCGGTTGGCCGAAGAGCCAAAGCGCCGCCACGCCGCCGATGAGCGACAGCGGCACGTTGCCCATGATGATCAACGTCAACGCTGCGGACCGGTACCGGCTGTAGAGCACGACGAAGATCAGCGTCAACGAGATGAGCGACAGCACCGAGATGAAGCGGGCGGCCTCTTCCTGGGCGCGGAACGTCCCGTCGATGAGGACCGAGTATCCGACCGGGAGCGGCGTCGCCGCGATCTCGCGCCGGAGGGCATCGACAATCACACCGAGATCCGTGCCGTCGCTGTTCGCCTGAACGACCATGCGGCGCCGCCCATCCTCGCGGAGGATCTGGTTGGGTCCATCGGCGACCTCGACCGTGGCGAAGGAACTCAACGGGACGCGGCCCGACGGCGTATCGACGAGCAGCCGGGCGAGGCTCTGGGTCGTGCGGTCCGCGTCCTTGAGCCGGAAGACGACGTCGAACCAGCGGTTGCCGTCGGCGATCCGCGACACGACCCGTCCATTCGATAGGCTTTCGAGCGCGGTGGTGATCGTCGCCGGCGTTGCCCCGTAGAGTGCGGCGCGGCGATAGTCGACACGGACGCGAAGCTGCGGAATCCGCACCTGCTTCTCGACGAAAAGATCGGTGACGCCTTGTATGCGCGACATCTTCTCGCGAAAGGTCTCGGCGAGGATCCGCAGCGTGTCGAGATCGTCGCCGTAGATCTTGAGGGCGATCTGGGCGCGCACGCCGGACAGGATGTGGTCGAGGCGGTGCGAAATTGGTTGGCCGACGCCGACGGCGACCGGCAGAACCGCGAGCCGCGAGCGGACGTCGAACAGGAACTCCTCGCGGCGACGTTTGTCGAGGCGAAAATCGACCTCGATGTCGGCGCTGTGGATGCCTTCGGCGTGCTCATCGAGCTCGGCCCGGCCGGTCCGGCGTCCAACGGCCGTCACTTCGGGAACTTGCAGCAGAATGCGCTCCGCCGTCGTCCCGACGCGGTTCGACTCGACGAGCGAGATGCCCGGCTCGCCGACCACGTTGATCGTCAGTGTGCCCTCGTTGAACACGCCGAGGAAGGATCGCGGCATGAGTGGTATCGACACCGTCGCCGCCGTAACGGCGATGAAGATAGCGGCAACGAGGGGCACCGGATTGCGCAACGCGGCCCGGACGGCCCGCTCGTAGACCCGCTTTAGGGCACGCACCAGCGGCGCGTCGGGTTGCTCCAGCCGGCGCATGCGCGGAAGAAGATAGTAGCACAGGACCGGTGTCACGGTGACCGACGTGATGCCGATGGCGATGGCGAGACCGCCCAGGGTCATCGTGTTGATCGACAGGCCCATCCGGTCGAAGACGAGCACGGTGATGAGGATCGAAATCGGGATGGCGCTCAACGAGATCAGCGTCGTGCGAAGGTTGAGCAGGAACAGGAACAGGACGAACGCCACGACGACTGCCGCTTCTTTCAACACCTGCTCGACATTCGCAATCGACGTGCCGATGAAATTCGCCTGGCGGAAGAGAACGTTGTCGACCTTCGCGCCTTCAGGGGCATGGCGGGCGAGGTCGACCAGCGCCGCCTCGATCTCGCGGGTCAGCGGGATGGTGTCGATGTTCGGCTGTTTGAACACCGAGACGATGACCGCCGGCTTGCCCATGTACCCGGCATCGCCGCGTTTGACGCGCGCCGCAAAATCGATCTCGGCCACCTGTCGCAACTCGATCGGATGGTGGTCGCGATAACCGACGACGAGCTGCTGCAGGTCCTCGATCTTGGTCGTCAAGCCGATGTTGCGGATCAGGTACTCGCTCGTCTGCTGATTGATGAACCCGCCGGCGGTGTTGACGCCGAACCGGCTCAGCGATTTCTCAAGCTGCTCGAGGGGTATGTCGAGTCGTCGCATGGCGATCGGGTCGGGCGTCACGCGGTATTGGCGGACCTCGCCGCCGATCGGAATGACCTGGCTCACGCCGCGGATCGCCAGGAGCCGTGGGCGCATTACCCAGTCGGCGAACTCGCGCATGACCATCGGCGAGGTGGTCTCGCTGGTGAGGGCGATCAGCATGATCTCGCCCATCAGCGACGAGATCGGCGCCATGACCGGCTCGATGTTGTCGGGCAGACGCTGCTTGGCGAGCTGGATGCGCTCGTTGACGATCTGCCGGATGTCGTAAATATTGCTGCCCCACTCGAACTCGACGTAAAGAACCGACAGGCCAATGCCCGAAATGGAACGTACCCGCGTCACGCCCGGCGCGCCGCGGATCTCGGCCTCGAGTGGGAAGGTGATCAGAAGCTCGACCTCCTCGGGCGCCAGGCCCTCGGCCTCCGACATTACCGTGACCGTCGGCCGGTTGAGGTCGGGGAACACGTCGACCGGCAGGCGCGGCAGCGTCAGGCTGCCAGCGATGACGAGCACGAACGTCGCTGCCAGCACGAACAAGCGGTTGCGCAGTGCGGCGCCGACGAGAATGCCGAAGATCATGCGTTGATCCTGCGTTGCGAGCGGTCGCGGCTGCGGCACGCGGCGACGCAACCCCCCTCCAATATCGGCGCGATCCGTGCGCTCAGGGTCGTTTCGCGCGCCTCGGAGGACGCTACAGGATTTGACGCACCCTCGCAAACACGCCTTGATTGCCGTGACAGCCGGCTGCTGTTGATCCTCCGGATACCGACATTTGGGCAATCCGCCCGGTCTAGTTCCCTTCCGTCCGGGCGCTGGTCAGCGATTGCGAGAAAGTGGTCCGGTCGTTCGACCTCGCGATCCGCTGGCGGCCCGCGTCGTCACAATGACACCCGCCGCAGCCGCAGCGCATTGCCAACCACCAGCACCGAGCTGAACGCCATCGCCGCGCCGGCGATCATCGGGCTCAGCAGCAGGCCGACGGCGGGATAGAGCACGCCGGCTGCGATCGGCACGCCGAGCGCGTTGAACACGAAGGCGAAGAACAGATTCTGGCGGATGTTGCGCATCGCCGCGTGGCTCAGCCGGCGGGCGCGAACGATGCCGCGCAGATCGCCCTTGAGCAGGGTGATCGCGGCACTCTCCATCGCGACGTCCGCACCCGTGCCCATGGCGATGACGACCTCGGCCTGAGCCAGCGCCGGGGCGTCGTTGATGCCGTCGCCGGCCATGGCGACATGGTGGCCGTCGGTCTGGAGACGCCGGACGGCCGCCGACTTCTGGTCGGGCAGGACCTCGGCGATCACGTCGCCGATGCCGACGCGGCGGGCCACCGCTTCGGCGGTAGTACGATTGTCACCCGTCAACATCACGATCCGCATGCCGGCCTCTCGCAGTTCCTTGAGCGCGCCGGGCGTGGTCTCCTTGATCGGATCGGCGGCACCGAGAAGGCCGACGATGCGGTCGCCTTGCGCCACGAACATCACTGTCTGGCCCTCGGTACGCAACGCATCCGCTTGTGCGGCAAAGCCCTCCGTCGCGAGACCGAACGATTCCATGAGGGCCCGGTTGCCGAGGCCGGCCCGCTGTCCGTCGATCGTGCCGCCGACCCCCTTGCCGGTCACCGACTTGAAGTCCGCCGCGATCGCCGGCGTGACGCCCTTTTCCTTGGCCGCCTCGACGATCGCGGCCGAAAGCGGATGCTCGCTCTGTTTGGCAAGGCCCGCGGCGAGACGCAACACACCCTCGGCAGGCAGACCGGCGGTCGGCGTGATCGAAGCGACCCGCGGGCGGCCCAGAGTCAACGTGCCGGTCTTGTCAACCACCAGCGTGTCGATCTTCTCCAACCGCTCGAGGCCCTCGGCGTTCTTGATGAGGACACCGGCGGAGGCGCCGCGACCGACGCCGACCATGATCGACATTGGCGTAGCGAGGCCGAGAGCGCACGGGCAGGCGATGATGAGCACCGACACGGCGTTGACCAATGCGTAGGCCATCGCCGGCTGCGGGCCCCACAGGGACCAGATGATGAAGGTGACGATGGCCGTGAGCACGACGCCGGGCACGAACCAGGCGGAAACGAGGTCGGCCATCGCCTGGATGGGCGCACGCGACCGCTGCGCTTCCGACACCATGCGGACGATCTGCGCGAGCATCGTGTCGTTGCCGACGCGCTCGGCGCGCAAGGTGAAGCTGCCGGTCGTGTTCAGCGTCGCGCCGGTGACCTTGGCGCCGGCCGCCTTCTCGACCGGCACCGACTCGCCGGTGATCATCGATTCATCGACCGCGCTGTGGCCGTCGAGCACGACGCCATCGAGCGGCACCTTCTCGCCCGGCCGCACGCGAAGCGTGTCGCCGGGCACCACGCGCTCGAGCGGCACGTCCTCCTCGGTTCCGTCGGGCTGCACGAGGCGCGCCGTCTTGGGGGCGAGGTCGAGGAGCGCGCGGATCGCGCCGCCGGTCTGTTCGCGCGCCCGCAGCTCCAGCACCTGGCCCATCAGCACGAGAGTGACAATCACCGCTGCCGCCTCGAAGTAGAGCCCGACGCCGCCATCGTCCAGCCGGAACGCGGCCGGGAAAATGCCGGGGGCAAGCACGCCGATCACGCTGTACGCATACGCCGCTCCGGTCCCGAGGGCGATGAGGGTGAACATGTTGAGGCTGCGATTGACGATCGACCGCCAGCCGCGCTCGAAGAACGGCCAGCCGCCCCACAGCACGACGGGCGTGCCGAGGGCCGCCTGCACCCAGGCCGAGGCTTGGGCGGACAACACCGCGCGGAGCATTGCTCCGGGCACGTGCTCGAGCAGCACAATCAGCACGATTGGCACGGTGAGGACGAGGCTGACCCAGAAGCGCCGGCTCATGTCGATGAGTTCGGGATTCGGGCCGCCGCCGGCGGTGGGCGTCATCGGCTCCAGCGCCATGCCGCAGATCGGGCACGAGCCCGGACCGTCGCGCATAATCTGCGGATGCATCGGACAGGTCCATTTCGCTCCGGCCGCTGCCGGCTGAGGCGGGGCGGCGCCATGGCCGCGATGATCCTGATCGCGACGCTGATGAAGATTCGCGTGGCCGGCGTGGCTATGATTTTCCATCAAGTAGATTCCTGCTGGTAGAAGCTTGGCGGGTCGGCGACGTGCGTTCCAATTTGCCGCACTTGGCGTATCTAAGTTAGCATTAACCGAAAGCAACTGTTGGCGCGCGACGCCGAACCGACAGATGCCGCAGAGCTCAATGGAGGATCCGATGATCCATCTCAACCGCCGACAACTTTTGACGTCCGCCGCCGCAGGCGTATTCGTCGCCGCGAGCAGGCCAGCCTGGGCCGCCAATCCGGTGTTGCCCGGCGTCAGGCTGCGCATCCAGGAACGTCAGATCGTGGTCGGCGGCAAGTCAAAAACGGTGTTTGGTATTCTGCAACCCGACGGCAAGCACGGGATTATCCTGGGCTCGCGCGACCGGTTCCGGGTGGAGTTGACCAACGCGCTCAAGGAACCGACGCTTGTTCACTGGCATGGCCAGGAGCCGCCGGCGGCCCAGGACGGCGTGCCCGAGCTGGCGCAATCGCCGCTGCTGCCCGGCGGCGTGCAGCTCTACGACTTCGAACCGCACCCGGGGACGCATTGGATGCATTCCCATGTCGGATTTCAGGAGCAGGACATGCTGTCCGCGCCGCTCATTGTCCGCACGGCCGACGACGAACGCGCGGATATGCAAGAAGTCGTGATGTTTCTGCACGATTTCAGCTTCGATCGGCCGGAGGCGATCCTGACGAGCCTCGGCGGCGTCAGCAGCGAGAGCGGACATGCTGGCCACAGTCAGGCCACGCCCGCGGCCATGGCGAACATGCCGGGAATGTCCAGCATGCCGGGCGCGTCGAGCATGCCGGGCATGCCGAATATGCCCAACATGCCGGGCATGGCAAATATGCCGGGCAAGTCCGGCAGCCCGGGCGCGTCGAGCATGCCGGGCATGAATATGGCCGAGATGAAGGCGGATTTGAACGACATCAACTACGACGCCTATCTTGCGAACGACCGGACTTTCGACGACCCGGATGTCGTCCGCGTCGAGGCAGGCGGACGGGTCCGCCTGCGGATCATCAACGCCGCGGCGGCGACTAACTTCTTCATCGATCTCGGCACGCTGTCCGGCCGCGTGATCGCCGTCGACGGCGATCCGGTCACGCCGGTCGGAGGCCGTCTGTTTCCGCTTGGCATCGCCCAGCGGATCGACATCGTCGTCGAGTTGCCGCGCGGCGAGGGCGCCTGGCCCATCGTCGCGCAGCGCGAAGGCGAGAAGGAGCGCACCGGCATCATCCTCTCCACCGCACGCGGCACCGTGGCGCGGGTCGCGGGCACGGCGCCGACAGCCGCCGGGGCGGCCTCCGAGAGCGATTTCGAGGCCCGCCTCGTGGCGACAGAACCGCTTGCGGAACGCGCGGCGGACCGCACGGTGACGATCAAGCTCGCCGGCACGATGAGCCCCTACGCCTGGACCATGGGTACCCAGCCGTCGGGCGAGAACCGGCCGATCGAGATCCGCTACGGCGAGCGGGTGGCGCTGGTGATGCGGAACGACAGCATGATGGCGCATCCGATGCATTTGCATGGCCATCATTTCCAGGTTGTCGAATTCGGGTCGGCGAAGATCCGCGGCGCGACGCGCGACACCGTGCTCGTGCCGCCGGGCAAATCGGTGACGGTGGTTTTCGACGCCGTCAATCCCGGAAGATGGGCGTTCCATTGCCATACGCTCTACCATCAGACGACCGGGATGATGAGCGAGGTCCGCTACATCGCCTGATCATCGTCGCCGGAAACCTTCGACAAGGGCCACCGCGCGCACCGCGTTCCGCGACGACGACCCCGAGCGCCACCTCGTGCGCACGTGGCTGCGCGACCACGGACGCCGCGGCCACCACCGGGTCTTCTTCCGCCTTCGTGCGCATCGCGAGATCGAAGTCCTTC
>JACQDQ010000199.1 GCA_016201015.1 Pseudomonadota bacterium | reverse complement strand
TAGAACCGTGATTCGCTCGCCGCACCGCCCGCCAATGTCATCGCGGCTTATTGCTCTTGAGGTCATCCGGCAAGAACGTCTCGTCGACGAGCTTCGACCAATCGGCGTCACCCTGCATCGCGCCGACCAGTTTCTGGGCGCGGATCATGTTGTCCATCGTGTCGATGCGCAGATCGCCGGGTCCCCAATACGGCAGGCCGCCCTTCTTCTCGGATTCGAGGAGATTGCGGACCGTGGTCTCGGCGACGGATACGTCGAGATTGTAGGCCTTGGCGATGATCGCGGACGATTCCTTGAGGTTCGCGTACATGAACTCGACCGCCTTGCGCCGCGCCTTGATCACGCCCCGAATGAAATCGCCCTTGGTCCGCGCCGCTTCCCCGGTCGTCACGCCGACGACATTGCTCAGCGCCGGAAGCACGTCGGGGGCGGCCGCAATCAGCTTGTACTTGCCGGGATTCATCGACCACAGCGGCTCGGCCACCGGAACGACGTCGACGCCGCCAAGCTCCAGCACCGTCAGGCCGGCGCCGAAGCCGCCGGTGCGGACCAGCTCGACATCGGCGGCCTGCAGCTTCGTGGCTTCCATCAACAGGATGGCCAAAGCCTGGCTGGTCGAACGCGGATTGGTGTAGCCAAGCTTCTTGCCCTTGAGATCCTTGAGCGAGTTTACCGGCGACGACGGCATCGCCACCCAGACGAATTCCGCGACCGTGTGCACGTTGCCGCTGATGATCTTAAGATCGGCGCCGCCCTGCACGGCCGAGACGACGGCCGAAACCGCGGCCTCGCCATACGCCAGATTGCCGCCGAGAAGATTGCGGATCGTCGTGCCGCCGCCGTCGGAGCTCAGGATTCCATCGACTCTGACGTTGAACTCCTTGAAGAAGCCCTTGTCCATGGCGACCGCGAATGGCATCCCGTTCGTTGTCACGGCGTAGTTCGACACGACGATCTGCTCGGCGCTGGCGGCGCCGACGGCAAGCGCGAGGCTCGCAAATACCCCAAGTGCCATGGGTTTAAGACGATTCGACACGGACAAAAACGGTAACATTGTTTTTTCCTCCCAATCGCTTCTCTTGAATCCGTCCGACGACAATACGCTGGCCGCCCGCATAAGCTACTCAATAAATATTGGTGACGGCCGTACCCTTCGTCCGCTCCGGAGGAGCGCGAATTGGAAAATCAACACTGTTGACGCAAGCAGCGTCGTACAGCTTATAGTCCGGCGCTTCATGCAATCGCCATCTTCCCAATTCTCCTCCCGCCACTCCCTCGACCAAGCTGCCGCCCTCATCCTGACGCTCCTTTGCGCGATCTGGGGACTCAATCAGGTCGGAGTCAAAGTCGCCAACGGCGGCATCTCGCCGGTCTGCCAGGCCGGGCTGCGCTCGATCGGTGCCAGCATCCTGCTGCTGATCTGGTGCCGGCTGCGCGGCATCCCCCTCGCCGAGCGCGACAGCACGCTCGGTGTCGGCATCGTCGCCGGCCTCCTCTTCGCCGTCGAATTCATACTGATCTATTGGGGATTGGCGCTCACCACCGCCTCGCGCGGCGTGATCTTCATCTACACGTCGCCGTTCGTCGTGGCGATCGGCGCACATTTCTTTGTGCCGGCCGACCGCCTGACGCGCGGCAAGGCGATCGGCCTGATCGCCGCCTTCGCCGGACTGGTGCTCGCCTTTGCCGACGGGCTGCGCCTGCCGTCGCACCGCGAGCTGATCGGCGACATCATGTGCTTTGGCGCCGCGATAGCCTGGGGCGCGACGACGGTGATGATGAAGGGCTCGCGGCTCAAGCATATCGCCGCCGAGAAGAACCTGATGTACCAGCTCGGCGTGTCGGCGCTGATTCTGCCGATCGCCTCCGTTCTGTTGGGGGAGCCCGGCATCTTCCAGCCGACCCCGCTCGTGCTCGCGGCGTTTGCCTATCAGGTCGTCATCGTCGCCTTCATGAGCTATGCGACCTGGTTCTGGCTGGTGACGAAATATCCCGCCTCGCATCTGGCGGCATTCTCGTTCCTGACGCCGATCTTCGGCGTTGCCTTCGGCGGCCTGCTGCTGCACGAGCCGATCACCCCGGCGCTCCTCGCCGCGGTGGGGCTGATCGGCGCCGGCATCTATCTGGTCAACCGGCCCAGTGCGCCCCCATGACTCAAAAGAATGTCCGCACCGCGGCGATGACGTCGTAGTCGTCGTCGACCACGCAGATCACCTGCCATTTGTCGAAGGTCAGGCACGGATGCGAGATGCCGAAGCCGACCATGTCGCCCACCTGCAGCGGGCTGCCGGCCGGCAGATCGAGATAGGCGTGCTGGTCGTTGAGCGCGCTCACGCGATGGCCGGGCGGCACAGGCTGCGGCCGGCGCGGTGTCGCGCCGGGACGGTACCATTGGTCGGGTACCGGCAGATGCGGGTCGTAGGAGACGTCGCGCTTGCCGAGCGTGGCGAGGGCGCGGGTCGGCTCCGGCCGCGACTGGATGTAGCCCCAGACTTCGAGCGCCGGACGCGGGCCTTCGCCGAGATTGTGCAGATGCGGCGAGCGCTTGGACAGCGCGGCAAACAGCTCCGAGTACATCACGTGGTCGTGCGTCAGATAGCAGCCGCTGCGCGTGAGAATCATGGTGGGCCGCTTGAGCCCGGCGCGGCCGAAGCGCTCGACCACGCGGTCGTAATAGGCCGAGCCGCCGGCGCTGAGAATGATCGGCCCCGGCGCGAACAGCTCCTCGCAGCCGCGCGCGATCGCCGCCAGAAAATCAAGAAATCTGTCGACCCGCGCCGCCGCTTCCTCCGGCGTCGCGCCGGTAAGGATGCCCTCGAAGCCCTCGACGCCGCGCAGCGCGAGGTAGGGCTCCGCCGCCTTGACCGCGTGTGCCACCGCGCGTGCCGCGTCGAGATCGCGGCAGCCGGTGCGCGCACCGACGACGCCGCCCTCGAGCAGCACCTGGATCGGCCGCCCGGCCGGGCGCTCGCGCGCCGCGCGCGCCAGCATCTCAACCGCCGCCACCGAGTCGGCCAGGCAGAAGAACTCGAAGCCTGGGTCGCGCTTTAGCTCGTCGAGGACGAAGCGGATGATCTGTTTGCCGACGAGCTGGTTGGCGAGCACGATGCGTGCGAAGCCGTAGTGCCGCGCGACGTGGATCTGCTGCGCATTCGCCACGGTGATCGCCCAGGCGCCGTCCTCGAGTTGGCGGCGAAACAGCTGCGGGCTCATCGTCGTCTTGCCGTGCGGCGCGATGACCGCGTTCGCGGCGCCGAGGAAGGCGCGCATCCACCGCGCATTGTGGTCGAGCGCGCTCTGATGCAGGACGCAGAGCGGCAATGGCAGGTCTTCGGCCAGCACGTTCCAGCCCTTGGCCGCGATCGCCTGGAGCGGGAACGGCGCCACGCCCCCCGGCATGCCCTTGACCCGGTCGTCGAGCAGCCCGGCTTCGATGTCGCTGAGATTCATGATGCGTTTCTCCCTGGGAAAGGCGCATTTCAGCTTGTGGCATGTCCGTTGACAAGCCCGCTTCCCGCATGTTGGGTTGCGCCGGCATTATGAACGGGCGGAACCGTAATTCATGAAATTCTGCGTTTTCGGCGCCGGCGCGATCGGCGGGCTGTTCGGCGCCAAGCTGGCGCTCGCCGGCCATGAGGTGAGCTTTGTCGCCCGCGGCGAGCATCTGGCGGCGATGCGCAAGAATGGCGTCACGCTCAATTCGGCCGGCCAGACGCATACCGTGCACGCAACCAGTACCGATGATCCGCGCGAAATCGGGCCGCAGGACTATGTCCTGCTGACGCTGAAGGCGCCTTCCGTGCCAGCCGCCGCTCCGAAAATTCGCCCATTGCTGGGTCCGCAGACGGCGATCGTTACCGCGATGAACGGCATACCCTATTGGTATTTCTATAACCTGCCCGGTCCGTGGAAGGATCGGCGGCTTACCAGCATCGATCCCGACGGCGCGACCTGGGACAATCTGCCGCCGGCGCGCGCGATCGGCTGCGTCATCCATGCCGCCGGCCACGTCGCCGCGCCCGGCGTGATCACGCATGCCTCCGGCAAGCGCCTGATCGTCGGCGAACCGGACGGCAGCGACAGCGACCGCGTGCGGCGGCTCGGCGCTGCCCTCGCCGCTTCCGGTTTCGACGCCACGGTCACGCCGCGCATCCGCCAGGAGATATGGTTGAAGCTGTGGGGCAACGCCAGTTTCAACCCGGTGAGCGTGCTGACCCATGGCACGCTCGAAGCGCTGGCCAGCGATCCGGACAGCCGCAGCGTGCTCGGCCCGATGATGACCGAGCTGCAGGAGATCGCCCGCCGCCTCGATATCACCTTTCCGATCGACGTCGAGCGCCGCATGGATATCGCCAAGGAGCTCGGCCCGCACAAGACCTCCATGCTGCAGGATCTCGAGCGCGGGCGGCCGATGGAGATCGACGGCCTGCTCGGCTCCGTCGTCGAGATGGCGCGCATGGTCGGCGTCGAGACGCCGATCTGCGGCATGATACTTGCCCTCGTCCGCCAGCGCGCGCGGATGGCGGGACTGCTTTGACATCGGCCGAGCGATGACGACCAGCCCCTGCATCGGCGTATGCCGGCTCGACCATGCGACGCAGCTCTGCCTGGGATGCAAGCGCTCGATCGAGGAAATCGCCGCCTGGCCCGACTTGCCCGAGGCGGAGCGCCAGGCGATTCTCGCCAAGCTGCGGCAGCGCCCCGCTGCAGGCGATCGCGCTGCGCGAACATAGGCGGTCGCTGGCGCGGCAGCTTCGTCATGCCGACGCATGTCGGCACCCAAGAGGAGCGGGCGCGTCGCCCGCCCGGATTGGGCGTTCGCGCCGATAACACGCCCGTCGCAGCGGCGAAAGCCGCTGTCCAGGGGCAACCGGCGTGCTGTGGGACTTCTGGGTATCGGCGCCCGCCGGCGCGCCGCGTCCGTCATGCCGATGATCCCCGGGCTTGGACCCGGGGACGGCATCGAGAGGCCGACGGCGCAGCCTTGGGCACCTGGGTACCGGCCGCTGCCGCTACGGCGATGGAAAATCGATCTCCGCATTTGCTCGTCCCGTGCGTTTGCT
>JACQDQ010000197.1 GCA_016201015.1 Pseudomonadota bacterium | reverse complement strand
GTGTAGAGCTGCCGCGGCCTGCCGATCTTCTATCCCGGATCTTCGATCATCTCTTTCCACTGTGCGATCCAGCCCACCGTGCGGGCAAGGGCAAACAGGGCGGTGAACATCGACGTGGGGAAGCCCATCGCCTTGAGGATGATACCCGAATAGAAGTCGACATTGGGGAACAGTTTCTTCGACACGAAGTAGTCGTCCTCGAGCGCGATGCGCTCGAGCTCCATGGCGAGGTCAAGCATCGGCTCCCGCTTGACGCCGAGCTCATTGAGCACGTCGTGGCATGACTTGCGCATCACTGCCGCGCGCGGGTCGTAGTTCTTGTAGACGCGGTGGCCAAAGCCCATCAGGCGGAAGCTGTCGTTCTTGTCCTTGGCGCGCTTGATGAATTCCGGGATGCGTTCCTTCGCGCCGATCTCGCTCAGCATCTTGAGCACCGCCTCGTTGGCGCCGCCATGCGCCGGGCCCCACAGCGAGGCGATGCCGGCGGCGATGCAGGCAAACGGATTGGCGCCGGACGAGCCCGCCAGCCGCACGGTCGAGGTTGACGCGTTTTGCTCGTGGTCGGCATGCAGGATGAAGATGCGATCCATGGCGCGGGCAAGTACCGGGCTCACCTTGTACGGCTCGCACGGCACGCCGAAGGTCATGTACAGGAAGTTCTCGGCGAATTTGAGGTCATTGCGCGGATACATGAACGGCTGGCCGATCGAATACTTGAAGGCCATCGCCGCGATGGTCGGCATTTTGGCGATCAAACGGAACGACGCGACCATCCGCTGGTGCTCGTCGCTGATGTCGAGGCTGTCGTGATAGAACGCCGACAATGCGCCGACCACGCCGCACATTACTGCCACCGGGTGGGCGTCGCGCCGGAAGCCGGTGATGAAGCGGTTGAGCTGCTCATGCACCATCGTGTGGAGCGTGATGTCGCGTTCGAATTTGGTCTTCTGCGCCGGCGTCGGCAGCTCGCCGTTGAGCAGCAGATAGCACACCTCCATGAAATCACTGTGCTCGGCAAGTTCCTCGATCTTGTAGCCGCGATGCATCAGCACGCCGACGTCGCCGTCGATATAGGTAATCTTCGATTCGCAACTGCCCGTCGATGTGTAGCCGGGGTCGTAGGTGAAATGGCCGGTGTCCGCATACAGCTTGCGGACATCGATGACCTTGGGGCCGATCGTGCCGGGAATGACCGGCAGTTCGAAGCGCTTGCCGGTGGCGTTGTCGATAAGGGTCACGGTCTCCTGGGTCGCCTTCTTAGCGGCCGGTGCGGGCTTCTGCATGGGTGTTGTTCCTTCTTGCCTAGCGCGGTTCCGCGATTGTGCCTGACGACTGCTTAAAAGATAATTCTTGCAACGCAGCAAAGCAAATCGCGGCAGAACGCGGGGCTCAGTCTCGCCCCTGGGCGTCACGCAGCCGGCCGAGCGTCTCATCTCGGCCAAGTACCTCTAAAACCTCGAAAATCGGCGGTGAGGCGGCGGCGCCCGTGAGCGCCGCCCGCAGCGGTTGGGCGAAGTCACCGAGCTTAACCCTGGCCGTCTCGGCCGCCTGGCGCACCACAGCTTCCAAGGCCGCCGCGCGCCACTCGGCCGCCCCCGCTAAGGCTGGCAGCAGGCCAGCCAGTCGGGCACGGGCGGCAGGATCGAGCAGCTTGGCCGCCGCCTCGTTCAGCGGCAACGGACGTGGGTGGACGTAGAATGTGGCGCCCGCGGCGAGTTCGACCAGGGTCTTGGCCCGCGACTTGAGGCCCGGAAGTCCGCGCCGCAGCCGCTCCCTGCCTTGGACATCGACCGAGATGCCGATCGATTGCTCCAGCCGCGGCACGATCATGTCGACCAACCGCCCATCGTCGGTCTCGCGCAGGTAGTGGCCGTTGAGGTTGGCCAGCTTGACGAAATCGAAGCGTGACGGCGAACGGCCGACCGCGTCGAGATCGAACCAAGCGATTGCCTGCTCCGTCGCGATGATCTCGGCGTCGCCATGGGCCCAACCCAGCCGCAACAGGTAGTTGCGCAAGGCCTCCGGCAGATAGCCCATCTCGCAATAGGCCTCGACACCAAGCGCGCCGTGTCGCTTTGACAACTTGGCCCCGTCCGGGCCGTGAATGAGCGGGATATGTGCGTATTCGGGCACCGGCCAGCCCAGCGCCTGGATGAGCTGCATCTGCCGCGCCGCGTTGTTGAGATGATCGTCGCCGCGGATCACATGCGTAACGCCCATGTCGTAATCGTCTACGACGACGGACAGCATATAAGTCGGCGTGCCGTCGGCGCGCAGCAGCACCATGTCGTCGAGCTGCTCGTTGGCGATGACAACGTCGCCTTGGACGCGATCGCGGATCACCGTCTGTCCGGTTTGCGGCGCCTTGAGGCGAATCACCGGCGGCACGCCTTGCGGCGCGTCGCGCGGGTCGCGATCTCGCCAACGGCCGTCGTAGCGCATCGAGCGGCCTTCGGCCTTGGCCTTGGCCCGCATCTCCTCGAGCTCGGCCGGCGAGCAGTAGCAGTGATAGGCTTTGCCTTGCCCGAGCAAGGACCGCGCTGCCTCGGCATGCCGCGGCGCGCGGGCAAACTGATGGACAACCTCGCCGTCCCACTGCAATCCGAGCCAGCTGAGTCCGTCGAGGATCGCCTGCGTCGCCTCCGGCGTCGAACGCGCACGATCGGTGTCCTCGATGCGCAGACGGAATTGTCCGCCGTGATGGCGGGCGAACAGCCAATTGAACAGCGCCGTGCGGGCGCCGCCGATATGCAGGAAGCCGGTCGGCGAGGGGGCGAAGCGGCAAACAATCGACATGTGCTAGCTGCGATGCAAGGGGCTCTGTACACTCTCAACGGGCGCCGCTGTCTAGCATATTTGCGCGGTGCATATAAGCTTGGGGTCTGGGATGGCGGCGGGCCCGACCGCGCAAGGCGAGCGGCCGGATAGGCTGGGAGCGGACGAGCTCAAGCGCGGCGCGACGATGGCGGCCGCGTGGCTTGCCGAACGCTTGGCCGGCGAGCGTGACCGCTGGGTGCTGTGGATCCCCGTGGTCCTCGGCGTTGGCGCCGGCATCTATTTCATATTGCCCAGCGAGCCACCGGTATGGGCCGGGCCGACAACGATCGTGCTTGCCGTTGTGCTGGGCGTGCTCGGCCGTTCGCGGAGCGCCTGGCTCGTCGCCGCAATCGGTCTCGTCGCCTTCGGGCTGGGCCTCACCCTGGCGCAGCAGCGTGCCATCGCTGTGACTGCGCCGGTGCTCGAGCGCCGCTGGGGGCCGGCCGAGCTCACCGGGCGTGTCGTCACGGTCGAAATTCGCGCTGAGGGCCGGCGAGTCACCTTCGATCACCTGTCGCTACCCGGGGTGCCGACCACGGGGACGCCGGCCCAAGTCCGCGTTCGTCTGCGCAAGGCGACCGTGGAATTGCAGCCGGGTGACCGCGTCGCCCTGCGTGCCATTCTGCTGCCGCCACCGCCGCCGGCGGCGCCCGGCGCCTACGACTTCCAGCGCCAGGCCTATTTCGACCGCCTCGGCGCGGTCGGCTATGCGGTCGGACAGCCGCGCCGACTGGCTCCCGGCGACGATCAGCCGCCTGAATGGCGGCTTAGACTCAACGCGGCCCGGCAGGCAATGGTCGAGCGCATACTGGCGTTGGTGCCGGGACCCGCCGGCGCTGTCGCCGCGGCCTTGATGACCGGCGAGATGGGATCGATCCCTGCCGACGCGATGGCGGCGATGCGCGATTCAGGCCTTGCCCATCTGCTGTCGATTTCGGGCCTGCATATCGGCCTGGTTGCCGGCATCGTGTTCGTCGCCGTGCGCCGGGCATTGGCGCTCGTGCCGCCGCTCGCGTTGCGTTTCGCGATCAAGAAATGGGCGGCGGTCTGGGCGTTCCTGGCGATCAGTTTCTATACGCTGTTCACTGCGCCGAGCGCGCCGACGCAGCGCTCCTGGCTGATGACGAGCATCGTGCTATTCGCCATCCTCGTCGACCGCACAGCCATCACCATGCGTCTTGTTGCCTGGGCGGCATTCGCCATCGTCGTCATATTCCCCGAGAGCATGCTCGGCCCGAGCTTCCAAATGTCGTTCGGCGCGGTCGTCGCCTTGATCGCCGGTTGGGAGGTGATGCGCGAGCCCCTGGCACGTTGGCGCGGCGGAGGCGGGTGGCTGCGGCGGATCGCCCTCGGCCTGGCGGGAACCGGTATGACGACGCTGATCGCCGGCTTTGCTTCGGCGCCTTACGCGCTCTACCACTTCAACCGCTTCGCCGCCTATGGCCTCGCGGCCAATCTGATCGCCGTGCCGCTCACCGGCATGTGGGTGATGCCGTGCGTCGTGCTGTGCTTCCTGTTGTGGCCGTTTGGCCTCGAAAGCTGGGCATTGATCCCGATGGGTTGGGGCAATGACATCATCCTCGCGGTCGCCCGCGAGGTGGCGGGCTGGACCGGCGCGGTCGCTCTGCTGCCGGCGATGCCGGCCTGGGGTCTCGTCGCCATCACGCTGGGGGGCCTGTGGCTCTGCCTGTGGCGCACGCGCTGGCGGTTGGCTGGCATGCCGATCATCGCCATCGGACTTGGATCGATTCTGCTGCATCGCGAGCCGGATGTGCTCGTCTCCGGCGATGCCAAGCTCATCGCCGTGCGCGGGGCCGATGGATTGATGCAGCTATCCTCGGAGCGGGCGGCACCGCTGACGCGCGACACGTGGCTGCGCCGCGCCGGACAGGAAGAGCAGGTCGCCTGGCCGAAGTTCGGCAGCAGCGCCGATGGGCGGCTGACTTGCGACGCCAAAGGCTGCATCTACACGGCGCGTGGCCACGTCGTCGCGCTGGTGCGCGATGTCGCAGCGCTCACCGAGGATTGCCGGCTTGCCACCGTGGTCGTAGCGATCGTGCCGGTACGCCGCGCCTGTCCCTCGGCTATAGCCGTGATCGACCGTTTCGCGTTGTGGCGCGACGGCGGCCATGCGGTCTGGTTGGACAAGGACGGGGCGGCACGCGTCGAATCCGTGCGCGCCCATCGCGGCGAACGTCCTTGGGTGCCGCCGCTACCGACGCCACGCGCGGCGCGAGCACGATCCGAAGGATGATCATCCGATCGTCGGTTC
>JACQDQ010000205.1 GCA_016201015.1 Pseudomonadota bacterium | reverse complement strand
ATGAAAAGTCCCTGCTGGCGGCGGCAGGCCGCATCGTCGCCGCGATTCCGGCCGCCGACCTCGCCATACAGTTCGATGTCTGTCAGGAGGTCCTCGTATTCGAGAACTATTTCCCCGAACGACCGGGCGACTACAAGGAGCAGATCTTCGCCGAGCTTGGCCGCCTGGGCGATGCGGTGCCGGCGAATATCGAGATGGGCTTTCACCTGTGCTACGGCTCGCCCTACGACCAGCATCTGGTTCAGCCCAAGGACATGGCTGTCCTGGTCGAGATAATGAACGGCATCGGCGGCGCCGTGCGGCGGCGGATCGACTTCCTGCATGTCCCCGTGCCGCAGCCGCGCTCGGACGAGGCCTATTTCGCGCCGCTGCTGCAGTGGCGGCGCCGGGACGAGACCCGGCTTTATCTCGGGCTCATCCACCACGATGACGAAGCCGGCGATCGCCGGCGGATCGCGACCGCGCGGCGATTCATCGCGGAGTTCGGCATCGCCAGCGAATGCGGCTGGGGGCGGACCGATCCGGCCCGCCTCGCCGGCCTGCTCAGCGGCCACCGCGTGGCCGCCGCTGCGCTCGGCAAAGAACGTAGCGCGTCGGCGGGCGTATTGGGGTCCGGAGTCATAACCAGCAGCTGACCGTGGCGACGAGGCAGACGGCCGCGAGGACGTTTGTTGCCGATCGGTCGTGGCGGGTGGCGATGCGACGGAAGTCCTTGAGCGCGCCGCCGCCGGAATCCTTTTCTGTGTGGGACAAATCCAGGAGGGCGGGCGCGGCGTCGGTGCGGCGGAACGCCGGCACCTGACGCCGCGCCCGATACATCCGGGATCAGCGCCCTTTGGTGACGACCACTTCGAGATATTCGCTGGGGATGACCAGCGTGCCGTCCTCGGCCTCGTTGAATTCGTCGAGCAGAGCATAAAGATCGGCCTCAAGCGCCTCGCGTGCCTGCGGATCGAGCGTCGCGAACGCCTTCACAACCGGGCCGTAGTAACTGCGAAAAATCTCGACCCAGTGCTCGGGCGACTTGTAGCGGAAGGCAAAGTTCTTGCTCTCCGCCGCGACGGTCGCCTTCGAACCGAACAGGGTGTCGAGATGCGCCTTGCTGCCCCACAGCGCCGGCGACTTCATGCCGGGTGCCGGCGGAACGTATTTGCCGATGATTTTGAACAGCCTGCCGATGAAGCTCTCCGGCGTCCAGTTGGCCATGCCGATCTTTCCGCCCGGGCGGCAGACACGCTTCAGTTCGTTGGCGGCTTGCTGCTGATTTGGCGTAAACATGACGCCGAAGGTCGACAGGACGACATCGAAGCTGGCGTCGGCGAAGGGGAGAGCTTCCGCATCGGCTTCCTGGAACGTGACCGGCAGGCGGTCGGCTTGGGCGCGTTCGCGCCCGCGCTCGAGAAGTGCCCCGACGTAGTCCGTCGAGACGACGTCGGCGAAACGGCGGGCCGCGGCGAGCGTCGCATTGCCGTTGCCCGCGGCGACATCGAGGACGCGCTGGTTGCTGCGGAGATCGACGGCCTCGCAGAGCATTTCGCCGACGATCTGCAACGTGGCGCCTACGACGGTGTAGTCGCCGGAGCCCCAAGCGACCTGCTGGCGGCTCTTGATTGCGGCGAGATCAATGGTGGCAGGGGCGGCTGCGTGAACGTTCATTGTGTTAGTCCTTTGTGCCTTGGTAGGAATGCGGCGACGTTGCCGAAGGCGGGGAAGGAGAGTGTCCGACTCTCAATCTGCCGCCACCTCGCCCGAGCCGCCGAATTCGGCGGGAAAGTCCTTGAGCTTGGGCAGGCCGTCGCGCATCGGCAGTACCGTCTCGGCATAGTTCACGTGCACGCCCGGCTTGAAAGGCAAGGTCGGGATTGTCGCGGCGAACACGTCCACCAGGCCCAGTGGCGGATGATTGGTCATCAGGTGCCCGCCGCACTTCGCGCAGTATTGACGCTGGCTGAGCTTGGTCTTCTGGAACGTCGCGACATGCTCGGCTCCAGCTGTGATTCGCACTGCCCCCGGCTTCCAGAGGCTGAAGGCGTTCACAGGTCCGCCGGACCACGACCGACAAGAACGGCAATGACAATAGCCCATGGCCTCCGGTGACCCGGTGACCTCCAGTTTGATTGCGCCGCAAAAGCAACTTCCAAAGTGAGTCATGACTTCCTCTTCGAGTTCGTTCAAACTAGCGCTAGCACTCGCGGGGGGGACGGCTCACAACAAAAAAGCGTGATGCGGCCCGATCGCCGAACTTTCCTGTTTCGGCTCGCGGTGTTGCAGCGCGATGGGTCGTATCCTAGATATTGTCGTGGTGAGTGCGAATGACTGGGCGTCCGCGATGCTTGATGCGGCGTCGGAAATTTCTACAACTCTTGATTAGACGTCCCGATCACTTGTCCGGGCGTCCGGTGGACCCAAAATGGCAGCTGATGCGCTATCCGATGTGTTGAAAACGGTACGGTTGACCGGCGCGGCGTTCTTCGATGTCGTGTGCAAGGCGCCGTGGGTCGCCGAGCAGCCGACGCGCGAGATGGTTCTGCCGAAGATCCTGCCGGGTGCCGAGCATCTCATCGCGTATCATGTGGTCACCGAGGGTCGTTGCTTCGCCAATATCATCGGCGAGGAGCCGATCGCGCTCGAAGCCGGCGAGGTGATCGTCTTCACCAAAGGCGATCCGCACGTCATGTCGAGCAGTCCCGGCATGCGCGCCGATCCCGTCGCGGCGGAAGCGATCGCCGCGATCGCCGCCGGCCGCTTGCCGTTTTTCGTCAACTATGGCGGCGACGGGCCGATCTCGACCAAGGCGGTCTGCGGCTTCCTCGCCTGCGACGCGCAGCCGTTCAATCCGCTGCTCGACAACCTGCCGCCGGTCATCAAGGTCGGCGACCCGCGGGGCGGTGATGCGGGTTGGCTCGGCCAGTTCATCCGCGTGGCACGGATGGAATCGGCGGACAAGCGGGCCGGCGGCGAGAGCATCCTGGCCCGGCTGAGCGAGTTGATGTTCATCGAGGTGGTGCGCCGGCATCTGGAAGCCCTGCCGCCGGAACAGGCGGGCTGGCTAGCGGGTCTGCGCGACCCGTTCGTCGGCAAGGCGTTGTCGCTGATGCACGCGAGCCCGGCACGCGACTGGACGATCGAGGAACTGGGCAAGGATGTGGGGCTGTCGCGCTCGGTGCTGGCGGAGCGCTTCGCCGACCTCGTCGGCATGCCGCCGATGCAGTATCTCGCCAAATGGCGGATGCAGATCGCTTCGGGTCTTCTGAGCGGTGGCAACGTCAATATTGCAACCGTTGCCGCCGAAATCGGCTACGCATCCGAGGCGGCGTTCAGCCGCGCCTTCAAGAAGATGGTGGGGGTACCACCATCGGCCTGGCGCCGCCGCCCTGGGCCTGACGTGTCGCGCCCGACGTCGTGAACCTTCCGATCGCCCTCCGCGGATCCTGGGAGTCGAAAGCTGGAACATTGAGCCGCGCTTCGTGCCAGACTTTGCACCGACGGTGACCTTCTACCGATTGCGCTGTTCGAAGATGGGGCGCCAGCAGGTGTTCCGCTGACGCTTTTTTGGACAGTCGATTTCCCCCAAAGGTGACCATTTTTGGGTCCGGACCCCGGCGCAGGCGCCGTCGCATCGTCCGATCCGATACAAATGATCGGGCAAATCGATTGGGATACGCGGCGGACCATCGGTTAAAGTCACGATTTGCGTGGCCGCCGGGTTTCCTGCTCAAGCGCGCGACGATCACGCTGCCACCCGAGAGGACATGCCGATGGGGCGCAAACAAGACTCGGCCCAGTATCGCGGTTTCCGCAATGCGGGTATCCGCCTCACCGAGGAGTTGCTGCCGCATCT
>JACQDQ010000187.1 GCA_016201015.1 Pseudomonadota bacterium | reverse complement strand
GTCTTCATGTGCACGGGCTACACGCGCGACACCCACCAGTATTTCATGAAGGCAAGCCCCGTGCGGCCGGGCGATTTCATCGAATTCTTCGCCGAAATCGATTTGCTGTGCGCGCTCTCGGCCTGTCCGGGCGGGGATTGCGGCACCAGCCATTCCTACGACGTCGCCGGGTGCCACCCGCTCAAGGTCGAGATCTATCGCCCGAAAGATGGCGCGCTCGCGGGGTGGCGATCGCCGGCCCCGAGCGCCTATTCGCGCAGCCACGGGCCCTGAGGCGGCGATCGATTTGGCGGGTAAAAGCCCTGTCGGAGTCGTTTCTCGTGGAAACAAGATAACTCCAACCCTGGCGTCTGCTGCTTATCCTGGCGGCCACTGCTGCGCAGCAGCCCATGGCTTCAACCGAGACCTACTGTCCCTAATATCTGTGTCTCACCGATGGGGTGCACTCCATTGGGCCGCTTCGAGATTGTCATCGGATATGTAGTCGACGATACCCAACAAATCGGCCCGCTCGGCCTCGCGCCCCTCAAGCGCGCGGGCGGCCACGGCGCTTCTGGTCGATCCGCGCCTGGACCTCATCCATTACTTGCCGGTGCGAAACGGTGGGGCGGGTGTCGGCAAGCGCCTCGTGCACCTTGGCGCAAAACCAGGCATCGTAGGCTTCGGGATCGGCCGTGAGTCCAGACGGCAACCCGCCTTCCTCGGCGACGCGGGTGAGCAGGATGCGCACGGCATCCGAGACGGTAAGGCCAACGCGGGCGAGTTTTTCCGACGCCTGTGCTTTGAGCTTGTCGTCAACCCGCACATGCAGCATGGACGTATGAGCAGTCATATCCAATCCTCCTGACCGGACAGGATGTATCTCAATCGAGATACAGTCAAGAGGTCGAATATCGGGATCGTCGCGTTTTGAGCGACTGGTTCGCTTTCACTCCGACCCCGATTTCTTCGACCTATGAATTCCGGGGACACAATACTTGAATTCCGTGAATTCAGGGGACACAATACTTAATTAACCGGTCCGCAACCGCCGCCGCGCGCGGCCGCCCCGTCTCACTTCGTTCCGAACAGCCGGTCCCCGGCATCGCCGAGACCCGGGACGATATAGCCGTGCGAGTTGAGATGCGAGTCGACGGCGGCGGTAAACACCGGCACGTCGGGATGCGCCTCGTGAAAGGCGGCTACGCCTTCCGGCGAGGCCAGCAGGCAGACGAACTTGACCGTGGCGGCGCCGGACTCCTTCACCCGCGAGGTGGCGGCAATGGCGGAGTGGCCGGTCGCCAGCATCGGATCAAGGATGACGGCCTCGCGCTGCGCCAAGTCCTCCGGCAGTTTGCAGTAGTACTCGACCGCGGTGAGCGTCGTCGGCTCGCGGTAGAGCCCGATATGGCCGACCCGCGCCGACGGCAACACCTCCAGCATGCCGTCGAGGATGCCGGCGCCCGCGCGCAAGATCGATACCAGGCACGGCTCCTTGCCGGCCAGAACCGGCGCCCGCATGCGCGTGATCGGCGTTTCGATCTCGACGGTATCGAGCGGCCAGTCACGCATCACTTCGTAGGCCATCAACATGCTGATCTCGCGCAGCAGGCGCCGGAAATCGTCCGACCGTGTGTCGCGCCGGCGCATATCGGTGAGCTTGTGCTGAATCACGGGATGGTCGATGACCCTGATCTGGCCTGCCATCGTGCTGATCCTTTCCCCTGGTGTGTGCGCAGACGGCTTTAGAATATCGTGGCGTCGCTGTCGATGGCGATCGGCGGCCGTCCGTCGCCGCGCCGCTCCAGCGCGATCTTGCGCCCGGCAGTCCAGGTCCCGCCCTGAAGGATCCGCGCGAGCGGCAGACTTTCGCCATCGCGCTTCAGGTGCTTGCGCAGCGCTTCGGCCAGACGGTCGATGAGCGATACGGTGAGCGCGCGCCATTCGACCACCGGCTCGGCATCGGCCGGCAGCCGGTCGCGCAGGATATCGCCGTGCTTCGGCAGCAAGACGCCGAGGTCGATAAACAGCCCGCCGTTGCGATATTCCGGTAGACCCGTCAGCTCGTCGAGATCGGTGACGATGCATCCGGCGGCCTGCAGCGGCTCGACCAGCGAATAGGTGAGCCATTGCGACAGCTTGTGGAACGGCACGAGCCCCTCGCCCGGATTGTCGTCACGCGCCACCGGGTGGCGGCCGACATCGCCGAGATTGACCCCGTCGATCATGACGCGCGCCGGCCAGATCGGCGCCAACCCCTCGAGAACGGCGCCGAGAATTGCCGTGGCCTTCAGCCGACGGCCATGTGCCTGGGCCAGGAGATAGTCGGCGAGGTTGCCGACGCGCGGCCGATCGCGTCCGAATATCGCCGGGCTAGCCGCGATCGCATCGCCGAGGCGACGCATCAGGCTGGCGCGGCCTTCGAGGCCGGCCAGGGAATTGCTCTCGCTTACCTGGAACCCCTCGGCCAGCCGCCCGACGGTCAGTCGCCGCAAGCCGGCAGCGTCGGCGCGAAAGCCGTCGCGTGGCAGTTCGGCGAAGAGGCCGCGGGTGAACATCTCGAAACTGGCGACCGCGAGCCCCTCCGAGCGTGCGTGAACTTGGCCGGTTGCCGCCTCGCGGAACGACCAGACCGCCCCGGCGCCTGCATCAAGCAAGACGCTGGTAATGGCCAAATCGAAGCGGATGCGCAGCTTCTCGGCCGGCGGGATGCCGACGAGTGTCCGCTCGAGCCGGCCCCAGCGATCGACGCCGTCCACCTCGAAATGCCGCCAGCGGCTGTGATAGGGGATATCGCCGTTCGGATAGCTCTCGGCCATGACGCGAGCGACATACTCGACCACCGTCGCCATCTGCGACGGCTCGAATTCGAAATGGGCGAGCGCGCCCCGCAGCGCCGCCTGGAAAATCAGCGACGACCGCGCGCGAATCGCCGCCGGGCTGCGCAGATAGCGAACAGCGGCGGAGACGCCCGCGGAGTCCTTGGTTGCGGCCACGTGTGGTTAGCGATCAGTGCGCCCGGCTGCCGCCCCGCCGGCGGCATCTTTGCTGCGAACATCGCCGGAATAATAGCCGGCGGCGATCTTCGCCTCCATCTCGACATGGGCGTCGGCCGGGATCAACCCTTCCGGAATCGGAATACGTTCGCCGATTTCGATCCCCTGCCGGACAATGGCGTTGTACTTCATGTCGCTCATCGAGGCGAAGCGATCGATTCGCTTGATCCCAAGCCAGCTCAGCACGTCCGGCATCAATTCCTGGAAGCGCATATCCTGCACGCCGGCAACGCATTCCGTGCGCTTGAAATAGGCGTCGGCACGATCGCCGCCCTCCTGGCGCTTGCGCGCGTTGTAGACGAGGAACTTGGTGACCTCGCCGAGGGCGCGCCCCTCCTTGCGATTGTAGACGATGATGCCTGCGCCGCCGGCCTGCGCCGTCTCGATGCACACCTCGATGCCATGCGCCAGATACGGCCGGCAGGTGCAGATGTCCGAGCTGAAGACGTCGGAGCCATTGCATTCATCATGCACGCGCGCGGCAAGCGTGGTGCGGGGATCGCCGATCGCGGCGACATTGCCGAAGAAGTACACCGTCATGCCGCCGATCGGCGGCAGAAACACCTGCAGGTCCGGTCGGGTGACAAGCTCCGGATACATACCGCCCGTGTGCTCGAAGAGATCGCGCCGCAGCGTGCTTTCCTCGATGCCGAAGCGCTGCGCGATTCCGGGCAGATGCCACACCGGTTCGATCGCCGCCTTGGTGACGCTCGCCTCGCCGCTTTCGCGCAGAATGCGGCCATCCGGTTTGAGCCGACCGGCCGCGACGGCATCGCGCAACTCCGGCATGTGGATGCGGGCGCGTGTCACCGCGATGGTCGGGCGGACGTCGTAGCCGGCGCGGATCAGGTCGCCGAAGGCCTCGCTGACCATATGGCCATAGGGATCGAGCGACACGATCTTGGTTGGATCGCTCCACTGCGGGTGCGGCCCGATCGGGTCGACCGGTGCCGTGTTGGTAAGATCGGGCACATGGTCCGGATCGAGTTGACCCGCCGCCACCGCCAATGCCCGATAGAGCGAGTATGATCCGGAGTGGGTGCCGATGACGTTACGATGTTCGGGATGGGTCACGGTGCCAATGATCGGCCCACGCGCCGCCGCGGTCGCGGCACCCCAGACGATGGGCAGCGTCTGACGCCCGGTCGTCCGCGGATGCGACGTGAGAACGATATGCTTTGGTGAGCCCTTCTTGCGCTCCATAGCAACACCTGTCGCGTGCTGTTGAAAATTGAGTATATCGGCCGCCGCGCCGCCGGAAAGCAGGATATTGGCCGTGAGAGCTGCCAGGCGCATCCACGGTGTGCGCCAAACAATAATTGCGAGTTATTTCAACATGATGTCCGCGCCTACATGACCGCGTCCAGTGCCCAGCCGACTCCGCAGGCTGCGATTTGCGCCAGCTCGGCGACGGCCCGCCGACGTCGGGTCGGAGATCATTGGTCGCGTGCCGTCCACACAGCCGGCGAGACTCCTATTTTTTCGCAGCCAGCCGCCAAATTTCCCGTATGATCGGCCCTCGCCGCATCGCGCGCTGTCGGGTGGCTTCCGGAGAGCCGAGATTAGCATTCTAAAACAGATGCTTAGACCTGTGATCTTGGACACATCGCGCGGCCAAGAATTTGGTTAAACTTTTATTGGAATTGACCTTTAGCTACTTGCGAGTTCAAATGCCCAGTTGTTCGTGGTGAATGATGTTTAGTCGCAGCGCGAACTGTTTCTTCGCTGCGTGCTTGGGCCTGCTGACCGCAGGTCTGAGCGCCGACGTTTGTGCTGCGCCCCTCGTCGGCAACACCATGGTTGTCGTTCACAAGGTGCTCGGCCAATTGGAGACCGAGACCCGCACGCTCCAAGTCGACTCCGATGTCTTCCAGGACGAGGAAGTGACGACCGGCGCCAACAGCGCCACGCGTATCATCTTCAAGGACCACACCAACTTGTTGATGGGCGAGAACAGCCGCCTTAAGCTCACCAAGCTCGTCTTCGATCCTGATCCGGCGAAAAGCAAAGTGGCGTTCAATGCCGCACTCGGCGTATTCCGCTTTGCGACCGGAAAACTGCCGTCGAGCGCCTATCAAATTTTGTCGCCAGTGGCCACCATCGGCGTGCGCGGCACGGTGATCGAGTTCATGGTCATGGCCACCGGAACCACGATCGTCGGCGTAAATCAAGGCTTGGCCACTGTGACCAATCTGGCCAACGAGAGCGTTACGCTTCGCCCGGGCGAATCGACGATCATCTACGCCAGCGGTCCAGACGGCAAGCCGCCACCGCCGACGCGGCCCGACCGGGCGCCGGGCTATTTCGTCGAAGCGCTGCGCGACATGACTATATTGGTCAGCACGTACGATGCCCCGCCTGAGGGTTCACCGGCGGCGGGCTCCGGCTCAGGTTTGGGCGGCGGTCTTGCGTCAACCGGCCTGTCATCTTCGCTCGGCCAGAACGGCAACAAGACTTCAGACTACGGCAATAACCGCAACGGCCCGCCGCCAGCCGATTTCGCGCCGCTCATCAGCAGCGGGCTAACGCCGGTGGCACCTGACGCGCCGAGCGGTCCGTTGATCCAGACGCCGGTGGTCTCGCCGCAGCCGGACACGCCGGTCATCGTCGGCCCACCGCCGTCGCCGCCACCGGGGCCACCACCTTCTCCGCCCCCACCGCCCCCACCGCCCCCACCGCCCCCACCTCCGCCGCCGCCGCCGCCGCCGCCCCCACCGCTGCCGCCTGTCGTCGGCCCGACACCCCCACCGGTGATCCTGGTGTCGCCGCCGCCTCTACTGCCGCCTGGTCCTAAAATATTCACGATTACCGGCGCCAATCCGCCGCCGACGCGAATCGGGACGACCAGCAACGCCAGCGTCAAGGTCGCCGTCGACGCAGCGAGCGCCGGCGGGGTTGTTGGCACGATCGGCCCCGGCAGCGGCGCGTTCACTGGACCCGGATCGGGAGCCGGCGGCCTCAATTTGGGGCCGGGCGATTCCGCGACCTTCGGCTACCTGTTCAGCCCGACCGCGCGCGGCGTCGTGGATGGCGACGTCGATTACGTATTGCCCGATGCGGCCGGCGAGGGCGTGGATATCGCAGGTGAAGTCGGGCTGACCGGCATCGGAGTCGGGCCGGTGTTCGGCAGTAACGTGCCCGGCTCGGTTCTCGATTTCGGCACGATCGTGGGTGGCACCGATAAATCGCTGCAATTCATCATCGGCAATCTGACGACGGATGAGGGCGACATCTCGCTGGTCGGCCTGACATTGCTCGATGTCGCATTCGCCGGCAAATGGGCGGATCTGTTTTCGCTCGACGATTTTGTCGCAGGGAGCGTCCTCGATGCAGGCGATCTTCTGACTCTGACGCTCACCTATCACGCACCGTTCGATTTCGGATTTTTCGACGACGCCCGTCTCACCTTCATCACCGATCAGGGCGCCGCATTTGGCACGGAGGGTGACCACTTCACGTTCATCTTGCGAGGCGGGACGCTGACCGTGGCGGCCGAGACGTCGGAGCCGGCGGCCGAAGTGCCGGAGCCGGCGACCCTGTGGCTGCTGGTGGTGGGCTTGGCGGGGTTATTGACGCGACGCCGCCGTTGACGCTGGCCAAATTGCGTGCACGCTGCTCGCCGGGGTCAATGTCCGGCGGGTTTCGATGACGGCAGCTTGGAGCAACCTGCTTCGTAAATTGCAACGCCTCTTTGGGCGCGGCCGTCTGGCGGCGACGATTGCGTTGCTCGGCGCCGTGGCGCTGGGCGCCACCGATCCGACACCGCTGCAGGTGTTGCAGATGCGCGGCTTCGACTTCCTCCAGCAGCTATTCCCGCGCCGCGCCGAGCAGCAATTCGTCACCGTCGTCGACATCGACGATGAAAGCCTGGCGGCGATTGGCCAGTGGCCGTGGCCGCGCACGATCCTCGCCGACCTCACCATGCGCCTCATCGGCGCGGGCGCGGCCGTTGTCGGCTTCGACGTGCTGTTCGCGGAGCCGGATCGCCTGTCGCCGGGTCTCATCGGCAGGTCTTTGCCCACGCTTGATTCTGAGACGAAACAAAGGCTCGCCGAACTGCCGAGCAATGATCGGATATTCGCCGAGGCGCTGCGGGCCGGCCGTGTCGTTCTTGGCCAGGTGCCGCAACCGCGGCCGCTGGCCGACGGCGCGGACATGGCGTCTCCGCCCTCGGTCGCCGTACTCGGCGCAGACCCCCTGCCGCATCTCCAGCGCTTCGACGGGCTCGTCGCCCCGATCCACGAGTTGGCAGCCGCGGCGCTAGGCCGCGGCATGCTGATGCAGGAGCCGGAACTCGACGGCATTGTGCGGCGAGTCCCGCTGGTGCTGGCCGTGCACGGTCATATCTATCCCACGCTCGTCCTCGAAATGCTGCGTGTTGTCACCGGCGAAGATACGTTTGCTTTGAAGGTGCAGCCCAACGGCATCCAATCGGTCGTGGTTGCCGGCGTCGAGATACCCACCGACGCGCGGGGCCGAGTGTGGGTGCACTACGCGCCGCTCCGCCCCAACCAGTATGTATCCGCCAAGAATGTGCTCGACGGCACGGCCGATCCGTCGCTCTTCGCCGGCCGACCAGTCCTGGTCGGCACCTCCGCCGCCGGCCTGCTCGATGTCAAGGCCACGCCCCTCGCCGCCAACGTGCCTGGCATCGAGGTCCACGCACAGCTACTCGACACCGCGCTGGCAGGGGCGTTCCTCGTGCGCCCGGACTGGGCCGCCGGCGCCGAGGCGCTGCTGATCGCCGCCATCGGCATCGCCATGATCGCGGTCGTGCCGATCGCCGGCGCGCGAGTCACGTTGGCGCTACTGGCGTTCGTTGCAGCAGGCCTCGTCGGCGGCAGCGCCTATCTTTATGCGCGCCAGTCGCTGATGATCGATGTCACTCTACCTCTCGCGATCGCCACGCTGCTTTACGGCATGCTGTCGTATTTCAACTACAGCCGCGAGGAGCGGCAGCGCCGCGAGATTCGCACGGCGTTCGGCCGCTATCTCTCGCCGACCCTGGTGTCGGAGTTGGCCGCCGACCCGTCGAAGCTGCGGCTCGGCGGCGAGCTTCGCGAGATGACTTTTCTGTTCTCGGATATTCGCGGCTTCACCGCGATCTCCGAGCAATTCAAATCGAACCCCGAGAACCTGACTCGACTCATCAACCGCTTCATGACGCCGATGACGCGCGCGATCCAGGCGCACGGTGGCACCATCGATAAGTACATCGGCGATTGCATTATGGCCTTCTGGAACGCTCCGCTGACCGATGTGGCGCATAGCGTCCACGCCCGCACCGCGGCGCTGGCGATGCGTCTAGAGCTGGCGCGGTTGAACGAGGAGCTGCGCGCCGAAGCCGATGCCGCGGCGGGTAGCCGCCCGTCCTCTGCGGAAAGCGCGCGCGACGCCTATGTCCGCGCCAAGAACTACAGCGAGGGTCCCGAGCGCGATCCGGTCAAGGCCTTCGAGCTGTTTTTGGGCGAGGCGCAGATGGGCTATGCCAATGCGCAATACAACCTCGGCAAAGCGTACCGGGACGGCGCCGGCGTCGAACGCAACCTCGAGCAGGCGGCGCGCTGGTTTCTCGCGGCAGCCGAACAGGGCAACGCCAGGGCGCAGGAACGCGTCGGCGCGCGTTATCTGCGGGGCGAAGGCCTGCCCCAAGACAAGATCGAGGCGCTGGCCTGGCTCTCGCTTGCCGCCGCGCGAGGCGCCCCCACCGCCGAGGAGGCGCGGTTATCGTTGCTGTCGGAACTGTCGATCGGCGAAATTTCGCTGGCTGAACACCGCGCCTGGTCGCTGCAGCCGCGCTTGAGTCAACGCACGTTCTTCGATCTCGAGATGGGCATCGGGATCAATACCGGCGACTGCGTCGTCGGCAATATGGGCTCCGACATGCGCTTCGACTATTCGGTCCTGGGTGACGCCGTCAACCTCGCGTCACGTCTCGAGGGCCAGTCGAAAACCTACGGCGTCGACATCGTCATCGGTCAGGAGACCGCCGCACGCGCCGCCGCCTTCGCCACGCTCGAGCTCGACCTGATCGCGGTCAAGGGCAAGCGCGAAGCGGTCCGCGTTTTCGCGCTGCTCGGCGACTCAGAGATGGCGAAACGACCGGAATTCATCAAGCTCCGCCAGTTGCAAGACGGCCTGCTCGCCGCCTATCGCGCGCAGGACTGGGCCGGCGCACGAAGATTTGTGGCTCAAAGCCGCCAGGCTTGGCCGGGCCTCGACGATCTGTACGACCTCTATAACAGCCGCATCGCCCTGTTCGAGCGACACCCGCCGGGCACCACTTGGCGCGGCGTTCACGTCGCCGCCACCAAGTAGCGTCCGGCGCGCTACGCCGCGCTGCCGTACTCGCGTCGATGTGCGGCAGCGAGCTCGCCGAGCGAGGTGAATCGGAAATCCGGCTTGACGTCGCCGACCGGCGGCTTCGTCGCTCCGGACCCCGTCTTGCCGTGCCGGCGATGGATCCATGCCGTGGCCAGGCCAAGCGCCTTGGCCGGCGTGACATCGTGGTACAGGCTTTCGGCAGTGTGCAGCACCTGAGATTTTGCGATCCCCATCTCGGCAAGCCGCGCGAGGAGATGCTCAAAGTTGCGCCGGTCCGGCTTGTAGGAGCCGACATCCTGGGCGGTGACGATAAGGTCGAATTCCACGCCGAGCTGTCGCTTGCTGCCCTTGAACGACTCGCGATCGACATTCGACAAGATCGCCAACTTGTAGTGCTCCTTTAGATAGCGCAGCGCCTGAGTCGAATCCGGAAATGGGGGCCATGTGCCGATCGAGGCGCCGAAGCGGCGCGCCTCCTCGTTGTTCGGCGGGATGCCCAACTGACGCGCCAGGCTCTTATGCGCAACGGCCAGCAGGTCGCTGTACAGCATGGTCGGCGTCGCCGCCTGCTGCGGCGCCTCCTGCCCGGCATAGGCTTCGAGGATCTGATCGTCGGTCAGCGATTTGCCGACACGGGCGAGCCAGGGCTTGAGCGCGGCGAGAAGCCCGCGCTCCCAGTCGATGAGCGTGCCGTAGCAGTCGAAAGTGAGGACGCCGAATTCGGTGAGCTTCATGGTGACGCATCCTTGACGGTGGGTTCCGGCAGGCACGCGGCGAGCGGCGCCGCAACGTCGACGATGTTGCAACTTGTCGCACATATTTGGCGCGCAGTCAGCGGACCAGATCACCGACACGGGCGCTCCACCCGACATGTGAATCGGCGCTAGGCCGGTGGCGGCGTGACGGTGCAGAACCAGGCCGGCACGGCAAAGCCCCGGTTTCAGCTGTCCGGCTGTTCGCGGGTGGTGTTGAAGCGGATGTCCGGCCAGCGCTCGCGCGTATAGTTAAGCTCCCAGGCGTTGCGCGCAAGGAATACGGGCGCGCCGTCGCGGTCCTCCGCCATGCTGCCGCGGTTGGAATCGCCAAACTGCTTCAACTTGGCCGGGTCCGCGGCGTCGACCCACCGCGCGGACTCGTAGGGCGCGGCCTCAAACCCCGCCTCGACGCTGTATTCGTCGGCGATGCGCGCCGCCAACACGTCGAGCTGAAGCGGGCCGACGACGCCGACGATCCACTGCGCGCCGATCAACGGCTTGAATAGCTGCGTGATCCCCTCCTCCGCCAGGTCCTCCAGCGCGCGCCGCAGGTGCTTCATGCGCATCGGGTCGCCGAGCCGCACGCGCCGCAGAATTTCCGGGGCAAAACAGGGAATGCCGGTGAAGCGCAGGGATTCGCCCTCGGTCAGCGCATCGCCGATCCGCAGGGTGCCGTGGTTGGGAATGCCGATGATGTCGCCCGCCCACGCCTCCTCCGCCAGATCGCGCTCCCGCGCCAGGAAGAAGACGGGGTTGTGGACGGACAGCATCTTGCCGGTGCGCACATGGTGCAGTTTCATGCTGCGGCGAAACTGCCCCGAGCAGATGCGTACGAAGGCGACGCGATCGCGGTGATTCGGATCCATGTTAGCTTGGATCTTGAAGACGAAACCCGAGACACGGCTCTCTTCCGGCGCCACGACGCGCGATGTTGCGGCACGCGTGCCGGGCGGCGGCGCCAATGTGGCGAGTCCTTCGAGCAGCTCGCGCACGCCGAAATTCTTGAGCGCGCTGCCGAAGAATACGGGCGTCAGATGGCCGGCGCGGTAGAGCGACAGGTCGAATGCGGGACATGCGGCGCGCGCATACTCCACGTCGTCGCGCAGCTGCGTGAGCTGTGCCGCGGTCAGGACTTTCGCCAGGCGCGGATCGTCGAGTCCCTGCAGCTGTGTCGCATCGGCGATGCGGTCACCGCGGCCGGCCTCAAACGCCAAGAACCGATCGCCGAGCACGTCGTAACAACCGCGAAAGCCGCTGCCCATGCCGATCGGCCACGCCACCGGCGTCGTGTCGAGGGCGAGCGATTCGCTGATCTCATCGAGCAATGCGAAAGGATCGCGGCCGTCGCGGTCGAGCTTGTTGATGAATGTGATGATCGGCACGTCGCGCAGGCGGCAGACCTCGAACAGCTTGCGGGTCTGCGCCTCGATGCCCTTTGCCGCGTCGATCACCATCACCGCCGAGTCGACCGCAGACAGCGTACGGTAAGTGTCCTCGCTGAAATCCTCGTGGCCCGGCGTGTCCAACAGATTGAAAGTGTGGCCGCCATAGGCAAAGGTCATCACCGAGGCGGTCACGGAAATGCCGCGCTTCTGCTCGACGGCGAGCCAGTCGGACCGCGCGCGCCGCCGTTCGCCGCGAGCCTTGACAGCGCCGGCAAGCTGGATCGCGCCGCCGAACAGCAGCAGCTTCTCGGTCAGCGTCGTCTTGCCGGCATCGGGATGCGAGATGATCGCGAAGGTCCGGCGCGACCCGATCGCCACCGCCGCCGGAGATCCGGCATGCTCTGCTTCGACCACGCTCAACGACGGTTACCCTGGATCATTCGGCTGATCTGCGCGAGATTGCGCGCCGGAAATATGGCGATGTTTCCTGTGAATACAACACCTGTTTTGACTGGAGCACGAAACGCAAATGCCGACTTTATTGCTCAAGAGCCAGACGACCGCCTGGATCGAGGAACTGCCGAGGCACCTCCCGGATCTCAAAGTGCGCCATTACCCGGATATCGGCGATCCAGCTGGTATCGACTACGCGCTGGTCTGGCTGCCGCCGCCGGGCCTTCTCAAGAGCCTGCCCAACCTCAAGGTCATCTTTTCGCTCGGCGCCGGTGTCGACCATATTCTGGCTGACCCCGAGCTGCCGGCAGGCATCCCGATCGTCCGCATATCTGATCCCCATCAATGCCATCTGATGAGCGAATACGCCCTGCTTGCCGTTCTCTATTTCCACCGGGCGATGCCGGCCATCCTCGCCGACCAGCTTCAGGCGAAGTGGACGCGACGATGGCCGCTCTACACGCCGGAGACCGCGGTCGGCGTCCTCGGGCTCGGCGAAATCGGCCAGGACATCGCGCGCAAGCTTTGCGCTATTGGCTTCCCGGTGCATGGCTGGTCGCGGTCGCCCAAGCGGGTCGACGGGATCACATGCCATCACGGCCAGGCCGGGCTTCGCGCCATGCTGCCGCTCTGCCGCTACATCATCTGCGTCCTGCCGCTGACCGAAGCGACCCAGGGGATCATCGATGCCGCTTTTCTCCAGGCCCTGCCGCCGGGCGCCTTTGTGATCAACATGGGCCGCGGCGGCCACGTCGTCGATAAGGATTTGCTCGCTGCCCTGGACATCGGCCACATCGCAGGCGCATTTCTCGACGTCTTCGACGTCGAACCGCTGCCGCCCGCGCACCCTTATTGGCAGCACCCGAAAGTCGTGGTCACGCCCCACTGCGCCGGGGACGTGGTGCCGCGTACGGCCGCCTCGGCCATCGTCGCCAATATCCGCCGCCACCTCGGTGGCGACAAGCTGCACAACGTCTACCAGCCGGATCGCGGATATTGACGCCGTGTCGCGCCGTCGGGATCCAGTCGCAAAATTCACCTTCATTGCATCGGCCGCACGGTCTATATGAAGCACTCACGCCGTCGAGGGTTCCCGCATGCCGCCGTTCTCCTCGCCCCGTACACCGCCGCCGACGCCAAGGCCCGACCCGGTCGAACTCGTCCGCGAGTATCTGGCCGCCGCGCTGTCCTCGGATCCGGATAGCGTCTTGCGGTTCTGCGCGCCAGACATCCGCATCACGCTCGCGGGCGGCCGCTATTTCAACGATCCACGCGACACCGCCGGCTTCCTCGCCCGCCGCTACAACTGGTTCAAGAAGCGGGTCGACCGCTTCGATGTGTCGCAGCACGACCATGAGGCGATCGTTTATTGCATCGGCACACTCTCGGGCGAGTGGCATGACGGCGAGGTGTTCTCCGGCAACCGCTTCATCGATCGCTACATCACCCGTCATGGCAAGATCGTTCAGATCGAGATGTGGGACGACAGTGCCGAAAAACTCCTGATCAAGTCCGGCCTCGCCACGTTCTAGCCAGCCGCGTCGGCGCGTCGAAAGGGCGCAGGGGACGGCTCGCCGCCGGCGACGCGGCCGCCGGCAGGCTGAGCTGTCGGGATTTCTTACAATCCGTGCGGTTCAAGGGTGCCAATCTGGCGGCTTGGCGATCCTGGCTAAGTCGGCGCTGGTTCAGGAAAATCTATGCTTGCGTGTTCGTAGCTGCCCACGAAACTGTCGGAAATCTTTACACAGAAACTTGGCAGAAACAGACAATACGTTGAAATGTCGTCATATTTCATCGTAGGTCCGAATCTTGCATTAACTATTACTGGAAGGCCCGGCCGCGGGGCCGGGGAGCACGGTGAGGAGGCAGTCATGCATCTCACGTCTCTTCTTCGCACAGGATTGGTTGGGTTGGCGGCGACGGTAATCCTCGCGGGTCGAGTCGAGGCCATACCCGATCCCTGCATCAGCAATCAGACGTCCATTGTCCAGCCGGGCTGCGTCTACGTCGCCCCGCTGCCGATCAAATTCTTCGGTGCCCGGGACCCCGGCAACACTCCGCACGAGGTCGATCTGTTCGACCTGCGGCTCCGGCCTGTCGCCGGACCGCCGGCAAACATCAACTCGTTCTTCGATGTCTTCGTCGAGATTGATCCGCCGTCACCGCCGCTGCCCCTCTCCGGCAGCGCGACCGATACGATCATCCGGCGCAATCCGACGGGCCCTCTGCCCGATCCGCTGCCGCCGGGCACAATCGACACGGAGATGGTGGCGCTCAACCTCCAGAGCGTCGGACCGCCAATTATCGTCCGCGAAAGTCCGCAGCTCAATTCCAACGGACAGACCACAGTCACGGATCTCGGCGGTGGTCTGTTCCAGATCGACAGCTTCTTCGACATCTTCGTCGAGTTGAGCCTCGACAACGGCCAGACCTTCGTGCCGGGACAGTCGTCGCTGACCTCTGGGCCAACCACGTGGCATCTCCAGCTTACCGGTATACCGGAGCCCACGACGCTGTCGCTGCTTGCGCTTGGACTCGCCGGCCTTGGTCTGATGCGCAGCCGCCGCGCCCACGGATAGACCGCATCACGCGCGGCAAAGCGGTGCGGTCCCCAGCCGCTGGCGCGCGGTGCCGAGCGCGCGCTCGCAGGCGAGCGCGGCGGCGAGCAGGCGCTCCTCCTCGCCGTGATTGGCGACGAGTTGCAGCCCGACCGGCATGCCGGCACGATCGAGCCCGACCGGCAGCGTGATCGCGCATAGCCCGAGCAGGTTGGCGGCGCGCGTGTTGCGCGACATGAGCAGATTGCGCTTGACGTAGTCGTTCGGCGCCGCCACTTCGGCGAGCGTCGGCGGCGTGATGGCGCAGGTTGGCGTAACAAGAATGCCCGCCTCGCGCAGGCGCCCGGCCGCGCTCGCCGCAAGCCCGCGGATTTCCAGCAATGAGTTGAAATACTGGATCGCCGAGACCGACTGTGCAGTCTCGAAGCGCCGTCCGACATCGGGATCGAGCGTCGCGCGCTTTTCGGGGTAGTTCCGCTCCATCGCCGCAAGTCCTTCGACGGCGAGCATTGCCCCGCGACCGTTCGTCTCGTTGGCCAACGCCGCCTCCGGAAACTCGACGCGTGCGACGCGGGCGCCGGCACGCGCCAGCTCGGCCAACGCCGCGTCTACCGCCTCGACCACGCCGGGCGAGCATTCGAGCCAGAAGTAATCGTCGCTGCGGGCCAGCCGCACGGAGGCGAGGTCGCTGCCGGCGAGCCGTCGATATAACGCCTCGACGTCGCCGATCGCCGGATCGATCGTCCCGAAGGCGACGACGACATCCTCAACCGTGCGCGCGAGCGGTCCGGGCGTGTCAAAGCTCGCGCTCAGCGGCACGATGCCGTCGAGCGACCAGCGCCCGTAGCCGACCTTGAGGCCGACCGTCCCGGTGACGCTGGCCGGAATGCGCACCGAGCCGCCCGTGTCCGAGCCGATGGCGACCAGAGCAGAGCCCTCGACGAGGCTGACCCCGGCGCCGGCGCTCGAGCCGCCGCAAGCCCGATGGTTGGCGGCGTCCCACGGATTGCGCACGGCGCCCCAATGCGCATTGGTGCCGACCGCGCCGAAGGCGAACTCGACCGTGTGCGTCTTGCCCGGAATGATGCAGAGCTGGCGCCGCAACGCGCCGACCACCGGGCCCTCCCGCTCCCACATCTCCGGCAGTTTGGCCGGCGAGCCGGCAAACGTCGGCGTTCCCCTGACACCGAAAATATCCTTGATCGAGACCGGTACCCCCTGTAGCGGCCCGAGGTCGCCGCCGTTGGCGAATACGGCATCGGCTGCTCGTGCCTCGGCCCGCGCCGCATCTTCCCGCCACAGCTTGTAGGCCTGGAAACGGTCTCCGAACCGAGCATGGCGGTCGATCGCCGCCTCGACCAGCGCGACGGCGCTTGTTTGGCCGGACCGCAGCGCCCGGCCGATTTCGCGAATGGTTCGATCCAGCAGTTGATTGTCCTGCACGCTTCATCCTCTCTGTGCCATCGGCGATTGGGCCGCGGGAGTGGGCCACCGGTTCATCCGACAATAGTCGAGGCGCGGCGGCGCGTCATGCCTCGCGGCGGCGCCGCCAGTTCAGTCGCCGAGCTGGCGGGCCTTGCGCTTGCGACCTTGCGGCTTGCCGCCCAGCGGCGCACAGGACTGACGCAGGATGAGCTCGGTCGGCATCACCACGCGACGCGGCGGCTCGTCATGGCCGACCTGGAGGCGCGAGAGCATGAGACGGGCCGCGCTGCGGCCGACCTCTTGAATGTCCCAGCGCACCGCCGTCAGTGGCGGGACCACGAGGGAAGCGAGATCGCTGTCGCCGAGAATGATCAGCGAGAGATCGTCGGGCACGCGTCGACCGAGCATGCGCGCGGCCTTGAGCACGCCCGACATCTGGTTGCCGCCGGCGAGAATCGCGGTCGGTGCCGCCGCCAAGCTCAGCATGCCGTGGGCGGAACTGAAACCGTACTCCGCCGAGTAGCCCTCGGCGACGATGAGCGCCGGATCGGGAGAGATGCCGGCCGCGGCGATGGTTGCCCGAAACCCGCGCACGCGCTCACGCCCCGGCCGACCAGCGGTCGGTACCGTGATCATGCCGATCCGGCGATGCCCGAGCATGATCAGGTAGCGCACCGCCTGCTCGATGCCGCCGGCGTGATCGGCGCCGACGCTGTCGGTGGCAACGGCGAGCTCGCGCTCGATCGCGGTCACCGATATGCCGGCACTGCGGTAGGCCTCGGTCAGACGGGGCTCGTTTTCATGACTCACCGACGTCAGCAATCCGTCGATCCGGCGACGACGGAACATGTTGACGAGTTCGACCTCGCGGTCGACGCTGTCGTGGTTGTTGGCCAGCAGAGTCGAATATCCGGCCTCCGTCAGCACCGTCTCCGCCGCCGACACCACGTTGGAGAACAGCGGATTTGACACATCGGGCACGATGATGCCGATGGTACGCGTGGCCTGGGTGCGCATGCTCTGCGCCACGGCATCCGGCTGATAACCGAGCGCATTGATCGTCTGCAGCACCCGCTCGCGGATGCTCTCGCTCACCGAGCGATTGCGATTGAGCACGCGCGATACCGTGCCCAGCGATACGCCGGCGGTTCGGGCGACATCGCGGATGGTCACGCGGCGCATCGATGATCCCCCCTTGCGGTTTTGTTCATCAGTCATACGAATCCCCCGAGCAGCCTGCAACGTGATTGTTCACCGGAATGACAAACACCGTGGAACCGTTTCATATTCCCGCCGCATATTTCGTCCGGGGACCATGGCGGACCGCCCGCCGGCGGGCCCGC
>JACQDQ010000185.1 GCA_016201015.1 Pseudomonadota bacterium | reverse complement strand
CGGCAGTGAGTCGCTCGCCACCGCGCCGCGAGGCACCGCGGCGACAGTCGTGAATTCCTGCGTCCCAGGCTTGCCCTCCAGCAAAGCAATCTTCAAGGCTCTGCTCTCATCGGCGAGAATTTCGACGCGGACGCGCGCCGTGCCCTGGGCTTCGAAACCAAGCAGTTGCGCGGCGCGGCGCGAGACGTCGACGACGCGACCGCGCGCGAACGGGCCACGATCATTGACTCGAAGGACCACGGAACGACCGTTTTCGAGATTGGTCACGCGTACGAGGCTCGGCATTGGCAGCGTCTGGTGCGCTGCGGTCAGCCCGTTCATGTCGTAAATTTCGCCGTTGGCCGTCATCCGCGCGTGGAAATCCACGCCCTTCTGCTCGCCGCCGTAATAGGAGGCGATGCCGGTCTCGCTGTATCTGTAATCCTCCGCCGGGTAGTACCAGATCCCATTGATTTGGTACGGATCGCCGACCTTGTAGACGGGCTGGGCGCGCGGCGGTTCGTTGCGCTGCAGTTGTTTGGCGGAATGCACGATCAGGGTCGTTTCGGCACAGCCGCCAAGTGCGAGGCCGGGTATAACGGTAGCCGCCAACAAAACCAAGTGTCTGGGACTCAACATCTAGCGGCTCTTTACCTCAATCCATCGCGTATCTGGTAGCCAACTTACCCGTCCCCGATGCGATCGGCAAGATAACCGACAGCCGTCGCGAAGAAGAGCGATCGGTTCCATCGCAATAGCACTCGATAGTTACCGAAGATTAAATATCTCGGTCCATCCGGCCCGCCGGGCTGAATAAGTGAGGCGATCGTCTGCCGATTCGGCAGGTCCGAACCGTCGCGGCGGCGAACGCCGAGTTCTGCCCACTCGGCGATCGTCTTCTGCACCTTGGTATGATCGATCAGCTGTTGATCGAAGGCCGCAGGAAGCTTCGCCTCCTCACCCCAGCCTTCACGGCCGTTCCAACCCACCCGCGAAAGGTAGTTCGCCACCGAAGCGAAGACGTCGGCGCGCGAGTTCCACAGATCGATCTTGCCGTCGCCGTCGCCGTCGACCGCATAGGCAAGGTAGCTCGACGGCATGAACTGACTCTGCCCCATGGCTCCGGCCCATGAGCCCCGCATCTCGCGCGGCGATACCAGGCCCTTGTCGACCATGCGCAATGCGTTGAACAGCTCTTCGCGGAAGAAGGCGCTGCGCCGGCCGTCATAGGCGAGCGTCGCGAGCGCGGCAATCACCGGAAAGCCACCCGTGATGCGGCCGAAATCGCTTTCGATTCCCCACAATGCAACGATGAACCGCGGCTGCACGCCAAAACGCTGCTCGACGCCCTTAAGCACGGATGCATTGTCCCGCAGCTGCGCTCGCGCCGTATCAATGCGTGCCTGGTTGATGACGCGTGCCATGTAATCGTCGAACGTCAGGGTGGTCTCGGGCTGACGCCGATCGAGCTCGATCACCCGCGCAATCGGCGCAACATCAGCCAGGCCCTCGTCGAGCGCGCGTTGCGACAGACCACGGCGGCGGCCTTCCGCGCGCACACCATCGAGCCATGTCTTGAAATCCTGATCGGCGCCAAGCGCGGGCCAAGCCCGGCCAAGACCGCCAACCAGCATTGCAAGAGTTAGAAAGCCGCGGCGGTTCATGGCTTGCGATAAATCGTGAATCGGAGCGCGCGCCAAGCGGTGTTCATGCCACATGCGGACTCGCGACGCAATGCGAGCGATGACGCGAGCGGCGAATCACGGTGCGGGAAACAGGTCATCGGTGCGTTTGAGATAGTAGTAGACGACGAGCCCCACATACTCGCGCACCGCCTCGTTCAAGAAGTGCAAATCCGAGCCGAGGCCGAAATTCGGCTGGAACGCAAAGCTGGCGTCCGTGGCAAAGTCCGTCGGAAAGGCCAGCAGGTTCATCCAGCCCGCGCGTCGGAACGCACCGACGGCGCGTGGCATGTGGCGGGCGGAGGTGATCAAAATCCACAGCTCTTCCGGCGCCGGCTTGACCAAACCGAAGCTGTACGCCGCGTTTTCCCAGGTGTTGCGCGATCGATCCTCGAAGATTATGTGCGTCGTATCGAGGCCGATGCGGGCGAAGATACGGCGCACGATATCCGCCTCCGTGTCGCGTCCGTCGATGAGCTCGATCGCGCCGCCGGTGAAGACATGCCGGGCCAGCGGGTATCGCTTCGCAAGCTCGATGAAGGCGTCCAGCCGCCGCGAACCTGTCGCCGAAAGAGACGGCGGAATGCCCCGCTTGCCGATCACCTGATCGTCGATGACACCGCCAAGCACGATGATTCCATCGACGCGCGGCGGCAGCGTGATGGGCGGCGGGAAACGGTCTTCGATCGGCTTCAGCACCCATTGTCCGATCGGCAGCATCGCCACCGCCAGCACGAAGAGGACGGTTGCGGTGACGATCAATCGCCCGAGCCGCCGCCACGAGGTCCACAGCAGCAGCGTCCCGAGCAGCCACAGAGTCATGAGCAGGCTGCTCGGTTCGGCAACGAACCAAAACAGCTTGGATAGGGAGAGAAAGTCCATTGCGGCTCGTAGCTGTAACGGCGCACAGACGGAAATGCAACGCGAGCCGTCGATACCCTAATCCCGGCGGGGTGCCACGCGATCCGCAGGATTCAGTTCGCCGTCGTCTTGGGCTTCCACTCCTGCACCTGGCGGTCAGCCTCGGCGAGTTCCTCCACCGTTATGCGCTTGGCCGCCTCGGCTCGGTTGTGCTCGGCCTTGGCGCGGTCTGATCCAGGCCGCAAGCGCTGTGCCGCAATGGCAAACCAGCGATACGCCGCCGCGTAGTCTCGCGATACGCCCTGGCCCATCGCATACGAGACGCCGAGGTTATATAGCGCCAGCCCGTTCCCCTGTTCGGCCGCCAGCTGATACCATTTCACGGCCTCGGCGGGATTGCGCTGGATTCCGCCGCTGCCCGCGTCGTAGAGCATAGCAAGATTGAGTTGCGCCCCTTGATGGCCGGCCTCGGCAGCCTGCCGGAACCATTTCTCTGCCTGCTTGAAATCCCGTGGCCCGCCCTGACCGCCGCCATAGATCATGCCGAGCGCGAACTGCGAGTCGACATGCCCTGCTTGCGCCAGCGCGGTAAACTGCGGTAGCGCATTGAGGATGTCGCGGCGCCTATACGCGTCGGTAGCATAGGCAAAGCGCGTTGCCGTATCCGCGTCAGGCGGCAGGGGCGATGCGGCGGCGGGGGCGGTATCGGTCTTTGGCGCGCCGCCTGGCGGCACTCCTGCGGCGTCGGTACGCCTCACCGGTACCTCACGGGCGGCGGATTGCGCCGACGCTGCAGGCTGTTGCTCTTTGGCCGGGTCACCGGGCTTCCAAGCGGCGATCTTGCGGTCGGCCTCGGCCCGCGCAGGTTCCGCAAGCTTGCCTGCCGCAGAGTTGCGGCTGGTCGCCGCGCGGTCGCGTTCGGCGCCAGCGGGAAGGCGGGCGGCGGCAAGGCTCAACCATAAATAGGCTTCAGCGTTGTTCTGTTTCACGCCCTCGCCCGTCAGGTAGAGACTGCCAAGCGCGGCCTGAGCGGCCGCGTTGTCCTGGAGGGCTGAAAGGCGATAGAGCCGTGCCGCCTCATCGAGGTCGCGCCGCACACGGCGGCCGTCCTCATAGAGTCGGCCCAGGCTGAGCTGAGCGGCCGCGTTGCCCTGGACCGCGGCGCGCTTATACCACTTGACCGCTTCGACGAAGTCCTGGGGCACGCCGGCGCCGTCACGATAGAAATTGCCGAGCTGACCTTGTGCGGCCGGCAGGCCATCCTCGGCCGCCGACCGGATGTCGCGAAGGGCGGCATCGAGGTCGCCGCGGCCAAAAGCCTCCACGCCGGCGTCGAATCGCGCCTGCGGGGTGCCGCGGGGCGGTAGCGTTGCAACATTGGCCTCGATCGTCTGGCTCGAGGATCGGCCAATGACCATTCGCTCCGGCAAATTGGTCGATGCAACCTGACGGGCAGTGTCCAGGTTACTCGAACCCGGCTTCCACTCGCGCACCTGCTGGTCCGCCTCGGAAATTTGTCCTGCAGCGAGCAGCGTGGCTACCTGATCCCGCTCACGCGCCGCGCGGTCGCGCGCTTCGCCTGGGGGATAGCGGCTGGCCGCCAAGGCCAACCAGACATATGCCTTGAAATCGTCCTTCGGCACGCCGGTGCCATTGCGATACAGCGTTCCGAGCGCGGATTGGCCGGTCGGATCGTCGTGGTTGGCCGCCTGCAGATACCACTGCGCAGCCTCCCCGTAGTCGCGCGGAACGCGACGCCCCTCTTCGTAGAGGCGGCCGAGTGCGAGCTGCGCGGCCGAGACTTGTCCCCGCTCGGCCGCGCGCCGATACCACTTGATGGCCTCGGTATAGTTCAGTGCCACCCCCTGGCCGTTGAAATACATATTCCCGAGCGCGAACTGCGCGTCCCCATAGTTCTGCTCGGCAAGAAGCGAAAATTCGCGTTGCGCGGTCGCCAGGTCGCCGCGGTTATAGGTCGCGGTGGCACGCTCGAAGCGCAGCCTGTTCTGTTCGGCCACCGAACGGGTCGCTACTTGCTGCTCTGTATCGGGTTTAGGCGCGCCTGGTTTGCGCTCGACTCCCGGCTCCCACTCCCGCGCCAATTGCTGCGCTTCCGCCACCTGGGCCGGGGTCATCTTGGCGACGAAGGTATTGCGCGTGGCGACGACCTGATCGCGGTACCGCTCCGGGAAATTCGTGGCCGCCAACGTGATCCACATATAGGCCAGGACGTAGTCCTGCTTGACGCCCTCGCCATTCAAGTACATGAGGCCGAGATTGGCCTGCGCCGCCGCCTGCCGCTGATCGGCCGCCTTGCGGTACCAAGCGACCGCGTCCTCGGCACTCTTCGGCACGCCGCGGCCCTCTTCATAGAAGAGCGCGAGATTGTATTGGGCCGGCCCGTATCCCTTCTCCGCTGCCCGGCGGAACCATTTTGCCGCCTCCGCGTGATCCTGCGGCACGCCACTCCCGCTCTCGTAAAGACTGCCGATGTTGTTTTCGGCCGCCGCGTCTCCCTGATCGGCCGCCTTGCGATACCATTTGAGCGCTTCATTGAAATTCGCCGGCACGCCCATGCCGTTGCGGTACATGATGCCGACGGTGCGCTGGGCCTCGACACTGCCTTGCTCGGCAAGCGGCAGGAAGAGCCGCAACGCGCGTGGAAAGTCATGGAGGTTGTACGCATTCATTGCCTCTTCGTAGGTCGCCCAACTTGGCGTCGAGAGGCCGACAAGAAGAGCCGCTGCAAGCAGGAGACGTCGCATGTGGGCCTATCCCGTAGTGAGCCGACCAGTTTCAATCTTGCGGACCCGCTCGCCGGCCGGCCGCAATGGACCAGCGCCGACCGGACAAGCCGCTGGTGCACGGGTCTGAACGGTGTGACGACATTATACGGCAGTCTCGTCCGTTTGCGGAACGTTCCGGTATCCACCGACGGCCAAGTACATGGGTTGGCGCGGCGCGCCGTCAAGCTTCGGCAGTCCTCATGCTCCCGCGGATCGGCCAACGCCGCCGCTCGAAAAACTCGGAAAATCGGTCTAGTGTCCACGGCCGCGTCGACGGATGGGTGGCCGAGCGGTTTAAGGCACCGGTCTTGAAAACCGGCAGGCCCGCAAGGGTCTCGTGGGTTCGAATCCCACCCCATCCGCCAACCTACGTCAGAGCGGGATGCGCTGTCCGATGGCCGCCGATCCACGACCCTGTGACCGGGCAGTGCGCGCAAGTGAGGCTCGTCGTTCACTGCTTCTCTTGCGTCGCGACAGACTTTCATCCAATGGCAACATCCAACCCATTGGCCAAGTACCCTCAATTCGATTTGCG
>JACQDQ010000184.1 GCA_016201015.1 Pseudomonadota bacterium | reverse complement strand
CGATCGAGGATGCCGCGCGTCTCGTCGTCGAGGCCGAGATGCAGCGACACGATGTCGGCGCGGGCGAGCACGTCGTCGAGCGCCAGCATGCGGCAGGGAATCTCCGCCGGCACGGGACCGCGATTCCAACCAATGACGTCGAGGCCGAGCGCGGAGGCGAGTTTGGCGACCATGCGGCCAATGCCGCCAAGACCGACGAGGCCGAGCGTCTTGCCCTCGAGCTCATAGAGCGCATCGTCGCGCCAGATGCCGGCCCGCACCTCGCGGTCCATGGCCGCGATCTTGCGCACCACGGCGAAGATGAGGGCCAGCGTGTGCTCGGCCAACGTGCGGTCGCCGTAGTTAAGCACGCGGCGCACGACGATGCCGCGCCGCTTTGCCGCCTCGAGATCGACCCTGCTGCTGACCCCGGTGCCGAGATAGGCGATGACGCGAAGCCGCGGACAGGCGGAAAGGACGGGCTCGGTGAATTTGGCGGAATAGTGGATCACGCCGTCGCAGCCCTCCAGTCGCTTGACGAGCTGCTCCGGCGTCGGATTGCCGATCCCCAGCTCCAGCCCGGGCACCAGCGCGCGCATCGCGTCGTCGTAAAATTGCGCCATATAGGGCGTGCAGTCGGGAAAGACGATGCGGGCCATGGCCAGCGCCTCACGTCGCGGCCGGCGCCACCGGCGGCGGCGCGGAAGGCGGCGGCGGCGGCCGCACGATCATGCGATGGACGACGATCGCCGCCAGCGCGGCTGCGGCCAGGACGATATGGACATAGAGGCCGGCCGGTCCAAGCCAGTCGATCAGCGCCGTCGCAATGACCGGCCCCGCGGCCGAACCGGCGGCCCAGACCAGCAGCAGGCCGCCCGCCGCCTCGACGAAGTCGCGCTGCGCCAGCCGGTCGTTGGCGATGGCGACGCCCAGGCTGTAGAAAGTATGCGCCATCGCCGCGACGATCAGGCCGAACCCCATGACCACCGGAAAGGGCGGCGCGCCAAAGATTGCCAGCGGCAAGGCGGCGATACCGGCGACCGCGCTTTGACACAGCAGCAGCCGGTGACGCCCTATGCGGTCGGCAAAGAGACCGACCGGCATCTGCGTCATCACGCCGACCGTGGCGGCCACGGTGAGAAAGATCGTGAGCTGCCCGGTATCGAAGCCGAGCCGGGCAAAATAGACCGGGGTCACCTGGTAAAGCGCGCCGTTGAGCAGGCCATGGATCAGGCACGCCAGCACGCCGCCCGGCGAGACGCTGAGCAGCGCCAGCAGATTCAGATTGGACCGCCCCTCGAGCACCGGCACGCGGGCAACGATCAGCACCATCGCCAGGGGCGCCAGAATGAAGCTGACGGCGATCAGCGAAAATAGCTGGAAGCCGAACGGGTCGACGAGGTTGAGCGACATCGGCGCGATCGCCGAGGCGCCGCTGCTGCAGATCATATAGATCGCAAAGGTGCGCGCGCGGAACGCCGGATCGACCTGCTGGTTGAGCCAGCTTTCGAGCACCGTGAAGCATCCGGCCATGCAGAAGCCGGTGCCGAGCCGCAGGGCCGCCCAGGCTGTCGGCCCCTCGAAGATCGGCAATACCAGAGTGAACGTCGCGGCAAGCCCGGTGAAGATGGTGAAGGCGCGCGGATGGCCGGTGAAGACGATGAGGCGCGGGCAGAGCCGCGTGCCGACGATCAGGCCGATGAAATGGCAGGCCAGCACCAGGCCGATGGTCGTCACCGGCGACGCGCCGGCCGCCAGGCGCACGCCGATCAGCACCGACAGCGCGCCGGAGGCGAAGCCGTTGAGCGCGGCGCCGATCAGGACCGGGACGAATGGAACCACAATGCGGAAGAGCCCCGCGGGCGGCGGCAAGCTCGGAACTTCTGGTTTTGCTTCCGGCATGTCGGCCTACGCGTTCTGCGGCCCGGAGATGGCGACAGCCGCGTCGCGCCTGAGCACGCGCCCGGGCCGGGTGCCGGTTTCGGCGCCGTCCGCCCACACGAGCGCGCCGTTGACGATCACCTTGTCGATGCCGGCCGCCGGCTTGATCGGCGCCGTGAAGGTGCCGCGGTCGAGCACGGTGTCGGGATCGAGGATGACGACATCGGCGAAGGCGCCTTGCCGCAGCACGCCGCGATCGCGGAAGCCGAACCAGCGCGCCGGCAGGCTGGTCATGCGCCGTACCGCCTCCTCGAGCTTCATCAGGCCGACCTCGCGCACGTAGTGGCCGAGGACGCGCGGGAAGGTGCCCCATAGCCGCGGATGCGGATGGACGTCGTGCGGCAGTCCGTCGGAGCCGATCATCGTGTGCGGATAGGCGAGGATGGTCCGCACGTCGTCCTCGCTGAGCTGGAAGTAGATGGCTCCAGCCGGCAGCAGACGCTCGGCCGCCTCGCGGTTGCCGCAGTTCCAGGCACGCGCGATCTCGTCGATCTCGCGCCCGACGAGCTCGGGATGCGTCTTCGACCAGGTGACCATGATGCGCACGCCGGGCTTGGCGCGGCCGGGATCGAGCGTCTTCGAACTCGCGGCGTAAGGATAGGCGTCGAGGCCGACCGCCGATTCGCGCCGCGCCGCCTCGATCATGTCGAGCGTCTTGCGCGCCTTGCCGAAATTGGCCGCGCCCGTCGCCTGGTGATGCGACAGCACCAGCGGCACGCCGGTTCGCCGCGCGATGAGGAACGCTTCCTCGAGCGCCCCTTCCAGCCCCTCGAAATAGTTGCGGTGATGCGAGCAATAGATACCGCCCGCCGGCTTCACCGCCGCGACCAGCGCGATCACTTCCTCGGTCGAACTCGCCGCCGCGCCGGGATAGTCGAGGCCGGTGCTGACGCCGATCGCCCCCTCGGCCAGGGCGGCGCCAACCTCCCGGCGCATGGCGGAGATCTCGTCCGCGTCGGCCGCGCGGTCGAGGCGATCCATCGCCCGGTGGCGCAACGTGATGTGGCCGACCAGCAGGCCGCAATTGACCGCCGGCGGCGTCGCTTCGAGCTGCGTGACGAAATCGCCGAAGCGCGGAAAGCGATACCAGCCCGCCTCGGTGTGCAAGAGGTCGAGCGGCGGCGGCGGCGGGCCGTCGAGCACCAGCGGCGCCAGGCTGACGCCGCAATTGCCGGCGATCAGCGTCGTCACGCCCTGGCTCACCTTCGGCGCCATGCCCGGCATCGACAACAGCGCCGCGTCATCGTGCGTGTGCGTATCGATGAAGCCCGGCGCGACGACGCGGTCGCGCGCGTCGATCTCGCGGCCCGCCGTGACCACGCCGAGCCTGCCGATGTCGACGATGCGGTCGCCGGCGATCGCCACGTCGGCGGCGACGCGCGGTCCGCCGGTGCCGTCGATCACGCTGCCGCCGCGAATGACGATATCCGCGCGGGTAACGGTCATTGCTGCGCCCCGCGTGGCACTGGCGGATGGTGGCGGCGCCAATGCTCGGCGATCTCGATGCGGCGGCACAGCCATACGCGGTCCTGCGCCAGCACATAGTCGATGAAGCGCGCGAAGGCCGCGGCGCGCGCCGGCTTGCCGGCGAGGCGGCAATGCACCGCCACCGTCATCATCTTCGGCGCGGCTGCTCCCTCGTGATAGAGCGCGTCGAACTCGTCCTTGAGGCATCGGTAAAAATCGTCGGCCTGTCCCCAGCCGAGACCGCGCGCGAGACGCGTGTCGTTGGCGTCGAGGGTGTGCGGGATGATCAGGTGCGGCCGGCCATGGTCGTAGGTCCAATACGGCAGGTCGTCGTTATAGGCGTCGGAATCGTAGAGATAGCCGCCCTCTTCGACCACCAGGCGACGCGTGTTGGGGCTCGGCGTGCCGATATAGAAGCCGTGCGGGCGCTCCCCGGTCAGGCGCTCGATGGTGCGGATCGACAGCCGCATATGCTCACGCTCGATCGACTCTTCGATGTCGTGATAGTCGAACCAGCGCCAGCCGTGATCGACGACGTCGCAACCCTGCGCCACGATCGACTCGGCCACCGCTGGATTGCGGTCGAGCGCCATGCCGGCGGCGTAGACGGTCAGCGGCACCTGCCGCTCGCCGAACAGCCGCATCAGGCGCCAGAAGCCGACGCGCGCTCCGTATTCATACGCCGATTCCATCAGTAGATCGCGCGCACCCGCCCGCGGCGGACCCGCCGCAAGATCGGCAAGGCGCGTCTCCGAGGTGGCGTCGCCGTGCAGGATGCAGCGCTCCGCACCCTCCTCGTAGTTGAGCACGAAGTTGACGGCAAGCCGCGCGCCGCCGGGCCAACGGACGGCGGGCGGGTGCCCTGCGTAGCCGACGAGATCCCGCCCGTATCCTGCCACCGCCGCCTCGGTCCGGTATTGTCCTTGGCGCGACATTACCGCGCCGCCGCCTCTGGTACCAGCCGGCGGCAACGGCTATCGTGAAACGTCAGCTCAACGGGAGAAAACGAAGAGTTAGCGAACCATGTCCGAACGCGATCCCTATTACGTAGCGAAAAAACTGCCCGGTTTCGGCAACAAGGACCACGAGGGCCAGGTCGACATGGCGCGCATGCGCGCCTATCGCCTCGGCCGGCTGCAGGCGCAGCTTCGCCGCCGCGACTATGCCGCGGCCGTGCTCTACGACCCGGTCAACATCCGCTACGCCACCGGCAGCCGCAACATGGCAGTGTGGACGCTGCACAATGCCGCGCGCTACCTGTTCGTGCCGGCCGAAGGCAAGACCGTGCTGTTCGACTATCACGGCAGCAGGCATCTCTCCGACGGGCTCGAGACGATCGGCGAGGTGCGGCCGGCGCGCTCCTGGTACTTCTACACCGCCGGCAACAATCTGCCCGCCCGCGTCCAGGCCTGGGCCAAGGACATCGCCGACCTGTTCCGCGAGCGCTGCGGCGCCAACAAGCGCATCGCCTTCGACCATATCGACCCGGCCGGTCTCAAGACGCTGGAGGCGCAGGGCTATCAGATACTCGACGCGCAGGAGCCGTGCGAGACGGCGCGTGCCGTCAAGTCGGCGGACGAGATCGCCTGCATGAGTCATGCGATCGCGGTCTGCGAGGCAGGCATGGCGCAGCTCCGCGAGACGCTCAAACCCGGCATGACCGAGAACGAATGCTGGGCGATCCTCAACGATGCCAATATCCGCATGGGCGGCGAGTGGAACGAGACGCGGCTGCTGGCCTCGGGCGGTCGCATCAATCCCTGGTTCAAGGAATGCGGCGAGAAGATCGTGCGGCCGGGCGACCTCGTCGCCTTCGACACCGACATGATCGGTCTGTTCGGCTATTGCGCCGACATCTCGCGCACCTTCCTGTGCGGCCCCAATCGCGCCAGCGACGAGCAGCGCAAGCTCTACGGCCTGGCCATGGAGCAGATCCTCTACAACATCGAGCTGGCCAAGCCCGGCGTCTCGATGCGGGAATTCGCCGAAAAGGCTTGGCGCATCCCCGACCGCTACGCCGCCAATCGCTATTCAGGCGTGGCGCATGGCGTCGGCCTGTGCGACGAGTGGCCGCGCGTGCCGCATCTCGTCGATTTTCCGCGCAGCGGCTACGACGCGACGCTCGAGCCCGGCATGACCTTCTGCGTCGAGAGCTATATCGGCGAGGAGGGCGGCACCGAGGGCGTCAAGCTCGAGCAGCAGGTGCTGGTCGGCGAGTCGGGCTATCAGATTCTCAGCACCTTCCCCTTTGAAGAGGCGCTCGGCGGATAGGCGCGATTTCCCAAACAGCCTGCGTGGCGTCCTGCAGGCCGACGGCCGGGTGATCGGCCGTCGCGATACGGATAACGACACCGACCTGCCCCTGCTGGGATTGTCGGAGCAAGAGGCCAAGCTAGCCGCCGCCCGGCTGGCCGCGCCTGGAAAGGAACATGCCGGTGCTGATTGACGGGTTGCAATGCGGCTATTTCAACCGCGAGGTTTTCCAGGAGCTGCGACGCGGCAGCGTCACCTGCGTCACCATCACGCTCGGCTTTTGGGAGCGCTGCGTCGAGACCATGGACCGGATCGCGCGTTGGCGCGACATGGAACGGGAAAATGCCGACCTGATCCTGATCGCCCGCGGCGTCGCCGACATCGACCGCGCGGCGCGGGAAGAACGAACGGCGATCGTGCTGGGATCGCAGAATGCCGAGCTGTTCGAGGGCCGCATCCGCTTCATCGAGCTGTTCGCGGAGCTGGGCGTTCGCGTGGTGCAGCTCACCTACAACAACCAGAACGAGCTTGGCGGCAGCTGCTACGAGCAGGAGGATTCCGGCCTGTCGCGGTTTGGCCGAGACGTCGTGCGCGAGATGAACCGCGCCGGCATCGTGGTGGATCTGTCGCATGTCGGCAATCGCACGACGCTCGACGCGATCCGCTGGGCGCAGAAGCCGGTGGCGATCAGCCACGCCAACGCCGATTCGCTGTTTCCGCATAAGCGCAACAAGACGGACGATGTGCTGCGTGCGCTGCGCGACAATGGCGGGGTGATCGGCTGCGCCGCCTATCGCAACATCACCGGCGACTATTTCTGCAGCTCGCTCGACGCCTGGTGCGAAATGGTGAAGCGGACGGTCGACATCATCGGCATCGATCATGTCGGCATCGGCACCGACCGCAGCCATGGCCACGCCCAGATCGACCTCGACTGGATGCGCATGGGCCGTTGGACACGCGCCATCGACTACGGCGCGGGCTCCGCCGCCAAGCCGGGCAAGACGCCGCCGGCCGATTGGCTCAAAGAGGTGCATCAACTCGGCGACGTGCCGGCCGCGCTGACCCGCGCCGGCTTCACCAAGCAGGAAGCCGACAAGATCGCATTCGGCAATTGGCGGCGCCTCTATGCCGCGACGTTTCCGGCCTGAGTGGAGAGCATCGACCGTTACAGGGAGACACACCTCGGGTGTATCCTGGAGCGCTGCGGCCAACTGTTCAAGCCGTTGACCTAAGTCAAACTCGGTCGGAGCGGCGTTCGATACCGTGATGAATGACAGACGATCGATGGTTCATGCCCGAATTCACGACGGTCCGCCTATCTCGACGGCGCGCGGAAGACTGTTGAGACGGAGCACGTCTGATTCGATACTGGCGCGAAGTGGCAATGACGGTGAACCGCGGAGCGATTCATTTTGGGAGAGTCTCAAATGAGGGAAATCGACTTACGCGCTGCGTCGACGGCTCGACAGGCAAGCGCATCCCCTGCCGGTCGGCGCTCTGAGAACCGCCGCCGGCGGTGCGGTGGCCGTCCGAAGATCGACCGCTCGCAGGCTCGATGCGCCGCGACCATCCTTGGCTCCATAGTTCTTGCCGTGGTGGTGGCCACGCCGTTCGGACCCGCCGCCGCGCAATTTCCCGGAATGAACATGTCGGCAATCGCCGGTCCGTTCGCGGGCAGGGCCGGTCCCATGGGCCCGGGCAACCTGCCGCCCTACGGGTCCCAAGCCGGCGCCATGGCCCATATGATGCAGGGCACGCAGATTCCCATGATACAGACGGGGAATCTCGTCTCGAGTCCGACTATGGCAGCGGCGACGGAATCCGCGGCCCAGATGCCGCCGGGCAGCATGGCGATACCGCCGTCGACGCCGGGCCAAGATGGGAAGGACACCGGAACCGGCGAAAAGCGGCGCGACATCGAGGCGCCCGATTCGCCGGATGTCAGCGAGAACTTCTGGGAACTGTTGATCGGGGCTTGCGCCGGCGGCGCGTTCATCGGCGGATATGCCGCGATCTCCGCGCCCGCTCCGGTCGCTGCCGCGGCCGCCGTCGCCGCTCCGGTCGCCGCGACGGCCGTCGTCTCTGCCATGGGCGTGGGCTGCGCCTTGGGCATGGCGACCGCAACGACCAGCCTGGGCGCCATCCAAGGGTGGCGCAGACTGGTCAACTAGAAGGCGGTCGTGCCGGTCCGTAGCCTGATCTCGGCCGGGTCGCGGCGACGGCGGCGCCGGGAATATCGGACACGTCGCGGTGTTAATGGTCAGGAGCGGTATCGGCGCCCCGGAAATGCGGGGGTAGTGCCGTCCATCGCCCGAAATGATCGGCGGCGGTTTGCTCCGGTCCCATTCCCCCTAGGGCGCCGGACATGCAGGGGCGGGTCGTCGACCCGCCCCATTTTTCGCGAAGTCCTCGGCGTCACAGCGCCGGCGATGTTGCGCTCAGCGTGAACCGCGCATTGCAGCCAGCCGCCAGGCCGCGCAGCTCTTCCACCAGCCTGTCCGGCAACTCTATGCCGCCGCGCATCCGCTCGGCGCGGCATGTCTGTTCCGGATCTCCGGCGACCAGCACGGACTGCCCGGCCGCCGCCGGCCGCGTCCCGTGCAACGCGTCGATCACGTCGTCGAGGTCATCTTCGAAGGCACCGTCGGCCCGGAACGCCTGCGGGTCGATAGCCAGGAAGAATTGGCCGATGTTGTCGGGCTCGCTCTTGCCCTGGCGACGCTGCCGCAGCGGCGTGAACGAGGCACCACCGAGCACCGCCGCCAAAATATGCGCGGCGACGCCGAGGCCGTAGCCCTTGTGGCTGCCGAGCTCGCGCGTGCCGCCGAGCGGCGTCAGGTGCTTGCGCGCCAGCGCTCGCTCGGGATCGGTCACCGGCTGCCCGCGCTCGTCGAGCGCCCACCCCGCCGGGATCGAACGGCCTTTGAGCCGTGCGACATTGATCTTGCCGACGGCAACCGTGCTCGTCGCCATGTCGAGCACGAACGGCGGGTTGCGGCGCGCCGGCGCGGCGATGGCGATAGGGTTGGTGCCGAGCATCGGCTCGGCGCCGAAGGTGGGCACGACGGACAGCATATGCGTCGTCGACGTCGTCATGCCGATACGCCCCGCCTTGGCCGCCATCTCGGCATAGATACCCGCCGCGCCGTAGTGGTTCGAGTTCACCACCACGACGCAGCCGATGCCGGCCATCGTCGATTTGTCGATCGCCAGCCGCATCGCCCGCACGCCCGGCACGTGCCCGAGCCCGCCATCGGCGTCGATCAGCGCCGTCGCCACCGTCTCGCGCGCCATCTTCACCCGCGGCGCAAAGTTGATCTTGCCGGCGCGGCGCAGCTCGTCGTACCAGGGCATCATCGCCGCGCCATGCGACTCGATGCCGCGCAGATCGGCCTCGATCAGAACGTCGGCGGT